>JBGAPN010000303.1:0-6790 GCA_044221235.1 Limisphaerales bacterium
CACTACCACAATCCGGAAGCGGAAGGTCTTTTCGAACGGTTCATGGAGCGGGCGACAAAAACGGCGGATGTCCGAGTGGTCCTCCTTCCCCGCAATAAGCGCCAAGGGGAGGAGATCCAGCATCGTTGGCCCCACTGGTTCGACCGCCAGAGGACGATCATCCCCCCAAAGGCGGTCGACGGCCTGAACCTGCTCTGGCGGTCCGACTTGGTTGTCAGTGGCGGCGGGACCATGAATCGGGAAGCCGCTGCGCTGGGTGTTCCCGTCTACAGCATTTTCCGTGGTCCCCTGGGTGCCGTCGATCAATGGCTCGAACGGGAAGGCCGATTGACGATGATCCGGACCGAGGAAGACACCGACCGCAAGATTTTGATCCAGCGCCGCCATCGTGTCCCCAGTGACGGAAGCGGAACCTCGGAAGCCCTCGACACCATTCTGCGCCATCTCGAAGAAATCCTTTCCCACTACTGAAGGCAGAATCCACCGCCGAGGCTCGGAGGCACAGAGATCACTTCATTCGGCCGGTAGAAAACATCCCTTTCGAAGGGCACTGCCAAGTTGCTTCGGCATGGGGAGCCAAGATCCCTCGTCCCCTTCTCTGTGTCTCTGTGCCTCTGTGGTGACACTCTTTTCGAACCATGCCTGAATCCCCTCTTAAGTTGATGCTCATTGCCGGGGCTCGTCCCAACTTCATGAAGATCGCGCCTCTCATGAAGGCTATTGCCCGGCACAACGATGCCGGCAAGGCACCCACTTTGCATCCCGTTCTCGTCCATACCGGGCAGCACTACGATGAGAAGATGTCAGAAGTGTTCTTTCGCGAACTCGGCATACCGGCTCCCGATGTCAACCTGGAGGTCGGATCAGGCTCCCACGCTGCGCAAACTGCCCACATCATGCTGCGGTTTGAACCGGTCCTGCTGGAGCATAAACCCGACTGGTTGATCGTCGTGGGGGACGTCAACTCGACCATGGCCTGCACCCTGGTGGCCTCAAAACTCGGCGTCAAAGTTGCCCACGTGGAAGCTGGACTCCGCAGTTTCGACCGCACCATGCCCGAGGAGATCAATCGCCTGGTGACGGACGCCATAGCGGACCTTCTTCTCACCCCCTCCGAGGACGCCAATGAAAACTTGCGTCGCGAAGGTGTCCCCGAGGCCCGAGTACGCCTGGTGGGTAACATTATGATTGATTCCCTGGTTACCAATTTGCCCGCTGCACGCCAAAGCAACATCCTCAAACGCCTCGGCCTGGAGCCTAATCGCTTCGCCTACGTCACACTGCATCGTCCATCGAATGTAGACGACGAGGCCACACTTCGATCGATTATGGCTGGACTAAAGGAGCTCAGCCGCCAGGTCCCGATCGTTTTTCCCATCCACCCTCGCACGCGCAAGATGCTGAGCCAGTTTGGCCTCATGCCTTCGATCGATTCCGCCTTTCACCTCATCGAACCGATTGGGTATAACGACTCCCTCTGCCTGACTCAGAACGCCCGGCTTGTGCTCACGGATTCCGGCGGGCTCCAGGAGGAAACCACGTTCTTCCGTACCCCATGTCTCACCCTGCGCCCCAATACGGAGCGTCCAGTGACCATAACCCAGGGAAGCAACCGCCTCACCAACCCGGAGAGGCTGTCCCGGGATCTGGCGGAAGCCCTCGCCCAGCCCCAGCGGACCGGCACTGTGCCGCCGCTGTGGGACGGCGAGACCGCCACCCGGATCCTGGCTGTTCTCCAAAACCACCCCTGAATCCGCGGATTGGTCAGGTTTTGGTGGCTGCGTCGCCCGGTTGTCCTGTGACTTCGGATCACTGAAGGTCGTCCACGGAGCCCCGCCCTTGCGGCCTTCAGACTCCCTACTCTCCCATCCGCCTACTCTACCTCAGTCTAGGTCATCCCCTCGCCACTGGTCACTCTTCAGTCCGGCGACCCCTGGCCAACGACATCAGTCCTCGGACTCACCGCTCTTCGCAGCCATGCCTTTACCGCGATACGTCCTCATTACGCCGGCCCGAAACGAGGCCAGCTTCATCGAGGAAACGATCAAGTCCGTAGTCGCCCAGACCGTGCGTCCCCTTCGCTGGGTGATTGTGAGCGACGGATCCACGGATGGTACGGACGAAATCGTCCAAAGGTACATGGCGATCCACAATTGGATCGAACTGGTGCGCACACCCGAGCGCAAGGAGCGGCATTTCGCGGGCAAGGTTCATGCCTTCAACGCCGGATACTCCCGGTTGAGGGATCTGGATTACCAGATCATTGGGAACCTGGATGCAGACATCACGTTCGAGCCGGATTACTTCGAGTTCTTGATGGGCAAGTTTGCCGCCGACCAAGGGTTGGGGGTCGCCGGCACGCCATTCCGTGAAGGAGACTTTCAATATGATTACCGCTTCGTCAGCCAGGAACACGTATCAGGCGCCTGTCAATTGTTCCGCCGTCGCTGCTTTGAGGACATCGGAGGCTACACCCCCATAAAACGTGGCATTGACCTCGTCGCCGTGACCACGGCTCGGATGAGAGGATGGAAGACCTGCTGCTTCACCGAGAAATGCTCGCACCATCATCGGAAACAAGGCACAGGAATGCACAAAAGTGTGATGGTGAATTACTGGAGCGGATACTACGACTACGTGCTCGGGGTTTGCTTCCTTTGGCAGTTGATTCGCTCCGTATATGAAATGCGTTCAGCTCCTTACGTGGTGGGAGGTCTCTATCTCTTTGCCGGCTATTTCTGGGCAATGGTCAAGCGAGTCGAACGGCCTGTCTCGAGTGAGTTTGTCGCGTTTCGGAAACGGGAGGCCATGTCCCGACTTCGCAGGCTGGTTCGGAACGTTGTGACGTTCCGGGGACTTCGGGCTGATGCCTCCCCGGCGGCGGCGAAATCGCAAACCCGGCTTGAAACCACCTAGGCCGAGCCGAGGCGATGGCCGGGCCCGACGCTTCCGGATGCTGAATACTGCCACCAACAATCCCTTCAACGGGATTATTAAGACATTCATGGGGCGCGACGCATTAAAGCTGGCCGCTTCCGCCATGAAGCTTTGTCCCACGGATGTGGCGCTGCTTCCGTCCTATCTTTGCGTTGAAGTGCTCAAGCCGTTTGCCGCCCGGTGCAGGGTGGAAATGTATGATGTCGGTCCCGATACCACTGTTGATCCGGATCATTTTGAAGCGCATCTCATCCGCCATCGTCCTCGGGTCGCTTTGTTTATCAATTACTTCGGCTTCCTACAGCCGCATCGTGCACGGATTCGGGCCTTGTGCGAGAAGCAGGGCGTGTTGCTCATCGAGGACTGTGCGCACTCCCTGCTGACTGCGGGATCGGGCGAGACCGGAGATTGGGCAATCTACAGCTTTCGCAAGATCCTGCCCGTCCTTGACGGCGGCGGCTTGCGGGCCAACCGCTCTGCGGAACTCCTCCAGCCACGATTCCATTCCGCGCTTTGGGTGAGCATATTGGTCGCACTCAAACGGCTAAAATCGCTCCTGAAAGTCGAACACCAGGCGCTCACCTGGGGCAACCTGAGGGAGGGTTTATCGGTCCAACCGGAGACCCCAGGCCCTGCCCGGATACCCCTCACGCTGTTGCCGATGTCTCCAGCTTCCCGTCGCCGTCTCAGTCGCCTGGACGTCCATGAAGTCGTGAAGCGACGGCGGAGTGACTATCAGTTCTGGCTTGACTGGTCGGCAAGGGGTCCGGGCATCACCCCGCTGACCGACCACCTACCGGAAGGCGTGTGTCCCCAAGGCTTCACCGCATTCGTCAGGGACCGCGAGCGCTGGAAATCCCGGCTGGAGCGGGAGGGGCTCCTCATCAGAACCCATTGGCGCCTTCCGGAGTGCGTAGGACCTCATTTTGTCAACGGCCGGCATTTGGCGGCCGGGACATTGACTCTGCCCCTCTATCATGAGTTTACGGAGGACCAGCGCCGGCGGGTGAATGGCTTGTCTCTTTAGCCCCACTCCCTCGCATGTTAGAGTGCATCTTCACAGTGGATTATGAGATTTACGGGAACGGCCAGGGTTCTCTGCGCGAATTGATTTTTGAGCCGGCCCTGGAGCTGAAGCGGGTCTTCGACGCGGCTGGAGCTCCTCTGGTAGTTTTTGTCGAAGCGGCGGAACTGGAGATCCTGGAAGTGGCCGGAGCCGACCCGGCGATCGGGGACGTCAAAGCCCAGGTTCGCGGGTTCTATCAACAGGGTCACGAGATTGCCCTACACCTTCATCCGCAGTGGTACAACGCGCATCGTAAGAATGGCAGCTGGATGCTCGATTACTCGGAATATAACCTCTGCCTGCTTCCGGAGGAGCGCATTGAGCAGATCGTCCAGCGGGGAATTGAATACTTGCGCCGGGTTGTCGGTGACCCGGCGTTTGTCCCCGCTTCGTTTCGTGCTGGAAACTGGCTCTTTCAGCCCACCGCCACCGTGGCGAGGGTCCTGGCCCGCCATGGCCTCCAGGCCGATTCGTCCGTCTTCAAGGGCGGGGTGCAGCATCAGCATCGCTTGGACTACCGGCCGGCCGCCGCGAACGGCTGGCACTGGCGCTTTGATCGGGATGTAAATGTAGCCGATCCCACTGGCCCGCTGGTGGAGCTTCCCATCTTCACGGAAATGGTGCCGTTCTGGCGGATGCTGACCGGTAAGCGAGTCGGTCTTCAGCGCAAGGGACGTCCTGGGGGCGGCACTGCGGCGCCCTCGGGAGCGCGGTCGCAAAAGACCAATCGTTTCCTGGATTATCTCCGCTGGTACTATCCCATGAAGTTCGATTTCTGCCGCATGACCTTTGCGGAGCTAACGCGCATGATGCAGATCGTCCTCCGGGAGGACGAACGCACTCCCAATACCTACAAACCCATTGTATCTATCGGCCACACAAAGGATCTGGTGGATGGGGACACAGTGATGAAGTTCCTGGACTGGCTCCGCGCGCATGGGATTCCCATTGCAACGTTGTCGCAGGCCCGGAGCCGGTGCGAGTGATTACGGAAGACTTGCCCATGCCGCCCCTCCTCCAGGCACGCCCAATACCCATCCAATGGCATCCGGGGTTGCCCATTTATGCCTCCGAGCCCTTTCTGAAATCCGTCGGGGATGAGTACGGCTGGCTGGGCGGTTTTGATGACGCGGGCCGTCTCCGTTGTGTCCTTCCCTACACGATTGTCCATAAAACCATTCTCAAGCTCGTCCGTTTCCGGGTGGAGACCATCCCTTGGGAGGCGGACCTCGCGGTGGATTCGGAAAAGTCCTTCCTTGAGAGCGCGATGGCCCATTTCCGATCCCTCGGAATCGCCGCAGTGATCCCAGCAACAACCAACAGTATTTTCCGTACCTATCCCACCGGGGCGGATGCGGCACCCTATGGCAGCTACATCCTCGACCTCAAGCAGTCAGAGGAGACGTTATGGGCAAACCTCCATGGCAAGCATCGGAACGTTATTCGCAATGCCATCAACAAAGGTGTCGAGGTTTCTTCGGGATTGCAGCACCTCGAAACAGTCCACCAACTGATCCGCGAGACCCTTCAGCGGTCTGGTTTGGGTTTCATGACTTTTTCCGCCCTCCGGAAGTTTGTTGCGACTCTGGAAAGCAATACGGTCGTCATGGTGGCCACGCACCAGGGAATCCTGCAGGGGTGCGCGGTGATACCCTACAGCCGTTATAGCGCCTATTATCTCTACGGGGGAAGTGCGGCACAAACCATCACCGGTGCCACAAACCTTCTGCAATGGCGGGCCATCCAGATGCTCCGGGAACTTGCCGTGGAACGTTATGATTTTGTGGGTGTCCGTATAAACCCCGAAAAGGGATCCAAGCAGGAGGGCCTCAAGGCCTTCAAGGAACGGTTCCGGGCACACGGCTCAAGGGTTCATCTGGAAGTATCCACTGAATCGATTCAAGTACCGCCTCTCTACAATCTCGCGGTTCGACTCCAAAGACATGGCGATATCGTGGACCAGGAACGTCACAAGCTCTCAGCGACGACGCCATTCCCGGCTCGCCAGTCCCCTGTTCAAATCTCTGCTTCCAACCCCAAATCATCGAAAACTCTCAGCCGCGGCGCTTGACGAAGGACCTAACAAATCGATGGATAATCGAGTGCTCCGACCTGATTCTGGTCACGGGCGCCAGCGGCTTCATCGGGCCTCATGTCCTGGAAGTGCTCCTCGAATTTGGCTTCAAACGCATCCGCTGCCTTGTTCGCTCGTCCCGTGGCGTCTCGAATCTGAAGTCCCTCGCAACGAAACACGGCGCCAGCTTGGAGATCCTTCAAGGCACGTTGCTTTCCCGGGAAGATTGTTCGAAGGCTTGCGACCAGGTTGCGGTGATCTATCACCTCGCCGTCGGGGCCACGGGAAAGTCATTTCCGGGCGCAGTCATGAATGTGGTGATTCCCACCCGCAACCTGCTCGAGGCCGCGAGGTGCCAGAAGACGATCCGGCGATTTGTAAACGTCAGTTCCTTCGCGGTTTATTCCAACCGCAACAACCCGCGCCGGAACTGGCTTGACGAAAACGGTCCCGTCGAGAGACGTCCGCAGGACCGAGGGGATGCCTACGCCTACGCGAAGCTGAAGCAGGATTTGCTTGTGGCTGAGTATGGAACGCGATACGGGCTCGAGAACGTCACAGTGCGGCCCGGCACCGTTTACGGGCCCGGCAAGGCAGTCATTCCCGGTCGAGTGGGCATTGACACCTTTGGGGTGTTCCTGCATCTGGGAGGTCCCAACCCGATTCCGCTCACCCACGTGGCCAATTGTGCGGAGGCGATTGTCCGTGCAGGG
>JBGAPN010000304.1:0-6563 GCA_044221235.1 Limisphaerales bacterium
AGGAATTGGAGGCGGTCGCCCGCGGGAGTTGAGGACACCCCATCTGGGATTCCTGCAGGCTTGCGGGTTGGGTCTGCTGGGAAGAGGCAGTCAGCGTCTCGTTCCCTCGTCGACTACCCGTAGCCGTGGACGGGAGGACACGCCATCTGGAATCCCTGCGCTCAACTTGCGCTCTTCGCCGGTGGAGTTTGCCGGGGCGAAGCAGTCAGCGTCTCGTTCCCTCGTCGGCTACGATCCGGGAAAAAGAAAACCGGCACCAAGGTGGTCCCTGGTGCCGGTGTCTTGTTTCTACTCGGGTCGGGTTTTACCCCGGTCCGTTCAGTAGGTCAGAACGACGTTGTTGCCGTCCTGGGTGACCGACTTGATGGTCGAGGCACCGTCGATGCGGAAGTATTTCGCGTTGCCGCTGATCGGCACCACGAACTTGTCGGTTCCCACCGCAGTGGCCGTGGTATCCGCCGTGAAGGCGCCGTTGAGGGTCGACGAGGACAGCACGGACACCGTCGGGGTCGTGGTGCTCGGGATGTCGTAGAACTTGATGTTGTCGACGTACCAGTACCAGCTGTCCGTACCGGTGGCCGAGAAGCGCAGGCGGACGTCCGATTTGTTGGCCGCGGCGGGCAGGCGGAAGATTTCGACCCGCTTTCCTTCGGTGCCGTTGTCGTTCACGCGCGGGGCGATGTAGTTGCCGATGCTGGCGTTGATCGGGGCCTTGAGGGCATCGCCGTAGGCTTGGCCCTTCACCACACCGTTTTCAACCCAGACCGAGGTGTCACCCTGAATGCGGGTCAGGGTCGTCACACCGTCCGTGGTGCCGTCGGCTGCCACCGTGATGTCCGCCTCATCGAGATAGATCACGATAGGGAGGAAGGTCGTTCCGCCGTCGACGGAGTACTCCAGCCCACCGTAGCTGTCCTGGTTCTGCATGTAGCCGGAACCGAACGAGAGCACGGGATCCTTGACTGCGGACAGGTTGAACGGCTTGGAAACGATGAACTGGGTCTGGCCATGGGGTCCGGGCAGATTGCCATCAATGACTTCCTGACGGGCATCGCCGTTGCAGCGGCTGTCCGATTCGGCATAGATCACCATGCCGGAGCGGAGCATCTCCAACGTCAGGGGCACACCGTTGACCTTCTCGGTCTGGTTCACTTCATTGATGCCGGCGTCATCGATCATCGGCATGGTGTCGGTGGAGATCACCGCCCAGTTCATGTAAGTATTGGACCGCTGGTTCTCCGGATTGCTTTCATCGTCGCATTGGGCGGTGAAATTGGTGGCCACCCAGTCCGTCGGCAGCGTTCCCTCGGCATACGAATTGAAGTCCTCGGTGAGCACCGGCTGCGGAAGAATCACGTTCTTCAGGTTCCGGAACGTCCAGTTTTCGGTGCGGGTGAACCCGCCGGCGCCCTTGAAGGTCAGGGAGGCCGTGTGGCTTTCACTCGGGAACTGGATGGTGGTCGGAGTGTAGGTCAAGGTGACCGTCTTGCCGCTGCGCACCTTGGTGGTGACGGGCACGCCGTCGATCTTGAGGTCGATGGTGCTGTCATCAATGGCCACGTTGTCACCGTCATTCAGCACGACCGTGACACTGGCAAAGACCTGGTTGACCTGCCGGGGAGCCGGCGCCGGCGCGACCGACTTGATGTACGGATCATGCGGAGCGGCATTGGCGACGGCCCGGTAGGCCTTGAACCCGCCGTTGGCGGTGTCGTTCACCAGGGTTTTGACGTCGCCGTTGACCGTGAACCACTCCACGTTGGCATCGCCGCCGCCTTCGTAATAGGTGGTCTTGAAGGGATACACACCCGCCTCGGTGACCGTGAAGGTGAAGAGGGTGTCGGAAGAGCCACGGCCGCCTTCGTAGCCTCCGAGGGTTATTCCGCGGAAGGCGTCCAGAAGATCACCGGCACGGGTGACGAAGCCGTCATCCGAGTTCACGCCCATGGTGACCACACCGACGGGAAGCTCGATGTAGGTGATCATGTCGACCGAAATGCCGTCCGAGGAACCATCCGTTCCAGGGACACCCGGCATCTGGCCGTCTTCAGGGAAGTTACCGGCTCCACCCCCTTCGGACTGATTGAGGTTGATCGACCCGGCGATATCAAACTGGAGAAAGGCATTCTCCGGATTTGGAGCCGGGACCGTGGCGAGCGCTACGCCCTGGGCGTTCGGATCCGCGAGGTTCGGAAGAAGGTTGCCTTCGGCATCCCGCAACGCGCCGCTCAGTGCCGCTTGAGCACGGGCAGACGTATTGGATTGATCCGCCGGATTCAGGAACACCCGCCACAGGAAGCCCGGCTTGGAGGTGTCGGGCGAGACCTTGGTCGACGGCGGAATGACCGTCTGCGCCGCGGTGTGCATCCCTGCCAGTGCGCTGATCAAAGCCACGGAGGAACAGAGAGTGAGTTTTTTCATAGATATGACGACGATCCTATTGGTCGTGAACGACGGGCCGCCTCCTCGGGTCCCGTTTCAGGGGAGAACACGGGGAGGAAGGGAAGACTGCCGTCACGAATCACGCTGAGCCTACTGAGGCTACCCGTAAGCACTCAAGGAACATCCCATTCCCATTTGGGGTATGGACCCTGAAATACGAACGAAACGGCAAGAAAACCGGAATTGTGGCGTTTGTAACGTTTGATCGACGGATCCGGGCGTCACCCAGGTCACGGCTGCGGCCGACGGAGGGCCTCGAGATTCTGCCGCGCCACGGTGTCCCGCGGATTCAACTCCAAGGCCCGCTCAAAGAAGGTACGGGCGATGTCCGGTTGTCCGGATCGCAACGATAAAACCCCAAGGCTTCCGTAGGCCTCCGCATTGTCTGGATTGAGGCGAACGACGGTTTTGAATTCGTTAAATGCATCGTTTAATCGATTCTGCCTGAGGAAGATGCCGCCAAGGTCGCCATGCGCGTCCTCGGCATCCGGTTCCAACCGGATGGCGGCCTCCAGGTGGGAAATGGCCGCAGAGAAGTTTCCCTCGCCGGCCAGGATTCGCCCATAACGTCGCTGGGCCAGGGCATCTTTGGGATCTTCCCGTGCCCGAAGCTCGAAGTACTGCCGACTGACTCCCTGGTAGTAGCGCGCGTAGTCCCGGGCCAGGATTTGCCAATCCTGGAGGGTGGCGGGCAACAGTTGGAGGGTGAGCTCACCCATCTCGTCGCGGGATTCCAGGCCCCAGCGCGTCCGGCGGGGAGGGGAGTATGGATTTCGCGGATTCGCCGAACTGTTGTCATAGGTGTAGTCCAGGGTGATCACGCTGCCCTTGGGAAGGAACACCGGTTCCGCGTACCCGTAATCCCCCTGCCACTTGAAGTCCCAATTCCGAATCCGAATCAATTCCTCCCGTTTCCCGGACGGCAGGACCGCGTAGGCGGACAACTCCTTTCCGAGATAATGGGCGTGCGCACTGATCCGGAGCGCCTGGACGTCGACGGGAAGCGTGTATCGCTCCGATACGCGGTGGTTCGTAGCACCGGCGGGAATGTCGAGGGTTAGGGCAGCCAGCTTCAGTCGAAAACACCGGTTCGTGGGGGCCTGATCGGTAAAGTAAAACCCCACCGAGGGTTGAACCACTTCGGGCCGTCCGCTCCGGTTCATGTGGACCTGGAGCACGAGGTCGGTCCCAGGTTGAAGATTCCAGGCCAATCCGGGGGGAGAGAAGGACGGGGCCTTGCCGGGTTGAAACCCCAGCAACTGCCCGCCGGGCATCACGACCGTTTCCGGGGATTCCATACCGTCGTACCCCGGGGGATCCTGCCGGGAAGCCAGTTTCCTGGCGCGACGAGTCTCGTCGATCTGGAAGAAGGCGTGATGAACTACCTTCGGATTGCCCGGGCGAAATTCCACTCCGCGCACATGACGCAGCCGATCCGTCGGGATCGGGACAACGAAATTCCGATAGAGGTCGGGGCCGTCGGGGCCCAGCGTATAGGCAGGAACCTGCACCACGAGATCCGGAGTCCCGAGCTGCCATTCGGAATCCCAGCGGGGCGGCGGAGGCAGGTCCGACAGATTTCCTTCCGGGGCTCCCGCCGCAATCCACCGTTGCAGCATCGCCAGTTCGGAGTCGGTCAGACGCCGTTCCCCGGCAAAGTGTCCATAACCGGGTTCCGGGGCCCAAGGCGGCATGCTCCGGTTCGCCGTGACGTCGCGGATGTCATCCAGACGCTTCCGGACATCGGCGTAGTTGAGCAGGCTGAACGGTGCGGATTGCCCTGGCCGGTGGCAGCCGCTGCACCGGTGGTAAATGAGGGGAGCGATGTCCCGACAAAAATGGGGAGTGCGTTCGGATTCCGCCGCCGGAGCCGTGGTCGTGGCGGCGGGAAGTGAAGGCTGCGCCCCAATGAGTTGCCCCAAAGAGAGCATCACGCCGAACCCAAGGGAAAACGTCCGACAGCGAACCCAGGCCTGCGGATGGTCGCGGCTCAGGGGCATTCCTCCTCCAATTGGAGCTCGGGAACCAGCGCGTCGCGCAGGCGCTCGAGATCCGCCGACCACAATGCCGACTCAAAGGGCGACGCTGCGGCGGATCGAGGCGCGGAAATCTGCTCCATCAGGGGCACCGCATCTCCCTGCAAAAACAGTTGAAGGGCCGGTACCCACTCCGCCGATTGCGTCGTCGGGAGGACCCACTGCTTCGGGCCGGGGGACTGCAGCAGCGGGCGCGGCAGCGCCAGGACCGGGCGCCCCGGTTCCGTCGCCCACCACAGCAGCCGGAGCAGCGTTGAGAACAATCGTCCGGCAGAATGCGGGAAGGGCTGGCCGGAAAGGAGGTCGGAGCCGCCGTTCGCGGGAGGATCCTCGGCCAGCCGGAACTCAATCTGGTCGGCCGAGGGCAGAATCCAGATCCATTTCCGCCCCCCGCTCCATTTCCCGATCCGATTGAATGGGGGCTGGTAGGTGCGGATCAGTTCGGCCTCCCGCTGCAACGCTTCCGCCTCGGTGACACACGATTCCCAGCGGATGAACGAAGTCTGCTGGACCATTCGGACCGTCTTGGAGGGCTGACCTTCAAGACGACGATAGGACCCCAGGCGCTTGCGGAGGTCCCGTGCCTTCCCGACGTAGAGCAAACGACCGTCGGCCGAGGCGAACCAGTACACGCCGGGGACCTTGGGCAGGTGGCGGAAAAACGCCGGTCCAAAACGGTCCACCAACGGTCGGGACGTCTCGAAAAGGCGGAGCTGCTGTGATTTCATGTCCGTCGAACGATCAGGTCGGAGGCGAACCCGTGCGGGCTTCCTCCTGCACGGCCTGGAGCACCTTCACGGTAAACATTCCATGCGCCTGTCCCTCATGCAGGAAGGCCCAATCATTGACCACCGACACGGGCACGGAAACGGGATCTCCCTCCCGCATTCCTTCCAAGTCCACCGGATCATTGCCCAGGCGGCCACGAATCGTCTCCGGCTCCAGTTGATCGACCTGGACCCAGATGAACTCCGTGTTGTTCCCCGCGCAGATCGGTGCCTTCACGGAGAACAATTCACCGCGCCGTGACTGGTAGGCTTCCACGAATTCCGGCCACCGTTGGCGGGCCTCCGCGACCGCCTCCTTCATCCGGGGGTCATTGTCGGGAACTTCAATCACCGGAAGACGTGTTGGCTCCGCAAAGAGACTGAGGACATCGCCACCCCGGAGTTTGTCCTCCAGGGAATCATCCCAATGGTTGAATTCCTGGGTCTCCGGCCGGTAGATGGCCTGACACTCGGGTCCTGACAGAGCCCCAATCAACCGGGCTACCACGGGATAGTAGGACTCGCGTTCCCGCAATGCATCCCGCGGCACCATGAGGTCGACTGCCAGCCAGGCGCGGTTGTCTTCCAGCATCCGCCGGAGCCGCAGGTCGGGGATGCGGCGGGCCAATTCCGGGGTCTTCTCGAAATACGGCTGGTCGTGGTTGTGCACCATGAACAGGCCGTCGGGAGTCCAGATGAAAAAGATCGGCGAACGGCCACCGACCCACCGGGGTTCCGCCTCATCCTGGAGGTTCGGGGCCTCCCGACCCTCTGGAAGCACGGAATAAGTCCCGCCCCACGCGTCTTCCGCATAACGGGCCAGTCCCCTGACATCGAGGAATCGCGGCCGCCGCAGCAGCAGGGCCAGGGAAATCATGGGTCCATTCCGTCCCGCCTCGATCGCCTCCGCGGTCGCCGCCCGCGCGAGCGACTGCGGGGAGAAATGCCGGAAGACATCCACGCCGGTCCATGCCAGTGCCACCAACAGAAAGGTCCGCCAAAAGTCGAATCCCTTGGTGGCCCAACCCCACGCCTGACCGGCAACCAGGATCCCGAACACGATGACCGCCGGCCAACGGGCCCATCCGCGTTTGAACCAGAGCAACACGCCGGATCCCAGCAGCGGAAGACCCAACAGAAGGAGAAACCAACCGGCCAATCCCAGGCTTTCGCGCGACCAGAAGCGGTAGCCTGCATAGCAAAGGATCCCGCCCCAAACCGAAGTCAGGATCGCGTTGGAGGTCCGTTCTCCGCCGGGCGTCCGCAGTTTCCACCCCACGCGCCAAAACTGGGAGAATCCCCACCGGACCGGAAGCAA
>JBGAPN010000305.1:0-6545 GCA_044221235.1 Limisphaerales bacterium
CACATGCCGACCATGGTGCCCAGGATGACCGTGGGCGTGGACAGCAACACGGCAAAGGGGAGCCCCCAGCTCTCGTATTGGGCTGCCAGCAACAGGAACACAAACAGGACCGCCATGCCGAAGATGATGGGGGCCTGTCCCTCTGATTTCTTCTCCTGCAGTGTGAGACCCGACCACTCGTAGCCCACCCCCGCCGGCATCGATTTCATGACCTCCTCGATGGCCTTCATGGCCTGACCCGAGCTGTAGCCGGGAGCCGGGGCCCCCATGATCTCAGCGGAATTGTAGAGGTTGAACCGGGTGACGAAGTTCGGGCCGTTCATTTGTGAGATTTTGACCAGGGTGCTGAGCGGGACCATGCCGCCGCTGCTGTTTCGGACATAGAAATGTCCGATGTCGTCCGGCTGGCTGGTGAACTCCGGTTCCGCCTGGAGGAAGACCTTGTACACCCGTCCGAAGCGGACGAAATCGTTCACGTATAGGCCGCTCAGGTAGGTCTGGAGTGTCGCGAAGACGCTGTCCACCGTGACGCCCAGGGTTCGTGCCTTCTCGCGGTCCAATTCCACCTTCACCTGCGGCGTTGCGGCGTTGAAGGTGGTGCTGAGGCGTCCGATTTCCGGCCGTTGCGAGACCGCCTTGGTGAGCTGGGTCACATATCCGGTCAGCTGTTCGATGCTGCCGCCGGTGCGGTCCTGCAACTGCATGGAGAAACCGGAGACGTTTCCGTATCCGGGGAGTGGGGGAGGACCGAAGGCGAAGGCCCGCGCCCCGGGGATGGTCTGGAATTTTCGGGTCCATTCGCGGGCGATGGCGCTGGCATGCAGTTCCGGAGCCTTGCGCTCTTCCCAGGGTTCCAGGCCGACAAACATGAGCGCGGCATTGGGGAAGTTCAGCGAGTTCAGAATGTTCATTCCCGCCAATCCCAGGGCCGATTTCACTCCCGGCGTGTTGCCCACGATGCCTTCCACCTGCTTGAGAATCTCGTCGGTGCGTTGCAGGGAGGCGCCCTCGGGGAGTTCGACGGCCACGAACAGGTAGCCCTTGTCTTCGTCGGGAATGAATCCGCCGGGGACCACCTTGCCGATCAGGACGATTCCGGCCACCACGGCCACCAGCAGCAACATGGAGCGGGTGGCTTTGCGGGCCAGGCCGCCGACCATGCTGCCGTAGGTGTTGCTCAGCCAGTCGAAGAACGTGTTGAAGCCGCGGAAAAATACCGCGATGGGACCCTTGCCCGGAGTGGGCTTCTTCAGCATCAACGCGCAGAGGGCGGGACTGAGCGTGAGGGCGTTGATCACCGAGAAGACCACGGCGACGGCGATGGTCAGGGCGAACTGGCTGTACAGCTGTCCCGTCACGCCGCCCATGAAGGCCACCGGCACGAACACCGCGCACAGTACCAGTCCGATGGCGACCACAGGCCCCGAGACCTCCTTCATCGCGAGCCGCGTGGCTTCCACCGGATCCTTGCCGTGTTCCAAATGATGTTGCACGGCCTCGACCACCACGATCGCGTCGTCCACCACGATGCCGATGGCCAGCACCAGGCCGAACATGGTCAGCACGTTGACGCTGAAGCCGAGCACCGGGAACATGATAAACGCACCCAACAGGGAGACCGGCACCGTGCACATCGGGATGATGGTGGCCCGGAAGCTCTGGAGGAACACGTACACCACGACCAGCACCAGGATCACCGCCTCGAACAGGGTGTGCACGATTTCCTCCATCGAGGCCTTGATCGGCAGGGTGGAATCCAGTGCGACATCATAGTTCATGTCGGGCGGGAACTTGGCCTTCGCCTCCTCCAGGATCCGCTTCACGTTGTCGGCGGTCTCGATCGCGTTGGCGCCGGGGGCGAGGTAGATGCCGATCGCCCCGGCCGGTGACTTGTTGAGTCGCGCGCGGAGGTCGTAGGTCTGCGCGCCAAGTTCCACACGGCCGACGTCCTTGATCTTCACCTGCGAGCCGTCGGGATTGGAGCGGATGATGATCTCCTCAAACTCCTTGGGGTTTTTCAACAACCCCAGGGCACGCACATTGAACTGCTTTTCCTGTCCGGGCGGGGCCGGCTCGGCTCCGATGCGTCCGGCGGGTGACTGCGCATTCTGTTCCTTGATGGCGTTCTGGATGTCCTGGGGGGTGATTCCAAGGACGGCCAGCTTGTCCGGCCGCAGCCAGACGCGCATCGAGTAGTCCTGGGCGGTGAAGTTCTTCACGTCACCGACGCCCTTCACGCGCTTGATGGCATCCACCAGGTTGATGTCGCAGTAATTGCCGAGGAAGACTGCGTCGTAGGTTCCCTTGGGGGAGTAGAGCCCGATCACCATCAGGATGTCGGGGCTGGAGCGGTTGACGATCACCCCCTCCTTTTTGACGGCCTCGGGGAGCTGCGCCTCGGCCTGTCCCACGCGGTTCTGCGTGTTGACCTGCATGATGTCGACATCGGTGCCGACATCGAAGTAGACATTCAGGGTCAGTTTGCCGTCGTTGGCGTTGTACGACTGCATGTAGAGCAGTTTGTCGACACCGTTGACCTTGGACTCGATCGGGGTGGCGACCGACTCCATCACGGCCTCGGCGGCAGCGCCGCGATAGGTCGTGGTGACCTGGATCATGGTCGGGCTGACCGGCGGGTATTCGGAGATGGGCAGCCTCGACAGCGAAATGGCGCCGACAATGACCGTCAGGATGGCGATCACCATCGCGACGATCGGGCGGCGAATGAAGAAGTCGGCCATGGCTGTTATTCCTTGCCGTGCTTGCCGCCCGCCTCGCCGGCCGGTTTGGGTTCGCCCTCCGCCTGCTGGATCAGGGCCGCAGCCTGTTCGGGCGTCATGGGCTTCACCTCCGCGCCGTCCCGCAACTTCTGGATGCCCTCCACCACGACCCGCTCGCCAGCTTTGAGTCCCTCCAGCACCAGGAGGCTCCCATCGAACGCCTGGCCCACCGTCAGCGGCCGCTGGGAAGCCTTGTTGTCGGCCCCGATGACCCAGACAAAGCTCTTGCCCTGCAATTCGGTCACGGAGCGTTCCGGGACCAGGATGCTGTTGGCCCGCTTGCCGAGGTCCAGTTTGAGGCGGCCAAACATGCCCGGGCGGAGCACGGGGAAGGGGCTGGGCGGAACCGGGGGATTGGGAAACTCGGCGCGGATCCGCAGTGTGCCGGTCTTCACGTCGACAGCGCGGTCAATAAACACGATCTGGCCCTTGTGGGGATGGACCGTTCCATTGGCGAGAATCAGGGAGACGGGCGCATCGGCGATCCGGCTGCCAGTTCTCCGGGCGTATTCATCGGCATTCAGGAGGCCCACCTCGCTCACGTTGCAATAGATCCAGATGGGATCGAGCGTCGACATGGTTGCGAGCAGCGTGGGGCTGCCTTTGCCGACCAGTTCGCCGATCGACACCAGCTTGGCGCCGATCAATCCGTTGGTCGGTGCGTAAACATCGCAGTAGGAAAGGTCCAGTTCGGCCGACTGAACCCGCGCTTTCGCCGAGAACACGGACGCTTCGCCGACATCCACGGAGGCGAGCGCGTTGTCCAGGTCCTGTTGCGGCACCGCCCGTTTCTCGGCCAGGGGCTTCAACCGGGCGACGTCGGCCTGGTATTTTTTCAGGGCGGCCTGGGCTTCGGCCAGACCTCCGCGAGCCGAGGCGAGGCGTTCCCGGTAGGGAGCGTCGTCGAGTTTGAAAAGCAGCTGGCCCGACTGGACATTGGTTCCTTCGATGAAGGGCATTTCCTTCACAAAGGCTTCCACCCGGGCCCGGATTTCCACGTTTTGCGGGGAATCCAGCTGCCCGATGATTTCGGCTTCGAGGGGGACATTGGTGACGGCCACCTCCATCACCACCACGGCAGGCGGCGGGGGCGGGGGCGCTGCCTCCCGTTTGCAGCCACAAATGGCGAGCATTACGGCGGCCATCGAGGCCAATGGAGCGGCCCGGAGGAACCGGGGACCCGGGCGTTCAGGATTCCCAGGGCAGGAAGAGTGGTTCATGAAAGGAGAAACAGCGTGAAAAGTGGAGGTGTGGCGGGGGGGAGGTCCGTGGAACGAGAGCGGAGTTTCGATCCCGGGCGATCCCGCCGTTCGAGACAAAGGGAGTCCATCGAGTGGTGGGGACGTTGGGACATTCAGGAACGGCTGGCGAGCAGTTCTTCCGCGACCGCGGGAGATGCCGCAGTCCTCAGGTTTGAAGGGCCTTCCTCAGGTATTTGCCAGTATGGCTGGCCTCGCTTCCGGCCACGATCTCCGGCGGCCCTTCCACCACGATTTTGCCGCCGCCCGCCCCACCTTCCGGACCCAGATCGATGATCCAATCCGCCGTCTTGATGACGTCCAGGTTGTGCTCGATGACCACCAGGGTATTCCCCGCATTTCGGAGTCTGGCCAGCACTTCCAGGAGCTTGGCGATGTCGTGGAAGTGCAGTCCGGTGGTGGGCTCGTCCAGCAGGTAGAGCGTCCTTCCGGTGTGCTTGCGGGACAACTCCGACGCCAGCTTGAGCCGCTGTGCCTCCCCCCCGCTCAGGGTGGTGGCCGCCTGTCCCAGCTTGATGTACCCGAGGCCGACCTCCGCGAGGGTGACACAGGGATCATGCAGTTTGGGGACGGCGCGGAAGAAGGAGGTGGCTTCGTCGACCGTGAGATTAAGGACATCCGCGATGTTGAGCCCCTTGTAGGTGATTTCCAGGGTTTCGCGGTTGTAGCGTCGTCCAGTGCAGACATCGCAGGTGACGTAGACCGGCGGGAGGAAATGCATTTCGATCTGCAGAACGCCATCTCCCTCACACTTTTCGCAACGCCCTCCGCGGACGTTGAAGCTGAACCGTCCGGAATCATAGCCCCGGACCCGTGCCGCCGGCAGTTGGGCAAACAGATCCCGGATCTCATTGAACATTCCGGTGTACGTGGCCGGGTTGCTCCGCGGCGTCCGCCCGATGGGCGCCTGATCGATGACCACGCACTTCTCCAGCAGCTCCGTGCCCACGATTTCACGGTGGGCGCCAGGGCGTTCCTTGGATCCGTACCATTGCCGGAACAATGCCCGCCGAAGGATGTCATCCACCACCGTGGACTTGCCGCTGCCACTGACGCCCGTGACGCAGGTCAGCGTTCCCAGCGGAATCCGGACGTCGATATCCCGGAGGTTGTTCTCCCGGCAACCCAGGATCTCCAGCCAACCCTTTTCGGCGCGAGGCTTCACCCGCTGGCGTGGGATCTCGATGGAGAGGTCACCCCGGAGATAACGGCCCGTCATGCTTTTGGGGTGGGCGATCACTTCCGCCGGAGTGCCCTGGGCGACAATCTCGCCGCCGTGGATGCCGGCACCGGGCCCCAGGTCGAGAAGATGATCCGCCGCTCGCATGGTGTCCTCGTCATGCTCGACCACCAGCACCGAGTTTCCAATGTCACGCAGATGGCGCAGCGTTTCCAGGAGTCGGTCGTTGTCGCGCTGATGGAGCCCGATGCTGGGCTCGTCCAGAATGTAGAGGACGCCCATGAGTCCGGCCCCGATCTGGGTGGCGAGACGGATGCGCTGGGCTTCCCCGCCCGAGAGCGTTCCGGACTCACGGTCGAGCGTCAGGTAGTCCAGCCCCACCTTGTTCAGGAATCCCAGTCGTTTGCGGATCTCGGCGACCACGTCACGCGCAATGGGCTTTTGGAACTCGGTCAGGACGAGGCCCGCTAGAAACGCGTCCGCCGCGGCGATGGGCAGCCCGCAAAAGTCCGCGATGTTCAGTCCGGGAATCGGTGGCGACGTCGAAAATCGGTCGGGTGGAATCAAGGGTGCTCCAGCCGACTGCAGGGTGACCGCCAACAGTTCGGGCCGAAGCCGGCGTCCGCCACAGGCATCGCAAGGGGCCAGCGTCATGTAGGCCTTGAGCCGGTTGCGGGTGAACTCGCTTTCGCTTTCTGAGAACAGCCGGTCGAGATTGGGCAGCACCCCTTCAAAGGCCTTGCGGGTCTGTCGCGGTGACCCGGCGTGCTGGAACCAAAAGGCAATCTCCTCGGCGCCGGTCCCATGCAGCAGCTTCTGTTTGAAATCATTCGACAGCTCCTTCCAAGGGCGGTCCATGGGCGCGCCATAGTGCCCGGCCATGCCCTTCAGCAATCCCTTGTAGTAACTGACCATCCGCTTGCCCCCCAGTCGCCGGTAGGGATGCACAGCGCCCTCCTCGAGGGACTTGGTGTCGTCCGGAACGATCAATGCCGGATCAAAAACCCGCTTCTGCCCGAGCCCGTGGCAGACCGGACAGGCGCCCCGCGGCGAATTAAACGAGAAGTGCTGCGGGGTCGGGGGTTCGTAGGATTTTCCGGTCGCGGCCGAAACCAGAAGTGTGGAATGACGGGTTTCAATCCACTCGTCCGGCCTCAGAGGCGAGGTTCCGGCCGGACGGGCTGCGCCGGGCGGCTGATGGAGTGCGAGAATCTGCCCGCTTCCCCATTTCAGCGCCGTCTCCAGGGAATCCACCAGCCGGGTGCGGACCCCGTCCGCAATGACGATGCGGTCGACGATCACCTCGAGGGTGTGCCGCTGCTGGGG
>JBGAPN010000306.1:0-6540 GCA_044221235.1 Limisphaerales bacterium
GGGTGGCCGAGGCGGGAACGCATGAAGAGCTCATCGCCCGACCCGGTGGGATTTACCAGCGGTTGGCGCGGCTGCAGTTCGCCTCGGAGGAAGCCCGTCCGACGGAATCCGACGTGCTCCCCGCCTGAGCCCGAGCCATGCCGTTGGCCGGAGGGGGAAATCCGCAAATGAACGGGATGAGCGCAGATCAGGAAGCCGGGGGAGGAGCGGCGAAAGAGCTCACCCATCGGTGCGTGGTTTCAACCGCTTTGGTTTCCAACGCCGCCCCCTCCCATGTGCGTCAATCTACTTGGATCTGCGGAGTCATATGCAGGTTCCGGCTGGGATCCTGTCATCCTGTCTCAACGAGCCGCCTGCGCGGGGAACTGGTGGACAGGATGACACGATGGAGGGCAACTGTGGACCAGGTCATCAGTTGTCCCTCAGGGGGGGTAAGGACGGTCGAACCCTGAAGTGACCTCATCCCGTCTGAGCCGGAGCCATGCAGTCGGTCGGGGGAGGAATCCGCAGATGAACGGGATGAGCGCAGATTAGGAAGCCCGGGGAGGAGCGGCCAAAGAGCTCACCCATCGGTGCGTTGTTTCAACCGCTTTGGTTTCCGCCGCCCCCCCTCCCATCTGCGCCAATCTGCTGCGATCTGCGGATTCATCTGCGTGGTTCCGGCCGAGCGGGAATGGAACAGCCGGGATCAGGCCATTTCGAGCCCGCGGCAGGTGCCGGTGGAGGAGGCGAACTGGTCCACGGGCAGGCCCAGACGCTGAAGCAGGCTCACGTACAGGTTGGGAAGCGGATAATTCCGGGAGCGGTCGAAGGCCAGGTGACGGCCATGCTTGAATCCGCCACCGGCAAGCAGCACGGGCAGATTCTCATTGGAGTGCGCGTTGGCATTTCCCATGGCCGACCCATAGAGAACCATCGTCCGGTCCAGCAGCGAACCACCGTCCTCGGCGGATTCCTTCAATTCCTTGAGGAACCCCGCCAGGGCGCGGAACTGGGCCGTCTCGACCCGTTTCAACTGCTCCAGACTTTCGGGTTTATTGCCGTGATGGGTCAGCGTGTGATGGCCCTCCGAGACACCCTCCAAGGGCAGGACCGGATTGTGATCGTCAGCAATGAACAGGGTGATCAGACGGGTGGCGTCGGAAGCAATGGCCAAGCGGGCGATGTGGTACATGAGCCGCGACCGGCCAATGACTTCGCTGGCGTTGTCGATGTCCCTCGGCGGCGCCTCAGTGACGGTCGGTTTCGGTCGGTTCTCCCAGGCTTCGGCGGCCTCGAGATCCTTCTCCAAATCCCGGACGGAGGTGAAATACTGGTCGAGCTTGTCGCGGTCGGATTCACCGAGCCGGTCCTGGAGTTGGCGGGCCCGGGCTCCCACGACGTCGAGAATGCTACGTCCCTGACGGAGCCGGCGCACCTGCTGGTCCACCTGTTCGGGACTTCCCTGGACGAATAGTCGGGCGAAGGCCTTGGACGGACTTCGTTCGGGCGGCACCGGAACGCCTCCAGCCGTCACAGAAATTGAATTGCTCCCGCCCAGTCCGACAAACAGGGGAAGCGATGGAAACCGGGTTTGCCGACCGAGGCGCTCGGAGGCGAACTGGTCGAGCGATATGGAGTTTCGGAAGCCGCTGCGGCCGGGGTGCGGTGCCGCCGTCAGGAAGGTCACATCGGCGGCGTGCCCGCCCCCCTGGGTTTCAGGATGTGAGATGCCGGAGAAGACCGTGAAGTCCCGGCGGTACTCCTTCAACTCCTCAAGATATGGCGTCAGGGCATAGTCCGGTCCCGGCTGCTCCGGGAAGAAATTCGCGGCGAGGATGCCCATGTTGGTCAGGACCGCGACCATTCGGCGCGGTGCGGCATTTCCGGCACCCGCCGGCTCTCCCGCGTCAGGCCGGGCCCAGGCGAAGGACGGGCGCATTGCCTCCAGCAAGGGGAGCGCCAAGGCAATTCCGGATCCGCGCAGGAAGGTCCGCCGGTTCAAGGGTTGCCGCAGGGCGAGGTGTGGCGTGTGCATCAGCGGGTCATCCGGGGTTCATTTGTTTAGAAACAGCGGGCTCTGGAGTACTTCGTTCAACAGCGAGCGGACCCCGGGATCGGCCGACTTCGAGCGGGCCCGTTCGAGGATGGCTGCAATTTCGTCGTGGTCGGCAAATTGGATGGGCGCTCCGGTGGCGAATACCACCAGGCGCTCCACGAAGCTGCGGGCCAGGGCATCCGTCTGCCGGCTGAGAAGATCCCGGAACTCTAGGAAGTCCCGGAACGGCTGGCCCTCCTCCGTGACGCCGCTCGCATCCACGGGCCGGCCCAGTTTGTAGGCGACCGGCTGGTTGTTGATTTTCAGGTCGACGGTGTCACCCGATTCGAGGGAACGATAGCGGTCCCGCCATCCGCCGCGGACATCGAAACGTTCCAGGGCAAACCCCGGCGGATCCATCTTCGCGTGGCATCCGGCGCACGAGGGATCGCGGCGATGTTTCTCGAGCTGTTCCCGAATGGTGGTAGTGCCCCGGGTGTCGGGATCGATGGTGCCCGCTGTCGGCGGTGGCGGGGGCACGGGCTGTCCCAGGAGCCGGTTCCGGACCCAGGCGCCCCGGGTCACCGGAGACGTGGTGCTTCCATTGGCCGTCACCTTGAGCACCGACGCCTGGGACAGGAAGCCCCCGCGCGGGCAGTCCGGCGGAAGAGTCACCTTCCGCAGGGCCACACCGGTGATTCCAGGAATGCCATACAGGCCCGCCAATCGCTGGTTCAGGAAGGTGAAGTCGGACTTGACGAACCCTGAGACACCGAGGTCCTGGTGAAGCAGTTCCTCGAAATACAGCCGGGACTCCTCCATCATGGAATCCTGAAGCCATCCGTCGAAGTCGGGATAAAGCTTCGCGTCGGGCTGGGTGAACCCGATTTTCCGCAGGTCGAGCCAGCCGTCGAGGAACGATTCGGTGAAGCGCCGTGCCTTCGGATCCGCCAGAAGCCGGTCGGCCTGGGCGCGCAGGACGACCGGATCCTGCAATCGCCCGGAGGCGGCAACTGACCGCAATTCGGCGTCCGGTGCTGATCGCCAGAGGAAGTAGGAAAGCCGGGACGCCAGCTCCCAGTTGTCGAGCGGCCCCGGGGATTCGCGCAGGAACAGGAAGTCGGGCGAACACAGCACCGCCTGGTAGCCGGGGAGAAGGGCTTCCTGGTAGGGGACAGTTTCGCGGAGCCGCGGCGCGACCAGGGCAACGAACGGTTCCTCCTCACCGGGCGCCACCGGTCGGCGAAACGCCTGTTCCATGAACCGTCGGAGCAGGCGGCGGGCGTCCGTCGACGGGTTTTTCGGGACGACGGCAAACCGTTGGGAGGCGTGCGGCGCGGTGGGGTTGGCCAGCGGCTCCGGACGTTCCATGCGGCCACGCGGGTTCCAGGATTCCCAGCGCAACTGATCGAACAGGGCATGGTATCCGGGCGGCGGCCACTCGGGATACAACGGTCCTTCGGTCTCCACCAGGTCGAGCGCAACGCCGGGACCGCGGTACGGTTTGCCCTGGCGGCGTAGGTGGACCATGGCGAGGCGGGCATCCAGCATCGGCCATTCCAACACGAGGTTTTCTCCGCGGTTGGCCCAGAACCGGAATTCCATCTCCCGAGGCGTACCGTCGCTGAGATCGAATGTGGCCACGACCCGCGGCCCGCAATGGAGGCGTCCCACCTGCGGCCGGTCAGCCTTCTCCAACTGCCCATCGTTCCAATAGGTGCCAAACCCACGGAGCCGGATCCGGTACATTCCGGATACCCGGATGGCCAGGGACGGGACAGGCCAGGGATGATCCGGGCCCTGGCGGAGGAACACCACATTGGTGCCGGAGACCTGGGCCTGCCCGTAGGCATTGGTCCATAACTTGAACTCGGCAGCGGCAATCCGCCGGCTGCGGGCCTTGGGTTCGGGCCCCAGGGCCATGGCCTCGCGCAACGCCAATTCCGCCGTCTCCAGATACCGCGCCAATTGGACCGGCGAGGTATTCAGCGCAGCCCCGACGGTGTCAAAGCCGTCGAGCTCCGCATCCGCTGGCAGGCGGTCGGCCAGTTCGAGAGAGGGCAGGGACAGCAGATCCCGGAGGGTGTACTCGTATTCCGTGCGATTCAGGCGCCGCAGCGTGGTCCGGCCCACCGAGGCCTGCCGGTGACGATCCGCGTCGACGAGTGCGGATTTCAGGGTGGCGAGGGCCTGTTGCCGTTCCGCGCTTCCCGGCTGGGGCTTCTTTTCCGGGGGCATTTCTCCATCCTGAACCCGGTCAAAGACCCGCACCCACCGGTCCAACACCTCGCGATTTCCCGGGTTGGACGGCAGCGATTCCAGGTTGAGATGGCCCTTGGCCGATGCCGAATCGTGGCAATCGAAGCAGTACTGCTTCAGGAATGCCTTGAATTCGGGTGCCTCCAGGCGGGAGGACGTTTGGGCGGGACAGACCCACTGAGTGCACAGGAGTCCAGCCACCAGCAAGGCCCGGTACCGCTGCAGAATCCTGTGGATGGCGGTGGACATTCAGATCTCGCCCTGTGGCGCAGAAGGCTACCGGGGAACGGGGCTTTCCGCAAAGTGGGGGGTGTCGGATTCCGGCGGCGGACGGTGGCTCCATCCCGGGGTGTCGGACCGGGAATCCGAACAACCCTAATTTTCGATTCCCGCCGTAAACATGATTTGGCAGGGTTTTCCCCATGCTTTGGTTTCGCCGTCTTTGGACACTGTCTGTCGGCACCCTCCTCCTGTTCACGGGGCTGGGAGCGGAGTTCAAGCTCATCACGGGCGACGTTTACCGTGGCCAGCTGTCTGCGGCGGACAATGACGGCATCGTGGTCCGTCTGGAGACGGGTGAGTTTTCCCCCCGGATCGACTGGGCAAAGCTGAGCGATGAGACGTTGAGAATCCTGTTGGATAATCCTCGTGCGCAGAAATTTGTAGAACCCCTGGTGGAGCCGGCAGTCGAGGTGCCGGCCGTCCCGGTGAAGGAAATCGTCGTTCGGCCGGTAGCCAACCGGATTCCCCTGCCGGAGACCCGTCGCGGCCTGGCGGTGGCGCTCACCACGCCCAAGGGACTGATTCTCCTACTGGCGCTCTTCGTCTCCAACTTGTACGCCGCCTATCAGGTGGCCCGGTTCAAGTGGCGTCCGGTGGCCTTGGTCTGCGGGCTGTCGGCCGTGTTGCCCGTCTTGGGCTGGCTGGTCTTCCTCGTGTTGCCCAAACGGGCGGCTGCGGAAACTGAAAGCGCGACGGAGGCGGCAGTTGCCCAGACCTCGGTGTCCGCCCCGACGGCGGCGGCCGAGGCGCCACGGTCGGGCGCGGCCGCCGCACTGGGATTGTCCAAGAATGCAGGGGGCGGCGGCGCGGCGGACGGAATCCCCAAGGTGTTTAAGCGCGGCGACACAACCTTCAACAAGCGGTTTTTCGAAACCCAGTTTCCCAGCTTTTTCCGGGTGGTCACGACCGAGGCCGATCGGGATCTTGTGATCGATGTCTCGGCGGGCAAACACAGCGTGGTGGCGGCCCGCATCAGCCGTATCTCCCCCAACGAAGTGCATTTCAAGACCGTGACCTCGCAGGAAGTCGGCGTGCCCTTTGCCGAGATTTCCCAGGTCACCTTGCGCCACAAGGACGGCGCCTGAGGCAGTCCCTTCTTCCCGCTCACCTCCGCCCCGACCCTGTTGTGAAATATCGAGCCATTTTGTTGTTTGGTGCCCCGGGTGCAGGCAAGGGAACCCAGGGAAAAATCCTCGGCCAGATTCCCAACTTTGTTCACTTCTCCTGCGGCGAGGCGTTCCGAAATCTGCGGGTGGACAGTCCCCTGGGGCGCATCTTCGTCCAGTACGCCGGACAGGGCCAGTTGGTGCCGGATGAGCCCACCATCGAGCTGTGGAAGAATTCCATTGATGCGATGATTGCCTCCGGTCGGTTTCATCCGGAAGCCGACACCATGTTGCTCGACGGCATTCCCCGGAATCCTCGGCAGGCCCAGATCATGGATGAAATGATCGAGGTGGTCGCGATCTTCAACCTGTTCTGTCCGCAGGTGGACAAGCTGGTGGCGCGCCTCCAGCGCCGGGCGCTCAAGGACAACCGCCTGGATGACGCCAATGTGGAGGTCATCCGCGCCCGCCTGGAAACCTACCGCCGGGATACCCGGGCGGTCCTGGACTGCTATCCCGAGCAGACCATCCATCAGATCGACTCCACCCAGGAGCCGCTGCTGGTGCTGTATGACATTCTCAAGATCATCACCCGCCTCCCCAAGCCGGCGGTGAGCGACGGCAACACCACCTTCATGAAGAAGTCCGACGTGGTGCGTCCGGCGGCCGGCTGAGTTCGCAAGTGGCCGACGAGGGAACGAGACGCTGACTGGATTCCCCGGCGGACCCCGCGGGCCCAGTTCGCAGTGGGGTCCAAGGGAGCTCGGTTGGCGCGTCCCTCTATCCGTGGCTACTGGGGTAGCCGACGAGGGCACGAGACGCTGACTCCTGCCCCAGTGGACCCTGCAACCCCGGTTCGCAAGTTGGGCCAACGGA
>JBGAPN010000307.1:0-7058 GCA_044221235.1 Limisphaerales bacterium
TTGGAGAAGGCCGATGGCCTCCGCCCTTTTTCCCCGATCCCGTTCCTGCATGATCCGGTCGGCGCCAGCGAACCACTGATTGACCCCGTCCCGAAACGCCAGAAACAGCTGCCGTTCCCGGGAATCGGCACTCACCATCTCCTCCAACGTACGGATATGGCTGACGAATTCGGCCCGGTCCTTGGCAAACTCCGTGCGTGCCCGGTCGACGTCTGCCTGATTGGTGGACAGCAGCTGGCTCCTGAGGTTGACGCGCATTTCGGCAAAGGCGCGCGACGCGTTTCCGGCGATGGACAGCTTTCGAACCTGCTGTTCCGCCAGGAAGCGGGTGCTGCGCTCAATCCGCGAATACTCAAGGCCGGCAAAAAACCCGAGCCCAACCAGTCCCAGCAGGGGAACTCCAAGCAGAATAATCAGACGGCGTGCAAGGGTCATGGGATCAACAGGACGCTGTAAAACTTGGACTGACTCGGCCCCCTGCCGCAATCCTCCGGGTCCACCGGCCTGACCCACGGGATTCAAACAGGACTCCGGCCCTCCCGGGGTGTTCCGACGGATCCAGGAACAGAAGTCCGTCCGGCGCCAGGCAGGACGCCAGACGCTCCAACACCGAGTAGCGGTGACCGGATTCCAAATACATAAGGATATTCCTGCAGAGGATCACGTCCACAGACGCCCCAAGCGGCCATTCCAGATCGGTCAGGTTCAGCGTTTGGAACGTGACCCGCCTCCGGAATTCCGGTCGTACAACGTGGAAGCCCGGCCGGCGCGACGGCTGGACCAATTCCCGGACGACCTCTTCCGGCAGTGTCCGCACTGCGGAATCCGGGTACTCCGCCTGCCGGGCGATTTCCAGGGAGGGTTCGTCGATGTCCGTGGCCAGGATCTCAACCGGCACCGCCGTGGTACCGGCCGCGCGGGTCAGGGCCCACGCCATCGAGTAGGGCTCCTCCCCGGTGGCCGCGGCTGCGGACCAGATCCGCGCCATCCCCCGGTTCGCAACGCAGGCCATCACATGGCGCGCCGCCGTGTCCAATTGGTCCGGGTGGCGCAGAAATCGTGTGAAGCGGGTCGTGACCAGTCCAATGAACTGCCGCCGTGCCGTCGATTCCCCGTTCTCGGCTCCGGCTAGGATTTGCTCACGGACACCGGCATCCGGCCCTCCCTGCCGTCCCCAGCGCCGGACCAGCCATTCCCGGTGCCGCTCCCGGAGCTCAATCCCCGCCAGCTGAAGGGCCAATCGGCGGGTTCGCTCAAACTCTGTAGCACTCAGCATCACGGCACGGGTCAGGAAACCGGGACTCCCGCAGCGGAGCCGAATAGGTAATCAAATCGGGCGGCCATGGCCCAAGCCTGCCCGCGACGCCCTCACGCCATCAACACCGTTTGGGACCGTTCTTCGTGGCTGCCTAGGGCTGTCCAGAGCCGCCGCGTTGATTCTGCACGGATTCCACCATCCGTTTTGCCGCCTGATTGCAGCGCGTCTCTGCATTTCCCGGGCTCCGGTCCTGATCATCGATCTCGGAATCGTTCCAACAAACGACCATGTCCAACGAGGGAAGGATCCAAAGCATCCGCTGGCCGCCGTGACCGGCAGCAATGATGGCATCGGAAGGGGCATCGGCGAACAGACGGTTTCCACGCGCATCGCGACCGTTGAGCCACCAGTTGAAGCTATAGTACCCCGGCCCCACCGGCGTGATGTTCCTTCCGCCGCCGATGGAGCGTTGGCCGGGGATCATGGGCTTCTCCTCCCCGCTCGAACGGGGAAAGCCCGGGTCGAGGGGACTGGAGGCCGCCAGGTGAACCCAGTTCGAATCCAACAGCCTCCGGCCGTTCCAACGCCCTCCCTGCAGAATCAGCCAGCCGAACCGGGCGAAATCCCGCACCGAGACGGCCAATCGTCCAGGCCGATCCTTGGGTCCAAACGCTTCAAACGTGCAGGGGTCCTCGAACTCCAGAGGACCCGAGATTTGTTGGTGGAGAACCGCGGTACCGTTCGTGCCGAAAACCCCGAGGGTCAAGGTGTCGTAGTACAATGCCAAGGCGTAATCGTTGTAGCTGTAGGCCTGCCCCGGTCCTTCCGACAGTCCATAGCCGGACGTTTGCATGGCCAGATGCCGCCAGGTGATCCGGGCATCCTTTCCCGCGTTGAGGGCCTGGAGCCGCGGTTCGAATTCCACCACCGGGTCGTCCACACCCCGGATTCGTCCCTCCTGGACGGCCATTCCCAGCAGGGTGCTGAGGAGCGGCTTCATGGCGGAGGCCACATCGGAACTCTGCGAGATGTCGCCCCAGGAATAGGCGAGCCGGCCCTTGCGGATCACACAACCTCGCCCACCGACGAGGTCTCGAAGCGCATTCAGCGACTCCGTCCGAAGTCCCACGGCTGCCGGCATACAGGTTTCCCACCGCTTTCCCGGAAACCGAGCCTCGGCCTGCGCCGGGACAGACGTCCTGGTGGATGCCGAAGGCAGGGCCGGCCCCATCTCGGCGGCGGCCAACGGCAATACCCAGATTGCCCCAAGGAATCCCCAGAAACGGTGCATGCTGTCTCCCTCTTACCCATCTCTCCCCAAATGAGCAATCGGCCACCCCAGAATCCCGACTCGAGTGTCCTCCCGTCCAATTCCGGCATTTTTCACGTTCCCTCACTTGTCTCCCGCTCGCGCCCTTTCTAGTCTGGCCCCTCACAATTTCATTCCACGTTCCCCCTCCATTCCCATGGCAAAGAAACCATTGCGCATCGGTCTCATCGGTTACGGCTTCATGGGCCGGGCCCATTCCAACGCCTACGCCAAGGTGGGCCACTTCTTCGACAGCGAATACGAATTGGTCCGGCAGGCCGTCTGTGCCCGCGATGAGGACAAGGTCAAGGAATTCGCCCGCCGCTGGGGCTATGCCAGCATCGAGACCGACTGGCAGAACCTCGTTGCGCGGGACGACATCGACGTCATCGACATCGCGGTTCCCAACAACCTGCATGCCGAAATGGCCATCGCCGCCGCCAAGGCCGGCAAGATGATCCTCTGCGAGAAGCCGCTCGCCATGAATCCGGCCGAAGCCGAGAAAATGGTGAAGGCCGTGGAGAAGGCCGGAGTGCCCAACATGGTCTGGTACAATTACCGCCGCTGCCCCGCCGTCGTGCTGGCCAAGCAGCTCATCGACGAGGGCCGGCTGGGCCGGATTTTCCATTACCGCGCCAATTTCCTCCAGGATTGGACCATCAGCGCCGACCTGCCGCAGGGGGGCGCCGCGCTCTGGCGCCTCGACGTCAAGGCCGCGGGCTCCGGTGTCACCGGTGACCTGCTCGCCCATTGCGTCGACACCGCCATCTGGCTCAACGGCGGCATCAAGGACGTCAACGCCATGACCGAGACGTTCATCAAGGAGCGCAAGCACCAGCTGACCGGCAAGGTGGAAAAGGTGGGTATCGACGATGCCTGCGCCTTCCTGTGTCACTTCAACAACGGGTCCCTCGGCCTGTTTGAATCCACCCGCTATGCCCGCGGACACAAGGCGCTCTACACCTTCGAGATCAATGGCGAGCACGCCTCGATCAAGTGGGATCTCCACGACCTGCATCGCCTCCAGTGGTTCGATCACAAGGACGAGGGTCGCCTCCGCGCCTGGCGCTCCATCCATGTCAGCGACGGCGACCACCCGTACTGCGGCAAGTGGTGGGTCCCGGGACTCCAGCTCGGCTACGAGCACAGCTTCGTCCACCAGGTGGTGGAGTTCCTCCAGGGCCTGGAGAGCGGAACCCCCGCCCGTCCCAACTTCCGCGATGGCCTCACCACCGACTATGTGGTGGATGCCGTCCTCAAATCCGCCAAAGGCCGCCGCTGGGAAAAGGTCAAGCAGGTGAAGAGCTGATCCCAGCACGTCACAACCGGGGCATACTCAATCCGCAAGCCCGGGACCGCAGCGTCCCGGGCTTTTTCGTCTCCCGCCACCGAATCACTCCACCCCGCCGGGCGCTGAGACAAGGGAGGCGCGGGCCTTTGCCTCCACAAGATCTCTCAGCCCTCAGCTCTCATCTCTCAGCTTCCGCCTCCCCCATGCCAACGCCGCCGCCCCCAGCCCCAGCAGGGCCCAGGTCGAAGGTTCGGGGACCGCCGGCAGCGGACTGAAACTGATGTCGTCGAGGACGTGGCTTTGGGCGTTGGGTTCACCAGGAATCTTCGGGAATGGCCCCAAATCATCATATCCGAAACTCCGAAACTCAAATTTCAACTCCACCGTTTGGCCGGCAAACGGACTGACATCGATGGCGAAATACTGGAATAGCGGCACCTCGGGATCCCCGGTCAGGATCTCCGGTAAAGCGTGCATTGCCCGTTCAATTCCACCCACATACACCCGCAGGTCATTCCCCTGGTATAGGAAGCGGAGAGATTCAGCATCGGATGGAATCTGACCACTTTGGGTGAGTCTATACGGTTCAAGCACACCGCCCGTCACAGGACGGGATAGCGGCCATACCATCAGGGAAAACTCGCCCACTACCGGCACCCGTACATTGCTGCCGAAATGTTGGTCGCGGAACTCCGAATCGACGATGCTCGCATAGCCCGAGAACTGTTGGGAGTAGTTGTAGCCTACCGCTGATTGGGGTCGGGAACTCCACCCAGGGCGCACCCATTCTCCAAAGGAACTCTCAAAGGGGGGGCCTGGGATTCGAGGCGGAATCTCCGGAGGAAACTCAGGATTGTCGAAACCCAAGTTGATCAATTCAGCACCCAACAAAGCCGAATTGCCCGCCAAAGTGGCGACGACCATTAACAGATACCTTGCATTCATGGAGGACTCACACAGATTAATCCAGGACTGTTGTTCCAAAATGATCCGGCTCCAGTTGTCATCAACCGACAGGCTCGAACCTGATACAGCACTCCAGGAGTGGAATTGGAATCAGTGAAGGTGTGCCCGGTGATTGGCGCGCTTTGATTCAGCGGATTCGTGAATCCATTCATTCCTGTGGTACTTCGGTACACGTAATAAACACAGCCCGGATCCGGCGACGGTGCCCACGTCAACGTCACGTCCAAAAGGTTTGTTCCGGTTCGAACAATACTCAGCGCCCGGGGAGGGATAACGCGATACATTCGAAGGGTCGGATCACCCAAGATGCTTTGGTACCGGGGAAAGCTCCCATTCTCCAGCCAGTGTGCATGTCGCATCGTTTCCGGCCAACGGGGCCCCCGCGCCGAGGCTACTGAAGTCCCACCGATAGCCGCCCATCGTTGCGAGTCCGTAGTTCGGCCAACCTAAAGACGCCCTAAGCCAGTTGTCATCTTTATCGTTTTCGTTCTGTGAATTCAACCATGCCCAATCACTTGCATAGGAAAACCACATTCCGGAAAGGTCACCGGAACTTCGAGGAACGGATTCGCAAAGTCCGAGGCGGTGAAATTGGAAGACACCTATACCATCGTTCACGGTGTACTGAAGGTTCCCGATTTATAGTGTACTCCCAAATCAGCCGGAACGTTGTCTCGCATGTTCGATCCGTTGAACAACCGCCCATTTCCGACTCCAAATGCCCCAGAAAAGCTCTGGGCAGAATTGGCACCGTCCACGACCCAATAGTTTCCGAGCAACGCCGAAACGCGTCCAAACGTCGGAATCTCTCCCCTTCGGTACCGGAAGTTTTCTGGAAATATTGCTTTATTAAACGGACCTCGCGCTCCAGCTCCGATTCATTAGCAAGGGCGAACGCAGGAAGCCGGGAAAAATCCAGACGGCCGACCGCGAAATCCGGGACACCCGGGAAATAGTCTTCATCAAACTTCCCATCATTTGGGAGGTTGTTTGCCTGTATGGATGTTCCAGCATCGTGCCAGCCAGCTTTATTCAAGAATCCATAGTAGCCATCGCAGGTCCAGGCACCATAATGGTTACCATGGCCATCGCTAGCGGCAGTACCGCTGTAGGGAATCGCCACGTGCCCCACAATAAACACTACGTTCGTAGTATTCGGTGTATAGGAACCAGCAATCCAACTATTAACCTGATTGATTCTCGTGGCGTTGTTGGCGAACGTCACATCGTCATTGCGGGGAGCCGAGAGCCATGTCTTCACGGTCCACCCATCACACACCAAATTGGTAGTCAATTGGTTCAGCTCCAAGTTCAAACTAGACGACAAGGTGGAGTCGACCAAAAGGAGAACTGTTCCTCGTTGATGTTGAGCTGGAATTTCAATGCCTGCAATTAGGTGACGATACACTCGAAAATCATCAAAGCACACTCCCGCGAAAAAGTTGGCCTTGTATTCGTAGGTGGTCCCACTGGTAACCGAGTCGTCTGTACATTCAGGGGTAGTCGAGTTGGAAACAATGTCAGTCCATGTGCTAGTCCCTAATACGCGGCGGGAAAGGGTCAATGGCCACGCGATGGACCTAGGCACAGTTGAGCTCGCGGGCATTCCTTCGAAGGATCGAGAAAAACGAAGGCCCCGATTTCCTGCGGCACTGACATTTATGCTCACGGTCAATTGCTGGTTCTCGAACATCTCGATCTGGCCCATCGGATAGTTATAGGTCTCCACCCGATCCAACGTACCCTTTAGGTGATTTGCACCTCCGGATGAAAGGGTTCCAATTGCAAATCCTTGGGACATCACCGCCTGATTCGGAAGAGCCGCTTGATCCACAGGTTTTCCCTCGGAAACAAATGTGCATTTTCCTTGAGCGTCCAGCCCGTCAAAAACTCTTAGAGATTGCCCGTTGTTAAAAGCGAGGGTGTTCGTGTTGACGTCATCGTAAGACAACTGGAAGTGATGCCAATCAGCTTGGCTCCAAGTCGAGGCTTGCGTCACTTCGCAACCTGGTGAGGAAGAACAATTGGACGGAGTGTTCTCGAAGATTCTGCTATAGCGATACTCATAGGCACCCACTCCCTTCTGGCCCATCCTCAAGGATAGATCTGTCGAGGAATCAACGCCGAGGAGCCAGGTCCACCAACCTGTCTGATTGTACTCTCCGACTTCTACCAACCGGAGGTTGTTTCCGACTCCCGGCCAGTTACCGGAGGTCCAGTCCGGCTTGAACCAC
>JBGAPN010000308.1:0-6993 GCA_044221235.1 Limisphaerales bacterium
TCCCAAGCCCTGACCCGGAACGAGGCCGTCTACAACGGGTATGCCCACTCGTTTGCCGGCATGGGCCTGCAATTCGTCCTGATGGCGATGATTGACTTCGCGGTGGGCCTACTGAGGGAACGCGAATCCGGGGTCTTCCGGCGAATGAGATCCGCTCCGCTCTCCCGCGCCACCCTGCTCGCGGGAAAGGCGGCGGCGTGGAGCGCCATCTCGTTTCTTTCCCTCGCGGGATGTTTTGCTTTCGCGATGCTGGTGTTCGGCGTCCGGGTGGAAGGCAGCTGGCCGGGATTCATCGGCGTCCTGGTCGCCAGTTCCATTCTGGCCGGCACCCTCGGATTGATGCTGGCCGCCGTGGGCCGGACCCCGGCCGGCACCCGGGGCGTGTCCATTGCGGTGATGTTACTGCTGGTGATGGTTGGCGGTGCCTGGTTTCCGTCGTTCCTCTTTCCACGCTGGCTCCAGGCGGTGTCCCGGATGACGCCCACCCGCTGGGCCATGGACGGCCTGGATGGGATGACCTGGCGCGGTCTGGAATTTGCATCGGCCTTGGGCCCAATTGGAATTCTCCTGTCCTTCAGTGCCGCCTTTTTGTGGGTCAGTTGGTGGAGATTCCGCTGGGAAGCCCAGTGACGGGGCTGCCAATTAGAGAGCATCGACTTGGCAGGGGAGCGATGGCCCCTTTACGAACCGTTTCCCAACTCCAAGCATTCTGGACCCCCATCTTCTTTTCGTGCAGTTGGTGTTTTTCGTGGTCGAACTCCTGAGTCGAAATCTGGGCCTCTAGCCGTAGGCATTGGGGTTGGCGCTCAACGGTGTTGGACTGGGAATGGCCATTCGGACGATCGACGAGGCCAACAACAGACAATTGAAAGGGGCCGCTTCCTGGATGGTCATCGTGGTGCTTCTCGAAGCGTTGGGCTCACTTCTCGTGTGGCTGGGGCAAAAACCCCACGCGAAGTTTACCCGTTCCGGATCACCCATTTCCCCAACAGGAGAAGGTGCAGGGGTCATCTGGGACTCCGGAAACCATCCGTCGCAGCGAGCGCTGCCCTTCAAACCGGTTGACTGCATTTCCGTAATCGCATTTCAGTTTGAGTCATCCCGGTGACAGGACCGTGACCCATTGCCGCACCGCAAATGGACCCGACGTCACAGCGCACGTTTTATCGTGGATACCTGAAGGCTTTCAGTTGGTTCAGCCTGCCATTCGCCCTGCCGTTCATTGGGATCGGGTGCTTCATGATCGGCGGGAACTGGACCGAAATTCGCCTAAGCCATCGAATCCTCGCAACCTGGGTGGAGGTTCCGGCCCACGTTGAAAGCTTTTCCATGCAATGGACCCAATCCGCCCACCGGGCGATCGGGGAGTACTCCTACGAGTTGGACGGACGGAAGTATACCGCGACCCGGATTGGGCTCGACGAGGTCCCCGACGACATCGGAGACCACCATCAACATATCCATGCCCTGATGGCGGAGGTCCAGGTTGAGGGCGGGACGCTTCCCTGTCGGGTAAATCCGGCGAATCCCTCCGAGGCAATCTTGTGGCCCTACTTGCGCCCCGAAATTCAGATCTTCCGGGCCCTCTTCGGCGGGGCATTCGGAGGCGCCGGTATTGGGATGCTGCTTTCCGGTGTGGTCCGACTGCGGCAGATCTCCCGCCGCGATGCGCTGCAACGGAAACATCCGGATCAGCCCTGGAATTGGAGGCTAGATTGGCAATCGAAGAGGCTCCCCATGCGGAAGGTCAAGTGGGACGCCCTGTGGGCCGGGTTGACACTGGTACTCATCCAGGCGTCCTCCCTTTCTCTCTGGAGTGTTTTGGTTCCCGAATCGGAGAATGGAAGAAACGTGTCCGCGTGGGTTCTCATCAGTCTGCTCGTTTCCACGGGCGCTTCCGGATTGGCCCTGTCCATTTTCCTGCGCTGGTGGAAATTCCGGGAGACATACCTCGAATTGGCAGACAATCCGATTCTGTTGGGAAACCCCCGCCGGGCTCGATTGTTCCTCGACTACGACGTTCCTGCGCAGCATGACTTGATACTCGCCTGAAGTACGAACACGTCACCCGAGTCCCCAACGGGCGCCTCGCCAACATCGACATCCAGGAAGTTGTGCTCGGGACCCAAACGATTCGCGGACCCATTCGACGGTTTCAACCGGTCGAATGCGAATTTCCCACCGACACGCAGTGGTCCCCGTTCGACGACGAAGACCCAACGAACGTCCATCGATGGATTCTCAAGGCGGACGCGGCCTTACCCGGCTTGAATCTGGACGCCGCGTTTGAACTACCGGTCTTTCGTGGACCGGAAACCTGCTGACCGCCTATATCCTCGCGGCAACCAGAATTCATCCAGGCCTCTGGCCGCTGGCCTTGGGACTGGCACTCAGCGGTGTTGGATTGGGTATGGCGATTCGGGAATTGAAGATCGGGCCGAAAGAATACCTGACCCGTCCCTCTATCCCCCCATCGCTCCGCTACCTTGTCAAAATCACCGCCCAGTTGCGGAAGTCCGGCTGGCGAAGCCAAAAAAAAAGGCAGGGCCTCGGCCCTGCCTGAGAATTGCTGAAATCAAACAAGTCCCTATGCGATCCTGCGACGGAGCAAACCGAGCGCCATAAGGGAAACGCCCGCCAAGGCCAAAGTTGAGCCTCCATCCGGAACGCTCACGTTGGTGAAGACGAACTGATGATCATTGTAGTCGAGGTCGCTTTGATTCAGGGGAATGATGTCCTCGAACCCAACGAACGTACCCGCCGGAATAAGTCCGGGACCTCCAGCCCAAGCCGATGCCAGCGTGTGTTCCTGGCTATCGCTATTCAAGGTCGGGTCCGAATAGAGGTAGTAGCTCAACGGCGGCGGGCCATTGGGATCGGACGTTGAGACGCCGAGTTGGAAGGTGAGGATGTCTCCAGCGGTGGCGTTTCCAAGAACGATTGATGTTCCTTGAGGCGTGTTGTGGTTTTGCAGCCCAACAATTCCAGTCGAGACACCATTGATCAACAGACCAAGACTACTCCCGTAGGCAGCGGACTGACCGTAGAAATAGGCGGTGATCGGGCCAGTGCTGGTGGCCGTGAATGATAAAGCTAGCGCTGGGGAGGCTATCGAAAGGCAGATAGCCCCTGCTACAGCGACGGACATTTTGGTTTTAGTCATAGGACAATGCTTTTTTTGATCTACCTCCCAATGAATGACTTAGGAGCTGAATTTCCAAAGTTAGGGGTCTAGATCTCCAACACTGGAAGCAGAAGCTCTGCCAATGATTATTCAATCTGGTGGCAATGATTTGAATTGATTCAAGACTCTTGTAACCAGACCTTTGTGTGTACACCTGCGATTGCCTTGGATGGGACCAAACCGTCGTCCGGAGCCCACCGTACCGCTGAATTGTAAGCAGATTCGACACTGTGACGAACCGGGAGTCAATCCGCGCAAGATCTTTTCTACAAGCATGTTGACATGCTTTTTTTAGAGGCGTTGTCGGAATCCTTTACGGCGATTAATCAATCCCTTTTTTGAGGGTGAACTCAAACGAGGCCGGTTGTGGGACGGGTTGGAGGTCGGAGGTGATGTCAGCGCCGACCTAAAAGCCGGGTGAAGTTGGCGGTTTGAAAACCGGATGTGCGTGTTTTCTTTGGGGGCGGCTTCTTCGGTGCCCGTCAGGTGCTGCCGGATTTCGGCCCCCAAAAGATCCAAGGGTAATCCGGTCCGTGAGGCGGAGTTGGTTCGTCGACCGGAAGGCATCTTGGTGACCGTCGTCGATGCATGGCACTCGCAGACCGGGTAAAAACCAGGCGCGCCCACACCTCGAAAAAACAGACTTCACCATCGCCTGCGCCCTGTTCCACTGACCCAGCCTCTACTTCGCCTGCTGGTCACCCACCCTGGACTCGCTTCTATCCCAATCTGGTCGGTGGCGATGGGGGTCTGGGGCTGGAGCCTGTTCGCGTACAAGCCGGAGTTGACGAACTGAGGCAGTTCCTGGGACGCCGGCCATCGGCCCCGGTCGTGGCCCTTTGACGAACCCCGGTATCCGGGAATGCGACGGCTTGTCCTTCGCCACGCTCGGCTTGAAAGGTCCTGGCCGCCGGGCAACGTCCGACATCTTCCTCCAGAGGAAATCTAACGTCTGCAGCTCCCCGACTCGAAAACATGGGAGCTCGGAACGAGTCGCATCCATGAATCGGGACTGGATTGATGAGATCCTAGGGCTTGGCGACAATCGGACACTATTGCCGCGGCTCCTTGGACAGTTCAGGGAGTCGGGAGTTGTTCCCTTTGTCGGAGCCGGTCTATCTGCACCGTACAATCTGCCACAGTGGGCGGAACTGTTGAAGGCACTGGCACCTGACGAAGACTTCACGAAGCAAATCGATGGATTGCTTTCGGAAGGGGATTACGAAGTGGCCGCGGAACTACTGATGGCGGTCCGAGGCCCGCGGCGCTTCCAACTGCTCTTCCGGGAGATTTTCGAGGCGGCTCCGATCGACATCTCCAAGACGTCGGCGGTTCGTCTCCTCGCCCGGTTGCGTCGGGGCCCCATCGTCACGACCAACTTCGATTCCGTTGTCGAATCCGTTTTGCGGCACGAGGGTTGCGCCCCAGAGGTGATCACGGGAGATCGGCCCGAAGCCATTTCGAGGGTCTTCCAGTACGACAGGGATGCCCTGATCAAACTCCACGGCGATTTCGCGGACCCGGCGGGCCGGGTCTTCACCAAGTCCGAGTACGACGAGGCCTATTCCAAATGGCTGGACACGCTCCTTCGGAATGTGGCCACGCGATGCATGCTATTCCTCGGGTGCAGTCTGAAAACGGACCGCCCGATGAAGGTTCTGGCGGATTTGGTCAAGGCCGGCCACGGACTGATCCACCACTATGCTTTACTGTCGTTTCCCACCACGCCCGATGAGCTTCGAGAACGCACGCGGCGACTTTCGGAAGAATGCCATATCGACGCGATTTGGTATCCGAGCGGCCGGCATGAGTATGTCGAGCGGCTGCTCGGCTACGTAATCGAAGAGGTTCGACCGGACCCACCCCGGAACCGAAAAGGTCCGATCTACCGAAACATCCCCGCGGGACGGGCCACCCTCATCGGCCGAAATTCCGATGCATTGGTCACACTCATCGAGAACTCGCGGCTCGTATCGGTGGAGGGCGACCGAGGGGTCGGCAAGACGAGCTTCGCGCTCCAGGCCGTTCGGAAGTTCATGGAACGGGATACCTTCGGTGCCCTGGCATGGATCACCGCTTCCGCGCGGAAGGAAAGCCTGCGTCTTTCCCACGTTTTGGACGCGATTTCGCTCGCGATTGATTATCCGTTCAGGACGCTGGCCACGACGGCCGAGAAGGAGGCCAAGCTGGTCGAACAGTTGGCGCGACGGCGAAGCAAGTGTCTTCTCCTCTTCGATAACTACGAAACCGTGGCCGATCCGGACGTCGAAGAGTTTCTGTTCGATTTGAAGAGACTCCCGGAAAATCTTCACGTGCTGTTCACCATGTCGGGGCGTCTGGAACGGGCTGGGGTCGTGCCGTATCCCTTGGGTGAACTGGAGGCTTCCGATATGATGGCCCTTTTCCGTGAACGGCTGGCACTTCACAGACTGAAGTGGGAAAGTGATGAGGATATAATGGCTCTTCACGCGTTAATCGGCGGAAATCCCCTCGCGGTCGAACTGATCGTCGGACTACTGCGGTCCGGCAGAGACCTCCGGGGCCTGTCGGCGGGGCTCGCGGAGGGAACGGGAGCGGTCCTGCAGAGGATTTTCGAGGAGGCCTGGAGGCTCCTGGATGCGGGGCAACGGAATGTGTTGGAAACCGTCTCGATCTTCGTTCGCCCCGCGCTCGCCGACGCCGTCCAGGCTGGAGCGAATGTGACCAGAATCGGTTTTGGCGAGGCTCTGGAGGTGCTCGCCAGGCTCTATCTGCTGAAGCGGCTGACGATGCACGAAGAACAGGAGTCGATCCTGAGTGGGCGGCGCTACTTCATGCATCCGTACATCCGGGACCTGGTGGAGGCACGCCGAGACGATCGGACCGAGGGTGAACTGTACAACCGGCTCGCCACCTTCTACACGCACTTCATCCCGGAGCGCGGCGGCACCCCGGAGAAGGAGGAGGCGACCGAAGTCCAGGAATTAAACGGGGAGCTCGAAAACATTCTCGGTGTTTTGGACGGTTGTTCGAAGGTTCACGCCGAGAAACAGGTGGTGGCCGTGGTGGCGGGGATGGCGCGCTGGCTCTTCACGGAAAGCCACTGGGACGATCTCGAGAAGTACGGCACGTGGGCGGCCGGCGCTGCCCAACGCCTGGGCGATCCTCACTCCGCAGCACGGATCCTGGGTGAAATTGGGAGAACCCATGCCTACCGCCAGGACTTCCCACGCGCCCAGAAGGTCTTGGATGAATCGTTGAAACTGGCCCGCAGAAAGCCACCGGATTCCTGGGCGGTCGCCTACATTCAGCACCACATCGGCGAATTGCTGATGAGGCAGAAGAGGTATCCCGAGGCCGCGGCCCTTCTCCAAAAGAGCCTGAAGGGATTCACGAAGATCGACAGCGTGCGATCGATGATCGGAGTGACCTACAGGCTGGCGATGCTGGCTTTCGAAAGCGGTGACCTCCCGGAGGCCAAGCGGTTGGCCGAAAAGGGCGTGGAGGACACGCTGCGGGAACGATGGGAGCGTCTGGAGGGATTCAACCGCCGATTGTTGGGGGACATCGCCATCCGGCTGCGACAGCTGCCAGAGGCGAGATTCCAGTATGAGCGGGCCCTTCAAGTGGTACCTCAAAGAGACATGCGCATCCAGGCGCTGATCGAATTCTCCCTGGCTCGCCTCGAGTCCGAGAGTGGCGACGCCGCCCAAGCGCGCGAAAAGGCGGCTCTGGCCTTGTTGCATTTCGAGAAATTGCGCATGCCGAAGGAAGCCGAGGAAGCGCGGCGGATGGCGGCAGGGTTGCCATCAGCCGAGGAACGCCCGAGG
>JBGAPN010000309.1:0-6451 GCA_044221235.1 Limisphaerales bacterium
CTCCGATGGTTGGACGCTGGCGGGTCACGTATGAAATTCCCCCGGGGCGGTCTGAACCGATACCCGCGTTGCCAGTTCCACCCGCCGCCTGCACCACGGGCAGCGTCACGGCCGAATTCTGGACTTGTTGCGCGAACGCAACACCGCTCAACCAAAAAACGGTCATGGCCAGCCACCGTGTGCTCATGTTGGGCTAGTACCACCCTCCGCCCGGGCTGGCTAGTGCGAACACCGGGGGATGAACTACCGGCGTCCCCTTCCCCCACCCCAACGGCGTCCTCCCTCGTAGGCCGACCGGGCGGTGGTTCCAGGACGTTTGAGTTCCACGCCGCCGATCCGATGCTTCAATTCGCGGATCTGGTCGCGGAGAACGGCGGCCTTTTCGAACTCGAGGTTTCCTGCCGCCTGAACCATCTCCTGTTCCAGTTCCTTCAAGGTTTCGGTCAGATCAAGCTGCTCCACGCTTTCGTGCAGCGCGGCGGCGGCGGCCGCACGCCCATTGGGCTGGCTCCCCAGGCTGCCTTCCACGGCGCGCGTCACGGAACGGGGCGTGATGCCATGGATCCGGTTGTGCTCCAGCTGGCGCTGACGCCGGTATTCCGAGACGGCCAGGAATTTCTGGATGCTCTGGGTCCGGACGTCGGCGTAGAGGATTACCTTGCCGTGCAGGTGACGCGCGGCACGGCCTGCGGTTTGGATCAGGCTGGTGGCACTCCGAAGGTATCCCTCCTTGTCCGCATCGAGGATGGCCACCAATGAGACTTCCGGAAGGTCGAGCCCTTCGCGAAGAAGGTTGATACCCACCAGAACGTCGCATTCCCCTTTTCGCAGGGCCCGGAGAATCTCGACCCGTTCAATGGCGTCGATCTCGCTGTGGAGGTACCGGACATTGATGGCCAGGTCCCGCAGGTAATCGGTCAATTCCTCTGCCGTCCTCTTGGTCAACGTGGTGACCAAGACCCGCTCCTTCTTTTCCACTCGCTTTCGCGCTTCCTCAATCAGGTCATCGATCTGACCCCGGAGTGGACGTACCTCCACCTCGGGATCGATCAAGCCCGTCGGGCGGACGATCTGTTCCGCCACATTGGAGGCGCCGGCCCATTCCATTTCGACGGGACCCGGGGTGGCGCTGACGTGGACCGCCTGGTGAATCAGGCCTTTGAATTCCTCGAAACTCAGGGGGCGGTTGTCGAGCGCGCTGGGCAGGCGGAAACCGTGCTCCACCAGGACCGATTTGCGCGCCATGTCGCCGGCGTGCATGCCCTGAATCTGCGGCAGCGTGGCGTGGGATTCATCGATGATCAGAAGAAAGTCCTCGGGGAAAAAGTCCAGCAGGACACCGGGGCGGGAACCGGCGGGCCGGCCGGTGATATGACGGGAGTAGTTCTCGATTCCGGAACAGAATCCCAGCTCCTGCAGTTGCTCGAGGTCGAATTCGCACCGCATCTTGATCCTCTGGGCCTCCAGCAGCTTGCCCTGCTTCTCGAACCAGGCGATGCGTTCGGTCAGTTCCTCCCGGATCGTGATGAGGGCCCGATTAATCTTTTCCTGCGGCGTGGCGAACTGCTTGCTCGGAAAAACATTGAATCCGTCCATGGATTCGAGGGTTTCCCCCGTCAGTGGTTCGAAGCGCGTGAACCGTTCAATTTCGTCGCCGAAGAACTCAATGCGAACGGCGTCCTCCGCGTAGGCCGGCTGCAGTTCGATGACGTCACCGCGCACCCGGAATTTCCCTCGTTGGATCTCGTAGTCGTTCCGGGCGAACTGAAGGCCCACCAGGCGCTCCAGCAGGAGGTTCCGGGAGATCTGCTGTCCCACTCGCAGCGGAATCACCATGGACTCGTAGTCCCGGCGGTCACCAATGCCGTAGATGCACGACACGCTGGCCACCACCACCACGTCCCGCCGGGTCAGGAGATTCGACATGGCCGACAACCGAAGGCGTTCGATCTCGTCGTTCACGGAGGAATCCTTCTCGATGAAGGTGTCGGTCCGCGGGATGTAGGCTTCGGGCTGGTAGTAATCGAAGTAGCTGACGAAGTACTCGACCGCGTTGTTGGGAAAGAACCCCTTGAATTCGGCGTAGAGCTGCGCCGCGAGGGTCTTGTTGTGGGAGATGATCAGCGTCGGACGGTTTTGGCGCGCAATGATGTTCGCCATCGTGAAGGTCTTTCCGGAACCCGTGACTCCCAGGAGGACCTGATTCTTGGCTCCACGTTGCAGTCCTTCCGAGAGTTTCTGGATGGCCGCGGGCTGGTCACCGGCGGGTGCGTACGGTGAAACCAATTCAAAAGAGCGTCCCATGCGTGGCGTTAATGATAAGGTCAGGTGGGCCGTTGGGGAACGCTGGCCCGCATGAAATGGGGCGACCTGGGCTCGAAGACCATTCCACGACCTCCTGAAAAGTCTCCAGGAGGCATTCCATTCCCCGGATTCATGTTACTGGAGTGCCCAACCCGGCATGGCTTCCGCGTCGAGCGGTTCCGGCCCGACCCCGGTTTTCCATTGATGCTCCGCGAGGATTCCGATCATTGCGGCGTTATCCGTGCACAGGGAACGATCGGCCAGTACCAGCCGGAGTTTGTGTCGGGCACACCGTTTCTCCAGCGCCCGGCGAAGTCCCGAATTGCAGGTAACCCCGCCGCTCGCGGTCACGCATTGAACCCCCAGGGATCGCGCAGCGCGGACCGTCTTGGCCGAAAGCACCTCCACGATCGCTTCCTGGACGCCGGCGCAGAGATCCCGCAAGGCCACGGCGTCGTCGGCCAGACCTGGATGCTTCTGCAGAAAATAACGGACGCTGGTCTTCAGTCCGCTAAAGCTGAAATCGAATCCGGGATCGGTCAGCAATGGCCGAGGGAACCGAAATCGGGCCGCGTCACCTTCCACCGCCAGGCGGTCGATCCAGGGCCCTCCGGGATATTCCAGGCCCAGGAGTTTGGCGGTCTTATCGAAACATTCTCCGGCGGCGTCATCCAGGGTTGCCCCAATGACGCGATGTCGCAGCGGGGACTCTACGTGAACCAGGAGGGTGTGACCGCCGCTCACGATGAGGGAAACATTCGGCTCAAATATATCGAGTCGGGAGCGGGGCGGCGTCCCGCCAATCCACGGCGAATATAGATGGGCTTCGTGATGGTGAACCCCGAACAAGGGCACCCCCAGACTGACGGAGAGGCTTTGAGCACTGATGAATCCGGCCATTAAGGCGGCGGGAAGTCCTGGTCCCCGGGTTGCCGCCACCGCTTCCAGGTCCGCAGGCTGGATGCCGGCGTCGGCCATGGCCCGGCGCGCGACCGGAATCAGATTCTTGAGGTGTTCCCGAGTCGCCAGTTCCGGGACGACGCCGCCGTATTCCGAGTGAAGCCGGATCTGGGAGGAAACAACATTGGCGAGCACGACTCCGTCATGAACCACCGCAGCACTCGTCTCATCACAGGACGTCTCGATTGCAAGCAGCATGGTATTCCCGCGGGACAGTGTCCGGCCGCAATGCCGTCGCTGCGTTTGGCGGCTGAGCCGTCCTGTCTGCGCCTAATTTTTGACCGGCGTGTTTTCGGCATTGGTGCCGGATTCCAACTTGGCGAGGGGGCCGGCCTTGAGAACCTCCTTGGCCTTTTCCAGCTGGGCATCCCGACGTTGCTCCACCAAGTCCCGCAGCCGTGTCTGCCGGTCGGGCGGAAAGCTGCGGATCGCCTGGTCCAAGTTGTCCTTTCCTCCTGGAACGCGGGCCAACTGGATCGCGATCTCCTCATCTTCCGTCATGGGCACCACGATGTCCGGATCGATCCCGTGTCCATGGATGACCTTGTGGCTTGGCGTGTAGTATTTGGCAGTGGTCAGGCGGAGCGCGGAACCGTCGGGCATGGGCAGCACACTTTGGACGGATCCTTTCCCAAAACTCTTCTCCCCCACGATGGTCGCGCGTTTCAGATCCTGGAGGGCGCCGGACACGATCTCGGAGGCGCTCGCGCTGCCCCCGTTGATGAGGATGACGATCGGCAATTCCTTCGCGAGCCACTTGCGACCGGACCCGGAGGCCTTGCGTTCCACATCGTTGGCCGGATTTCTGCCCTTCGTCGAAACGATGGGTTCGCCTCGCTTCAGAAACTTTTCGCAGACCGCGACGGCTTCCTCCAGCAACCCGCCCGGATTGCCACGCAAATCGAGCACCAACGACTTCATTCCCCCTTTGTCGAGCTTGCGGAGGGCTTCTTCTAGTTCCGTGCCGGTCTTCTCGCCGAACTGGGTCAGGCGGACGTAGCCAACTTTGTCCGGATCCACGGGAAATTCCCGCCGGTTGTTGATGTCCTTCGCGGTGTACACCTGAATGGTCTGGCGGGTGAGGCGGACCTCGATGGGTTGCGGTTGGGATTCCCGCTGCAACGTGAGCGTCACGGGGGAACCCGGCTTGCCCCGGAGGAGGGTCACGACGTCGGCGACATTCATCCCCTCTGCAGATTTGCCGTCGACCTTCAGGATGCGGTCCCCGGAAAGGATGCCGGCTTCGAAGGCGGGTGTGTCCTCCATCGGCGCCACCACCACCAGGTCACTCCCGCGCTGAGCCACCTGCATACCCACGCCGCTGAATTCGCCTTCCGTGTCTTCCTTGAGTTCGTCAAACGCCTCGGGTTCGAGGAATTCACTGTGGGGATCCAAACTGCCGAGCATTCCTTTGAGCGCGCCATGGACCAGCTGCTCATAGGTCATCTGCTCGCCATCGACATAATCCCGTCGCACCCGCTCAAGCACCCGGGAAAAGAGCTCCAGCTCCGTGTAGACGTCGTCTCCCTTCTCCTTGGCGGCGCTGGCCTCAAAGACCTGTGACCCAATGAAGACATACCCTCCGAGGCACGCGAGGAGCAGCGTGTAGATGAGACGATTTTTCATGGCGACCGACGGCGCAACCGGCAGACCGTACGTTTCCAGCCGCCGCGCTGCAACCGCACCCGCAAAAATTGATGCAGGCGTGGTCCTGACTCAGGACGGGCCGCCGGAACCAAGCTTCGACCGGGATTTCCCATCGAAGGCATGGTAGTTGCAGGTCAATTCCTCTCCTGGGGAGATGTCGCGGAGGGCAACGGTCACGGAGGAATCTGCGCCGGATGGAACGCCGGTGTTGGGGGTATCGGAGTGGTTCATGAACCGGGCGTGATCCGCGTCCAGAATCCAACGTTGGCGGCCGGAATTCCACCAACCATACCAGTGAACGTGATCCCGGGCCATCACGGGCAGCGCCGCCACAAACTCTTCCGTGAGTTCCAAATCGAATCCGGGGACAAAGCTCCAAACCGGCGTCCCGCTCGGCATGGCGACAGCGGCAAAAAGGCCCAGGCCATGGATGGCGCTGGGCTTCAGTTCAACGGCGGCCAGGAGCATGACCCAAAGCTCTTACTGCAGCCGATCGTTCAGGTCGTGGGCGAGAAGTTGGTCGGCTTCAGGAACAGCGACTTGACCCCGTTGGGGATGGTGAGCGATCCGCCGGCGGTCTTCTCGCTGGCATCCTTCGCGGCGATCCAGACGGGATCCTGCCGGAACGCGTCGAAAGAGGCCTTGGCCGCCTCGACAGAGGCATGGGTCAGGAAATAATCGAGAGTCACATCGGCTCCCGGTTGTCCGGCGAGGAGATGCCAGTAGGCGTAGTTGTGCATCCCGTGTTTCTGGAACAGGGCCAACGTGTGATCGCGGAACCGCGCGTCCAGATTCGGCAGGAGTCCAGGGGGCGTTGTGTAATTACGCCACTCCCACACCCCGCCCTTCGATACGTTGCCGGTCTGGACGGGAGGCGAGTAATCCGTGGTGACCAGGAACGGATTCTCCACCTTGGTCACCAGTGCACCGTTGGCCTCGCTGGCCTTGTAGGCCGCTTGCCAGTCCGGGTCCGCCATGAACCCCTTCCACGCGATTTCCCGGGCGTCCTTGCTGGGATATCGGAGGAGAAAGTGTAACCGGGCATCCTTCGGGTCGACCGGCATCCAATAGCCGATGCTGGTGATCTGATGCCGGGCAAACAGCTTCAGCGTATGATTCCGGAAGCGATTGAAGAGGTCCTCCGTCTTGCCGGGGGCAATGGAGTAAATCCGCATCTCGTAGCAGGACGTGTCGGGCTTCATGGACTTCGACTTGGAGGAGGATCCCGTGGCACAACCCGCCAACAGGGCGGCGGAGCCTGCGGCGGTGGAAATCAGGAACTCGCGGCGGTGCATTGAGGGAGTAGACATGCGATGAGGCAATTCCAGTTCCGGAAGACCCCGTAGGTCAATGGGAAAGCCCGTTTACCGGCGTGAATCGGGTCCGCGGGGTGGGACGATCACTCGCGGTTCCTCCGAATCCCCCTGCCCCGCCCTTGACCAAGAACCGAGGGTCCGATGGCGGATTTGGCTTGGTGACACACCGCCGCCTTGGTTTTGCTCCCGGCGATGCGAGCACGGAAAGCCAACATCCAGAGGAC
>JBGAPN010000310.1:0-6442 GCA_044221235.1 Limisphaerales bacterium
CGGCCTGCTGCCACCCGCCGCGCTCCCCGGGTCTCACCCGCCAGATAGGGATTCGGAGTCGGCGACGCTCCCCAGATCATCAACTCGCCATCCCGCCGGATCGCGATGCTGTAGTCCGCCGCCGCCGCAATGGAGACCACGTTGGTGATGGCGCCCCACGAGGGCAGTTGCGAGGCATTGTTCCGGCCCCAACCCACCACGGAGTCATCCGGCAGAATCGCCAGGCCGTGCTGGGCCCCGGCCGCGATGGCCTTCACACCGGCCCCAACCCAGGCTGACGACGTTTGATTCTGGCTGTTGTCTCCCCAGGCCACAATGGTGCCGTCACTTCGGAGCGCGAGGGAGAAATCCATACCCGCCACGATCGACGCCACTCTCCGGAGCCCGTTGGGCGGGCGGGCTTCTCCATGCGAATTCTGCCCCCAACCGACGACGGATCCGTCCGACAGCAATGCGAGGCTATGATACCAACCCGCTGCCACCGCCACGGCGCCCGTCACCGCGGCCGGCACATCACACTGGCCACGGCTGTTGTCCCCCCAGGCGAACACCCGTCCGTCGTCGGCCAGGGCCAGAACATGGTCTTCTCCGGCCGCCACAGAAACGACCCGTCCCAACCCCGCTGGAAGGTTGGTCTGGCCGCTGCTGCCATCTCCCAGGACGGCCACGGTTCCATCCTGCTTCGCGGCGACCATGAAATTGTTGCCCACGGACAGCGACCGGACGCTGTCGGTGTCGTAAATCGTCCGAACCGGGAAACTCAAATACCGCCCCCACCCGTAGGTGCGCCCTGCGGGAATGCCCAGCACATCCACCAGGACCTCCTCCGTGGTGAATGAGCCCTGATTGTTTGAGACGACAACCCGATAGCGACCCCCAGTATCTGCACCCGCCGTCAATTTCACCGAGGGTGTCGCGAAAATCTGCCGGCCGTTTCGAAACCAGGCGTACCTTATCGGCATCGTGCCTTCGACCTCGATATCCAGCACGAACTCGTCCCCCACCACGACCCGCTGGGCTCGGGGCGCGCGAATCAGCTGCGGCGGCTCAGGGATCGCCGACAGAGGCACCACAACGGCGCAAACGTCGGATCCTGCGGCCAGACTCCGGGCCGTGGTGGGAATGTTGCCCAGGGTGGGACCGCTTCCAATGAGTTGCACCTTTCCGTCGTAATACTGAACGAGGCTGCAGTTGCCCCCTGCGGCAATGGATCGGACGGATCGAAGGAAGAACGGGATGTTGGTTTGGCCCTTGGAATTGTCTCCCCAGAGCCGGATGCCGCCGTCCGACAGCAAGGCGATGAGGTGCTGGTTTCCGCTGGCGATGGAAATTACGTGATCCAGGCCGTCCGGCGGATCGAGCCGTCCAAAATAGGTCGGGGCAAACACCGAGACCTGTCCGTCGCTGCCCAATACCGCGGTGTATTCCAGTCCGGCGCAGACACCCAACGCGTTGGTGACGGCCCGCAATGCCGCCGGTTCGGCCGAACCCCGGCTTCCCCACGCCCGCACCGTTCCGTCTGCCTGGAGAGCGACGGAATGCAGGACGCCGGCAGCCATGGAGGTCACCGGTTTGAGGTTTGCGGGTACGTTGCATTGTCCCGCGCCGTTCCCACCCCAGGCCACCACGGTGCCGTCCTGACGCAGGGCCAGTGTGTGCTGGTTTCCCGCCGCCAATGCCACCACGTCCCGGAGGTCCGGTGGCACGTTGCACTGAACCGACGCATTGCTTCCCCACGCGGCCACAGTCCCATCCGCTTTCAACGCCACCACATGCGAACCGCCCACCGCGACGCTTTTCACCGGGCCCAGCAGGACGGGTCGGGGCACCGTGGAGCCCGACAGCGTTCCCACTTCCAGGATCTGCGAATCCGTGATCATCAGCCGGGCCGGGTCCGTGGTCCGACTGCCGTACCGATTGGAAACGTCGACGGTGTAGACCCCATCGTGCCTCGGCTTCAAATAGGCACCGACCCAGGTGTCGTTGGTGGCCCCTGGAATCGGCTGGCCGTTGAAGAACCATTGGAAGCGGGGCGGCGACCCGAAGCCGAGGGCCGCCACCTTCAAGGTGATGGACTGGCCCGGCACATACATTTGGTCGGACGGCTGGAGGGTGATCAAGGGGCGCTGCGGCGACACGAGGTACGCACTCGCACTCCGGGACGTCCCAATCGCCTTCACCGATTCGAGACCGCGGGGAGCCGCAACGACTCCAGTTCCAACGGAACCCCAACCGGACACCGTTCCATCGCGTCCCAGTGCAAGCACGTGGCGATCCCCCAGCGCAATGGACCTCAGTGGCCCCAGGTTCTTGGGAGGCTCTGGGAAGTCGCCCCACATCACCAATCGCCCGTCCCGCCGCAGGGCCGCCGCAAACCGGTAACCTGCACCGACCGCAATGACATCCGTTAGATCGGAGGGAACTTCGGTTTCACCGGACAAATTCTTACCCCAAGCGATCACGGTGCCATCCTCCTTGAGTCCCACCGCGAGCCCGGGCCCTGAAGCGATGGACGTCAAACCGGAGACTCCCGCCATCGGTTTCAAAGGGGACGGTTCCCCGCTGGCTGAGGTCGGGCAGCCCGGACACCATTGGACCACGGTGCCGTCGTCCTGAAGGATCGACATTTCGGACCCGGGATTCGCCACCGCCCGCATGGAAAGCGGCCCGGGTGCTTGGACCCTTCCAAAAATTGGCCCGGCCCATGAGGAAGAGATCGGACCATAGGCGGCCACCGAGCCGTTGGCGTACCTTCCCAAGACGAAGGGCGTGGCCAGCGCAAATTCCACCGGGGATTGGTCGGGGGGCTGCGGCCACAAGCCGACCGTGCCCAGAAACACCTGATACTGGGAATTGGTTCCCCAGTAGATCCCCCCATCCAGGCGGTCCATCTCAAACCGGGTGACGCCGTCGATGGACTGAATTCCGCTTGAGCCCACCACCACCAATGTTCCGGGCTCCTCGGCACGGACCTGGAATCGGAACCCCGGAACCAAAGCCACGAGCGAGACCCAGGCTAGGGCCAACCAGAACTTTGGCCACCGCATGCATCGCCCCCGCACCCGAGTGCTTCGCGCTTCAGGTTTCATCATCTGACAGAATTGCGGAAAGGATGGCAGAAACCCCGAACCCGTCACGGTTGAACTGATCCCTGCCTCCATCGGAGCCCAAACCCAACCCTTCCGACTCGAGTAGGATGGGGGATTGAGCTGAGAGCTAACGGCTGGGTGTCGAAACGTGAGGCATGCGGACGGGAGAGCGCGTCGATTCATCCGGCTAGGGCCACGAGGCGCTCCTCTGCTCCGAATTGCCTATTCCACCGTTCGGAGCCGGAAGTAGACGGACTCGGCGCCCAATCCGACCTCTTCGGAGAGCACCGGGCCCGGAGCGAGGAAGTCCTCGCCCGCCGGCAACCAGTGCTTCAAATCGTAGGATTCCTCGTATCCATAGCGCCAACCGGGCGACACCCAGGACTTGAGTTTCAGGCGGTCCCCTTCCCAATCGAGGGACGACGTCGTGCCGGGTGTCCGTAACACGGCCACGGCTTGTTTCCGCCCGGCCGCCACCCAGGCCACATCCCGGAGACCGAGGGGCAGCGTGCCCGGACTGCCCGCCGCGCCGCCCCATGGGACGACGATTCCATTGCTGACTACGGCCAGGCTGTAGTCTTCTCCGGCGGCGATGGAGACCACGTCGGAAAGCCACTCCCATGGATCCCGCTGGTACTCACTGTTCCGTCCCCATCCCACGACGCGGCCGGTCTCCAGCAGCGCCAGACCATGCTGGGCTCCGGCCGCGATGGCCTTCACCCGGGTCCCCAGCGTTGGTGCCGTCGCCTGGCCAAATGTATTGTCGCCCCACGCCACCACCGTCCCGTCGCCCCGAAGTGCCAGGGAGAAATCCCGGCCGCCGGCCACACTCACCACGCCTTTCAACGCAGCAACTGTTGCGGAATGGTCCTGAACGGTCTCGCCCCATCCGACCACGGTACCGTTTGGCCGCACCGCCAGACTGTGATACCAGCCCGCGGCAATCGAAACCGCCTCCGTGAGAGCGGGCGGGACGTCGCATTGCCCACGGGTGTTGTCGCCCCACGCTACCACCCGGCCGTCTTCGGTCAGGGCCAGCACATGTCCATCCCCGGCCGCGACCGCCTTCACCGGACGCAGTCCCGCCGGCACATTCGTCTGACCGCGGCCACCCTCCCCCCGGACCGTCACGGTGCCATCCTGCCGGGCGGCCACCATGAAGTTGTTGCCCACGGCCACGGATCGAACGCTGTCAGTCGCATAGGTCGGACGGACGGGAAAATCAACATACCTGCCCCATCCCAGGGTCCGACCGGCGGGGATGCCCTGGACATCCACGTAAACCTCCGGACTGGTGAGTTCGCCCTGTGCATTTCGGATGTTCAACGTGTACCAGCCCGGGGTGGTTTCATCGGCAAGGAGACGCACCTCTGGATTCGCCGTCACTGATAGTCCATTGCGACGCCAAAAGTACCGGATTTCAGGTGTCCCGGCGACCTCGGCATCCAGGACCAATTCCTCCCCGGCCCGCACCGTGCGCCCCTGCGGAAGACGGATAAACCGGGGCGGGGTCGGAGGTTTCATGACCACCACTGCCCGTCCGTAACCCGCGTCGAAGGCCACCACGGACTCGATTCCGGGAATCACGAGAACGCTGTCCGGGATCTGCGCCACCCGGCCATCCGCACGAAGGGCGAAGGTCTCGTCACCCTTGGCCACTATCGCCTTCACATCAAACAGAGACGGTGACTCCCGGGTTTGATCCCCCCACACCCGGACCCGACCGTCGCCCTGAAGCGCCGCGATGTGGGCCCGCCCTGCCGCCACGGCAACGACGCCCGCGAGATTTGTGGGCGGCTTAAGCTGGAGCAAATTGGCACCCCCAAACACCAAGACCTCCCCGGTATCGCGCAGGACCACCGTAAAATCGTAACCGGCGGCAACACTCACTGCGTGAGTCACCTCGCTGAGTCCACCGCGATCCGCATCGCCATTCATCCCCCATGCCCGGACCGTACCATCGGCCAGCAGGACCACTGAATGCTGAACGTTCGCCGCGACAAACGTCACGGCTTTCAACCCGGGCGGGACCGAAGACTGTCCGAATTCGTTGCCACCCCAGGCCACCACCGTCCCATCCCGACGCAATGCGAGGCTGTGCGTGTACCCGGCGGCCACCTGCACCACATTGGACAATCCGAACGGCACGTTGCATTGGCCGAGGGCGTTGCTGCCCCAAGCGATGACGGTGCCATCATCCCGCAGACCCAGATTGTGGAGACGGCCCGCGGCAATGCCGACGAGCGCTCCCAGTTCCACGGGCATCGCCACATCGGCGGGCACCGTCCTGAACACCTCCTTCACGAGGACTTGCGATACGTCCAACCGGGCCTCTCGGGAACGCGTCGTTCCTTCCGCATTGGAGATCTCAACGAAGTAACGGCCGGAGTGTTCCGGGCCGATGGGAAAGTGCTCAAAGACGGCATTGGTGGCCCACGCGAGCGGCTTGCCGTCCCGGAACCACTGATATCGGATGGGGCCTGGAGCCGTCACCTCCAGTCCCCAGCGCAGGTAGGACCCTTCATGCAACTGAAGATCCTCAATATCCGCGGTAATCAGCGGCGCCCCGGAGCGAACGAGGACCGCCGTCCTGTTCATTGCAGCCCCCACGGCCAGGGCACCACGGACGGCACGCACCAGGCTGAGTTGTCCATTCACATTGCTCCCACGACCCGTGACCGATCCGTCCGAGTGCAACACGACCAGGTGCGAGTCGCCGGCTGCGATGGCGATTGCACCCGGCGGAATGAGACCGGACTGGGCCTTCTGGCCCCAAAGCCGAACCTGTCCGTCCGCGGTGAGCGCCGCCGAAAAGCCGACTCCGGCCGCGACCGCGATCACGTCTTTCAGGTCGGGAGGCACCGAGGTTTCACTGTAAGAGTTGTCGCCCCACCCGAAGACCGTGCCGTCTTCCCGCACCGCCAGCCCGTGGTAACTCGACGTGCTGATCGACCGGATGCCGGTCCCTCCCTCCAGAGGTTCCAAGTCCCCCTGCCTGAGCGGCCACCAGTTCAGGAGCGTTCCCGCCGACGTGAGCAACACCATTCGGTCGCGGAGCGAATCAATGTCCTGAATCGCTGGTGGGAGGGGTGCCGAATAGGAAACCAGCCCGGTCACCGGCGAAGAGAACTGCAAGACCAACGGAATCTCCGGTCCGAACGTCGCCACATATTGGGATACCGCCACCCGTCGCGTCGCACCTGCCGGCAGCCTCGGCGAACCAAATCCAGGAGAACCTAGAATCGCGCCATATTCTCCATTGGCATATTCGCAGATGCCCACGTTCTCGCTCATCGAGAAACGCCGCACCCCCGGAAACCAGCGCACTCCCCCTTCACCGCTCAGGACCAGAT
>JBGAPN010000311.1:0-6913 GCA_044221235.1 Limisphaerales bacterium
GACAGCGACCCATTCCCTCCGGGGCCATCCAGGAGTCGCTGGGGTGGAGGATTGGGTGGGGACTGCTGGGGATTGGAACGCTCAGCCAGGCAACGCTGGGAGTGAAGACGGCCATTTTTGCATCGATGCTGGCTGTGGGTGTTCTGCTGTATAATGCATTGCACAAGGCTCTTGCGATATCGCCAGTGCTGATGGCGGGGTGTCGTTTCCTGCTGTATCCGATGTCGGCGACCGTCGGGGCCTTTGGTGTGACGGGACCGTCGGTCTGGGGGGGCATTGCTTTGGGCGGATGGATTGTCGGGTTGAGTTATGTGGCCAAACGGGAAAGCACGACAGGCCAGTTGCAGCGCTGGCCGTTGGCGTTCCTGGGTCTGCCGCTGGTCTTCTCGGCATTGTACAGTGTGGGAGCGTGGCGGCTCTACGGGTTGATTGTGGGATTCCTGCTGTGCGCCTGGGCGGTGTGGTGTCTGCGCCACACGCTGGCGCCGGGGGGGCGCAATCTGGGACTGACGGTCTCGGGCCTTCTGGCCGGCATATGCCTGGTCGACTGGCTGGCCCTGTTGCCCGGGCTGGGCGGAGCCCTGGCGTGTGTGGCCTGCTTCGGCGCCGCCCTGATTGCCCAGCGCTTCGTTCCCGCAACCTGAACCTCGCGGCCCGTCCGTCCGGACTGCTGGAACCACGAAAACCACGAAACACACAAAAGAAGACGCGGACACAGACAGAGTGCCAGGGCAGGAGTGACGGGAAGTCAGCTGGTTCATCCTGTCATCCTGTCGGCGATACGGGTGTGGCGGGCACCCGAGGGGTGAGATTTGGGTGTTGGGCCGTGGACCGAGTTGTCTTAGTCGGCTTGGGGGACAGGATGACGGGTTGGAGACTGGATAAGGGGCGGGGCAGGAGTGACGGGAAGTCAGCTGGTTCATCATGTCATCCTGTCGGTGATACAGGTGTGGCGGGCACCCGAGGGGTGAGATTTGGGTGTTGGGCTGTGGAACGAGTCGTTTTAGTCGGCTTGGGGGACAGGATGACGGGATGGAGACTGGATTAGGGGCAGGACAGGAGTGACGGGAAGTCAGCTGGTTCATCCTGTCATCCTGTCGGCGATACGGGTGTGGCGGGCACCTGAGGGGTGAAATTTGGGTGTTGGGCTGTGGAACGAGTCGTTTTAGTCGGTTTGAGGGACAGATGACGGGATCGAGACTGGATAAGGGGCAGGACAGAGTGACGGGAAGTCAGCTGGTCTATCCTGTCATCTGTCGGCGATACGGTGTGGCGGGCACCCGAGGGTGAGATTTGGGTGTTGGGCTGTGGAACGAGTCGTTTTAGTCGGCTTGGGACAGGATGACGGATGGACTGATAAGGCGGGGCAGGCGATGGGAAGTCAGCTGGTTCATCCTGTCATCCTGTCGGTGATACAGGGTGTGGCGGGTACCCGAGGGGTGAGATTTGGGTGTTGGGCTGTGGAACGAGTCGTTTTAGTCGGCTTGGGGGACAGGATGACGGGATGGAGACTGGATTAGGGGCAGGACAGGAGTGACGGGAAGTCAGCTGGTTCATCCTGTCATCCTGTCGGCGATACGGGTGTGGCGGGCACCCGAGGGGTGACGGGTGTTGGGCTGTGGAACGAGTCGTTTTAGTCGGTTTGAGGGACAGGATGACGGGATGGAGACTGGGTAAGGGGGCCAGGTCATCTGTCCCCTGCCTTCCAATTCCTTCTTCACGTCGGAACCCGACAAGGTGCCAGGTCATAGGGGCCGGGTGTCGCCGGGAATCTTTGCGGTTCCGGTTTGGCGCGGCAGGGGGTACCACCGATGGGTGACGCCCGGCCGTCCCTACAGAAACATTGCCCTCATCGGATTCATGGGGGCCGGAAAGTCCACGGTAGGCGCGCTGGTGGCGAACCTGCTGGATTTCGAGTTTGTCGATACGGATCGGGTGATCGAAGAACGGGCTGGACGCCGGGTTTCCGACATTTTTGCCACAGACGGCGAGGCGGCCTTCCGCGACTTGGAGTCCAACCTCGTCCGGGAGCTGGAGAGTTCCCGGGGAAAGGTCATCGCCACCGGGGGAGGGTTGCCCATGAACCCGGACAACTTCGCCAGTCTGCGGCGTCACGCGTTTGTGGTGTGCCTGTGGGCGTCGGTGGACACCATCTACCAGCGGGTGCGGCACCAGACCCATCGCCCGCTGCTCCAGATTCCAGATCCTCCGGGCCGGATCCGGGAGTTGCTGGGTCAACGCAGTCCGGTTTACCGGCAGGCGGACCTGCTGGTGGGCGTCGATTTCCGGTCTCCCGCCGAGTCCGCCCGTCAAATTGTGACGGCGTTCCGCCAAGCCACGGCGGCCCATCCGGAACTACATGGATCCGCGTGAGGCAGCGAGCCGGGTCCGGAATCGGGCCTTGGAACTGGGTTTCGACGCCTGCCGGATCACGGACGCCTCACCGCCGGCGAGCGCACTGCACTTCCGGAAGGCGCTGGATGAGGGACGTCACGCAGAGATGCACTGGCTGGCCCGCAACGCGGACAAACGGGTGGAACCGGACCGGGTGCTTCCCGGGGTTCGCAGTGTGGTGGTGGTGGCTGCCAGTTACGGGCATGCCATGACGGAAAAACTCCGGACGGCCAGCGGGGAACCTCGCGGCGTGGTGGCAGGTTATGCGCGGCATCCGGATTACCATGAAATCCTGGCGGCACCCCTGGCGGCGCTGGCCAGCGAGCTGATGCAGTTGGGCCCGCCCGGTTCCCGTGCCCTTTGGTATGTTGACACCGGACCCGTGCTGGAACGGGATCTGGCGCAACGCGCGGGGCTGGGTTTCGTGGGCAAGCACACCGGGCTGATCTCGCGCGGGCTGGGGAACTGGTTTCTTCTCGGGGAGGTCCTGACCACCGTTTCCCTGGAGCCGGACGCGTCGGAGCATAATCACTGTGGCTCCTGTTCCCGCTGTCTGTCGGCCTGTCCCACGGGGGCGCTGCCGGCGCCCTTCACCCTGGATGCCCGGCGCTGCATTTCGTATCTCACGATTGAGCTGAAGGGCAGCATCCCGGAGCCGTTGCGACCGCTCATCGGGGACCGGGTGTTCGGCTGCGACGACTGCCTGGCCGCCTGTCCGTGGAACCGCTTCGCGCGTGCGGGGACCCTGTTGAGCCGACATCATCGACCGGATCTGGCGCGACCGAACCTGAAGGACTGGCTGAAGATGGATGAACCGACCTTCAAGGTCATGTTCGCCGGAACTCCGATGCTCAGGACCAAGCGACGGGGGCTGCTGAGGAATGTGTGCATCGCCTTGGGGAATGTCGGCGATGTCGCCGCGATGCCGGATCTGGAACGGGCAAGCCGGGACCCGGAACCCCTGATCGCAGAACATGCCCGATGGGCTTTGGACCGCATCGAGGAGCGGCGTCGGAAGGCAGCGGCGGACGCCCAATCGGGATCCGCCGTCAGCGGGAACCGCCCAACTGGGACGGCCGGATCTTCACCAGCTTGAATTCCTTGGCGAGATCGTCGAGGAAGGTGGCAGTCACCCTCATGAGATTGTGGCGCTCCTGATTGAGCCACCAGACGAGCAGCGGAAGGCTCAGGAGCAGCGACCACGCCCACCAGCGTGAGACGAAGCCGATGATCACGAGCTGGAGTCCTGCGATGGACCAAAAGAGGGCGCGTGCCATGAAGCTCCACCGGGAGACCAGGCGGCAGCGGATCATTTCCCGGCGTCCGGGATGCCATTCCCCGACTGTGGTGAGCTGCAGGCGGGCCCAGCGGGAGCCATACAGTTCCACGTCGAACTGGCTCCATCCGGCATCCGGCCGGTTCGGCCAGTTGCGCTGGTCGAGGCGTTCCAGCACCCGGGCCAGAAATGCCATCCGGTCCACCCCGTTTTCGCTCCAGTACAGCAGTTGGTCGAGATCCTCCTCCTGTCCCTCTAGGCTCAGGGAGTCGAGGTTTTCCCGATCGGCGAGGGAGCGTTGTTGTCCCCGGAGGTGTCCGTGGTGTCGGGCCCAGCCGCGAACCACCGGTTGGAGCAGGAACAGAAGGGCGACCAGCGGACGGGACCACCACCGGCGCTTGGCGGAAGGCAGGTCCGCCTGCCACGCCGCCACGGCACAGACCGCCACCGAGAACAGCAGGCTGGCAACGCCGAAGGCACGCAGCGGGGGAACCACCGAGCCCAGGACGAACAGGGGCAACGTAACCAGCACGTGGTACTCAAGGCTGGTCGCCACCACGATCCCGAAGCTGGGTGGAGCGGCGTAGATGCTCTGGAAAAAGGCGCTGCCAAACAGGCCGTGGTAGATGATGGGCGACCGGGTTTGAACGCCGAACTTCGCGGGCGAATAGATCCGGCCGTGCCAGATGGATCCGCCAAACCGGTTGAAGTTTTCCGGATGCCGCCGTTCCAACATGGCCTCGGCATCCCCATATCCGGCCTGCTGTTTCAGATAGGCACGGACGGTGTTGCGGCGATAGTGCCAGACAAAGCCCGCCGGGCTGAACCCGATCCGGTAACCCCGTTGCTGGAGCCGCCAGCAGATGTCCACATCGTCTCCCGCCTTCCGGTAAATCGGGTCGAAGCCGCCAATGCTGTCTAGCGCCCACTTGTAGAACGCCATGTTGCAGCCCGGGATATGCTCCGCGAGCCGGTCGGTGATCATGACATGGGCCGGACCACCCGGTGAAACCATGACGCACGCTGCCGTCACCGCATCGTCAGGTGGCAGCAGGTTGTGGCCGCCGATGCCGGCAAACCGCGAGTTGATCAGATCGCTGATGAGGTAATACAACCAGTCCTCGTCCGCGCGGCAGTCCGAATCGGTGAAGGCCACGATCTCGCCGGTGGACGCCGTGATTCCGGTATTGCGGGCGACACTCAGGCCTTCGTTGGAGGCGTGCTTGAAATAGCGGACCGAGGGGAAGTCCCCGGCGATCTCCTCGGAGGCGTCGGTGGAACCATCATCCACGAGGATGACCTCGTAATCAGGGTAATTGAGCTTCTGCAGCGATTGCAGGCAGGTGCGAAGGGTGCTCGCGCCGTTGTAGCTGGCCACCACGATGGAAACGCGGGGTGCCACGGGGAGCGGGAAATAGGGGGCCGTTTGAAACTGGCGCCGGACCACCTCGAAGGCCTCCTTGGGCGATCGGTCCCGAGTTACCAGGCCGAAAGCCCAGTCGGTGATCAATTCGTCGTGTTTGTACCACTCGTCAGTAAACGAATAACAAATGGCACCGGCACACCCACCGCGGAACGCCATCTCGATTTGCCACCCGAGCGCCTCGGCCTGGCCTGCCTCGGTTTCCCGGATCGAATCGAGCCCGAATTCACCGAGGACCAGCGGTTTCGTGTCAGCCAGCATCTGGAGCCGGGCGAGGTAGTTCTCAAAGGGCCGTTGGTTGTGCAGGTAGATGTTCCAGCAATGGAAGTCGACCAGTCGCGGCCTCAGGAACTCGGTCGGCGGAAAATTGCCGAAGGTGCAGAGCAAGGACGGATCCACCGCCTTCACCTCGGCGATCAGGGTGTCGATGAAATCGGAAACGGCCTCGGCGCCGCTCCAACGGACGATGTCCGCCGGGATTTCGTTGACCACGGAGATGGCCAGGACTCCCGGATGCCCGGTACAGCGACGGGCCGCTTCCCGCACCGCGGTTCGGGCGACTTCACGGTCCCGGTCGTCGTCGAGGAAACAAAGGTGCTTGTTCCACGGAACATCGACCACCAGTTTCAGGCCGTTCTCGTGGGCGAGGTCGAGGAACCACCGTGGCGGCACGTGGTACACCCGGAGCACATTCGCACCGATCTGCCGGATTTGACCGAAGTCGCGAAGAATCTGGTCCCGGCCGGGAAAGGGGTCCCCCTCGGGCGAGGGGGCGAAGGGGCCGTAGGTGACGCCCTTGACGTAGAACTTGGAGTCACCGCAGCGGAGGAATTTGCCCTCGACCCGAACCCGGGCGGATGCCGTGGGAGGGGCGTCGGGCGGGGGAGTTTCAACGGGTACCGTCACAACAGTGTCCGGCATCCGGGGGACGGCAGACGCGGTGGAATCTGCGGGGGAACGGGGAAAAAGGGGAATCGAAAAGGCGGACGGGTGCGAGGCGGCTTCCCGGGCGGATCGCAGGCGGAGAACGGGCGATTCCGCCGTACTTCGTACAAGGCTCCAGGAAGTCAGATTCACAACCGGTCCGGTCGCCGGACGGTGAAGCCAAGCCCCGGCATCCGGGGCGTCGCGACGTCCAGTTTTTGGAACGCGAGTATTGGTTTCACAGTTTGGCCTGATTGTGAGGCCCGCCGGCGTCTCCTCCGGCGGGCCTCGGTTCTCTCCGAACGGCTTCCGCGGGTCTCTCCCTACCAACGGGGCCGGTAAAAGTGAGGTCGGGCGCACATCGGACGCATCATGACCGGGGGTGCGGCAACGAAAACCGGCGCCGGCGCATAGACCGGGGCCGCGACGTAGACTGGTGCCGGAGCGTAATACACGGGCTGGGTGTAGACGACGGGCTGCGCATAAACGACCGGTGCGGGTGCCACCACCACGGGAGGAGGAGCGACAACCACCGGCGGGGACACCACCACGGGAGCGGGTGCCACCACGGCGACCGGTGTGCCGACGCTGACGCCGAACCCGACGCCACCGCCACCCACACCGCCGATGCTGACGTTCCACGCCACCGGCCCGGCCACTGCGCGAGCCGCGGCGGCGGCAACGACCAGAAGTCCGAGGGGGATCCACGAGTTGAGTTTCATGTTGTGAGCGTTTGATTTGTTGCTCGGGAGGTCGGACTGGTCGGATGGGATTTAATTCAGGGAACGGATGGAGAGAGGTAGTTTCCGTTATTCAATGATTCTTGGGTGGAAATCCCTTGGACCGAAGGCTTGGCCTCCCGGGGTGTTCCTGCCCATCGTGGCCCATCGCATGAG
>JBGAPN010000312.1:0-6420 GCA_044221235.1 Limisphaerales bacterium
ACAGGCCAGTGTGACTGCCCGCATCCCGGCCAATTCCCCGGCCCGGATCTACGCCTGGACCCACTGAATTTGCCTCGTCGCCAACCCCACCTACCGGACTCAGCATCAACCCGAAACGGCGGGCCTCATGGGCCCGCCGTTTTTATTGCTGGCTCCGGTCCAGGCCGCGACTTGGATTCGCCGGACTCCGAGGCTATCAATCCCCGGTGAATCAACTCGAAATCGAACTGCTGGACCAGCTTCGCGGCCTGGAAGGGGACATCGCCCGGACACCGCGCCCCGATCTTCGGCCACGCCTGGCCGTATTGGATCGACTGCTTCGGGATCTTGCCCCCGACGCCGACCCTGAACTTCGACACTTCCTCCAACGGCGCAGCTACGAAAAGGCCCGCCTGCTCCTGGAGGGGCGATCGGTAGAAATTCAACGCGGCGGCTGTACCCGGCTCGGCTCGGCGTCCTCCACGGCACCGTGACTACAGGGCCCTCCCCCGACGACACCATCGCCGCTCTGGCCACGCCACTGGGCGAGGCCGGACTGGCCGTCATCCGCATTTCAGGACGTGAAGCGCTCGCGATTGCCAGCCGGGTTTTCACTCCAGCGGGACGCAGTTCCAAAGGGCCTGCGGACGCTCCCAGCCACACAGTCCACTACGGTCACATCGTCCGGGAGGGACGCCGAATCGACGAGGTACTGCTCACGGTCCTGCGGGCGCCCCGAACCTTCACCCGGGAGGACACGGTGGAGATTTCCTGCCACGGTGGCGGTGTGGTCACTCACCAGGTCCTCGAAGCCGTACTGGCCGGTGGAGCCCGACTTGCGCTTCCCGGTGAGTTCACGCAGCGGGCCTTTTTAAACGGCCGTATCGATCTGTCGCAGGCCGAAGCCGTGGCGGACCTGATTCACGCGCGAACCCATCTCGCGGCGGCGGCCGCCCTGGAGCAATTGGAAGGACGCCTGTCGCAATGCATCCGGACGGTCCGCGACGACCTGATGAATCTCCTCGCCCATATCGAGGCTCATATCGACTTTCCAGAGGAGGACATTGCACCGGACACTCGGGAAAAGCTGCTGCGGCGCCTGCAGTTGGCCGCAGATCAAGTCGCAACACTGAAGCGGACGGCTCCGGAAGGACAGATCCTCCGACGCGGTGTGAGGGCTGCTATTGTCGGCCGGCCCAATGCTGGAAAATCCTCGTTGCTCAATCTGCTGCTGGGACGCGACCGAGCCATTGTGTCCCCAACTCCGGGAACGACGCGGGACACCGTGGAGGAAACCGCGGACGTCCGGGGCATTCCTGTCGTGTTCATCGATACGGCAGGCATGCGGGAGACGACGGATCACATCGAGGCGGAAGGAGTCCGGCGAAGTCTGGCCGCGGCGGAGTCGGCGGAACTGATTCTCCACGTGATCGACGGATCCCTTCCTGTGTCGGAGGACGACCGGAGCTTGTTGGGCCGCTGGCCGGCAAGCCGGACCCTGCGGATCCTGAACAAGTCCGACCTGGGCCGTCAGGCAAGACTTCCCGATGGTATGGAAGTCGTGGAGTTGAGCGCCACCCGGGCAGACGGGTTGGAAACCCTGAAGGACGCCATTGGCCGGATCGTGTGGTCGGGAAAAATTCCGGGTGAGAACCTCCCATTGACCGTCAATGCCCGTCAGGCCGACGCGCTGGGCAGGTCCGGCGACGGCCTTTTGCGCGCGGCCAGCCTGCTGGAGTCCGACGGATCGCTGGAGTTGGTCGCCCTGGAAGTCCGGATCGGAGTTGGAGCGCTAGGCGAAGTCGCCGGGCAAACCACCACGGAGGACCTGCTCGACTCCATTTTCCGGCAATTCTGCCTGGGAAAGTAGTCGGGCGAAGCCGTTGGCAATGAATGCCGGACGGCCCGAAGACAAAAGCCTGCCCCGGGAAGGGGCAGGCTTTCGCTTCAAGACCCCGCTGCGAAAAGAGTCGGGCGGGCGAACTTTAAAAGGCCGGGACTAGGCGCCGTTGTTGCCGATCGCTTCCACCGGGCAGCCTTCCATGGCTTCCTTGCAGGCGGCTTCTTCCTCGGGGCTTTCCGGCTGCTTCTTCACGTAGCTGTAGCCGCCATCTTCCCAGCGGGCGAAATTGTTGGGAGCCGTCTCGCGGCACAGGTCGCAATCAATGCACTGGTTGTCCACGTAAAAGCGGCCCGTGACGTTTTCGGAGTATCTGTTGGCGATGTCAGCCATGGAACGATTCAGTTGATGTTCAAAAACCGCGCCAATGTTTGGACGGAGTGACCGGGGCGGCAAGAGACATTTTTTGGAATCAGCAACCCGTCGAAGCGGCGCCCCAAGGCTCGACAACCTGTTGACCGGCGGTTCTGACTCCAGTTGTATCCATGGACACCTCCCAATGCGCCTGGCTCTCCCCTTGGCATTGCTGTTGGGTCTCGCCCGCTTTCCACTCGCACTGGAATGGACGCAACAGCCCGGTTTCCGGATGGCTCCCCTCACTTTCGACACGGGAACTCCCGCCGGTTTCACGCCATTGTCTCCCCAAGACCTGGGGATCCAGTTCACCAACGCCCTCTCGTCTGAACGAGCCCAACTGTTCCAGAACCTGATGAATGGGTCCGGGGTGGCGGCCGCTGACGTCGATGGCGACGGCCTGGTGGATCTCTACTTTTGCCATAAACAGGCCCCCAACCAACTGTATCGCAATCTCGGGGGTGGCCGGTTTACCAACGTGACGGACTCCGCCGGAGTCGCCTGCACCAATCAAACCTCCGCCGGCGCGGTCTTCGCCGACGTCAATGGCGACGGAGCCCCCGACCTGCTGGTGTCCGCCTTTGGCGGTCCCAACGCCCTGTTGCTCAATGACGGCCGGGGGCGATTCACGGATGTGACGGCCTCCGCGGGGATCGCGGGGAAGTCGGGAGCCACCTCCATGGCACTCGGAGACGTGGATGGTGATGGCGATCTGGACCTCTATATCTGCAATTTCGCCGTTCACGCCGTCCTGAGAGATGGCGGCGTCATTTCCACCCGGATGGTCAATGGGCAACCCCAGGTGTCCGGGCGGTTTGCCAACCGGCTGCGGATCATCGAGGGCGTGCTGTTCGAATTCGGGGACCCGGATATGCTCCTGCTGAACGACGGCCAGGGACGCTTCACCCAGGTCAAATGGGAGCAGGCCTTCTCGGACGCCGCGGGGAAGTCGATGTCCGCGCCCTGGGACTTGGGACTGGCAGTTCAGATGAGGGATTTCAACGGCGACGGATTCCAGGATCTGTTCGTGTGCAACGATTTTCAAACCCCGGACCGGCTTTGGCTGGGGGACGGCCGGGGACATTTCCGGGAATCGGAGCCCAACGCGCTGCGCAACATGAGCCTGGCCTCCATGGGGGTCGACGTTGCCGACCTGGACCGGGATGGGCGTTATGATTTTGTCACGGTGGAAATGTTGAACCGGGATCTCCGTCAACACCTGCGCACTTCGAGCGGACGCACACCGTTGCACCGCCAACCGGGTCTTGGCGAAGACCGTGAGGAATTCCCGCGGAATTGCCTCTATTGGAACCGGGGCGACGGCACGTACGCCGAGATCGCCTCGTATGCCGGCGTCGCAGCGACAGGCTGGTCCTGGACTCCGCTGTTTCTGGATGTGGATCTGGATGGTTGGGAAGACCTGCTGATCTCGAACGGACACGCCCACGACGTGAATGATCGCGACATCAACGAGCGGACCAAGGCGCGGTCCGGCCAGAACCTTCAGGCGACCAAGTCCCTGCTCTTGGAATACCCCCGCCTTGAGCCGCCCAAATTTGCCTTTCGGAACCGGCATGATCTGACCTTCGAGGACCGGAGCGCCGCCTGGGGATTCGATTCGACCCGGATCGCCCATGGCATGATTGCTGTGGACCTCGACGACGACGGGGACATGGACGTGGTGGCCAATGCAATGGAGGGACCACCGCTCCTGTTTCGTAACAACTGTCCGGCGCCGCGGGTGGCAGTCCGTCTGAAGGGGCTAAAACCCAATACGGCGGGAATCGGCGCCGAACTCGTGATGCGCGGAGGGCCGGTGGAGCAGCGGCAGGCGATCCTCGCGGGTGGCCAGTATCTCTCCCACAGCCAGACGCAGCGGACGTTTGCCGCCGGAAACGCCGGGATGGAATTGGACGTCCGCTGGGCCTCGGGAAAGACCAGCCGGGTCACAGGAGTCCGGCCCAATTTTTTGTACGAGATCGAGGAAGCCGGGGCGGTGAGCCGCGAAGGGTCCGCTCCTCCCCCGCCTGCGGGAGCCGTTTGGTTTACAAATGTGAGCTCCGCGTTGCACCACGAGCATGTTGAACCCGCCTTTGATGACTTCGCCGTCCAGCCGACGCTCCCGCAGCGGTACAGCCAACTGGGCCCCGGAGTGGCGTGGTACGACGTGAATGCCGATGGTCACCTGGATCTCTTCATTGGAACGGGTCGGACGGGCAGTCTGGCCGCCTATCTTGGGGATGGCCGCGGCGGATTCTCGCCCGTCCGTGTGACAGGTCCTCCGGCGGCCGATGACCTGGGAGCCATCCTCGGTTGGACCGGCGCCAATGGGGCCCGTCAGATTCTCGCCGCACAGGCCCAGTTTGAAAACCTGGGCACTGCTTCGTCCCCATCGGCACTTCGGTGGACCTGGACACCTCCCGACCTTTCCCCGGGGGCACCTCTGCCCGGTGGGGCATCCAGCGCCGGACCCATGGCGGCGGGCGATGTCGATGGCGATGGTGACCTCGATGTGTTCGTGGGATCCCGATTCATCGCGCGTCAATGGCCGGAGCCCGGCGGATCCCAGTTTTTCCGCAACGACTCAGGACATCTTGTGGCCGAACCTTCGGAGGTTTGGAACACCTTGGGCCCCGTCAGCGATGTGCTGTTTGCGGACCTGGACCAGGACGGACGCCCCGAACTCGTGGTTGCCTGCGAGCTGGGGACCTTGCGCGTGTTTGCCCGAGTGAACCAAGGTTGGACGGAGCGGACGCGCGAATTCGGCCTGGAGTCCCTGACGGGTTGGTGGAACAGCGTGGCAACGGGCGATTTCGACGGGGACGGCCGGCTGGACTTGGTGGCCGGAAATCTGGGACGCAACAGCCGGCTGGAAACGTGGGGGACCGGAAAAGCGCATGTGCTGGCCGGAGACTTCGTTGGCAACGGCGTTGTCGGAGTGGTCGAAGCCGCCCGGCAGGGTGAGGTGCTGCGGCCGCTCCGGGACCGTCGCCAACTTTTGGCCTGCCTGCCGGATCTGGCCAAGCGGTTCCCCTCGCATAAGGACTTCGCCAATGCCGATGCGCGCTCCGTCATCGGCCCGACGACTCATCCGGTCCGGGAACTCACCGCCGAGATCCTGGATTCGGTGGTGCTGCTTAATCGAGGAGGCCATTTCGAGGTCCAGCGACTTCCAATGGAGGCCCAGTGGGCGCCTGTATTCGGCATCGCGGTGGCTGATTTCAATGGAGACGGAGCCCTCGACCTGGCCCTCGCTCAAAATCAGTTCGCCGTCCAACCGGAGGACACGCGGCTCGACGCCGGCCGCGGCCTGATCCTGCGGGGCGACGGACACGGTGGATTCACTCCGGTCTCGGGAACCGAAAGCGGGCTCCGGATCTATGGTGAGCAACGGGGCGCAGCCGCGGCGGATTTTGATGAAGATGGACGGGTCGACTTGGTGGTGAGTCAGAACGGAGCCAGCACAGTCCTCCTCCACAACATTTCAGGCCTCCCTGGGCTCCGGGTCCGACTCGCGGGTCCCCCGGCCAATCCGGACGGCATCGGCGCTGCCATCCTTCCATGGATCGGCGAGGTGCGGGGTGCCGCCCAAGCCGTCACCGCAGGGGGAGGCTATTGGTCCCAGCCCGGATCCGTGCTGGTCCTGGGCGGAAAACGCCCGACGGCAGTGGACGTCCGCTGGCCGGATGGCCGGGTACAACGGACATCCGTGCCCAGTTCAGGGAACGAAATCCGGGTCAATTGGGCCCTCTCCCAACCTCAATAACCCCGGGCGCGGCGCAGTTCGCGGGCCCGCTGGAGCTGGGACTTGGCGGGAGCCAGATTGGGTGCGAGGCGAACCGCGGCTTCGAGCGCCAGGATCGCCTCGTCCAAACGTCCGGTCGTCAGCTGGGATCGGCCAAGATTGAACCAGGCCTCTGCATAGTCGGGATTCAACTGGACCGCCCGGGCGAAGTACGGAATGGCGTTGGTGAGCTGCCCTGCTGAGGCCAATGCGGACCCGAGATTGTTTTGGTTCCGACTGTTGGACGGATTGGCAGCCACCGCCTCCTTCAAATGACCAATGGCGTCGTCATATCGCTTCATCCGTGAAAACAGATTCCCCAGGTTGGCATGAGCCTCTTCGTACGTCGGCAGAATCTTCAGCGCCGTCTCATATTGAACGATGGCGTCATTGGTCCGACCGG
>JBGAPN010000313.1:0-6393 GCA_044221235.1 Limisphaerales bacterium
CCCCCGGATGTGGTCCGTGTGCATCAAGATCGGGATGTCACGATAACGATTCGAACTGCTGAGAACGGCGATCTCGACGAGGGTTCGAGCCATCCCAAGCGCCGGATCTCCGGCACCAAAACTCCGTCCGTTCAGCTGCCACAAACTGGTCTCAATCATCACCGGTGCATCGCAGGCCCGCGCCGCCTCAAGGACATCCGTGATCGCCGCCGGGGAATCTGCATTCACCGCCAGAAGTGCAAAGCGCCGCTCCAAAGCCAGTCTGAACACGATCCGGGATTCAAGGGGAGTCAGGAGCATGTTCGACCGCGATCCGGGTGGTTCGTGCGGAGAGTGGGTCGTAGAACCGGTCCTAGGAAAGAGCCACTTTGATGTGTTTCGGCTTCAGATACTCAAACATGGACCTCCGGCTCAACTCGAGGCCGTAGCCGCTGTCCTTCCACCCCGCATAAGGCCCGTAGTTCGTGTTCACTGCTCCGTGGTTGACGCACACCGTTCCCGATTCGAGTCGTTCGCTGGCCCGAACGGTTATCGCCAGATCGCGGGTAAAGAGATAGGAAACAAGCCCGTAGTGGGTGTCGTTGGCGAGGGCAATGGCACGATCGAGGTCATCGAATGCAGCGGTGCCCAGCACCGGCCCGAAGGTCTCTTCGGTCATGACCCGCATCGACGGAATACAGCCCCTGAGTATCGTCGGTCGAAAGTAATTGCCCCGGCTGAACGCCTCACCCTCCGGAGCCGAGCCGCCGGCCACCAGCGTCGCCCCTTTCGCGAGTGCGTCCGCAACATGTTCCCGGACGGTGATGACCCCCTCGCAGGTCGCCATGGGTCCCAGGTCCACCGCGGGGTCCGTTACGCCGTCCCCGATGGTCATTTTATCCGCCAGGGCTTTCATTCGTCCCAGCAGGGCGTCATGAATGTCGACGTGGGCGTACACCCGATTGACCGAGCTGCACGATTGCCCGCAGTTCCGGAACGCCTTGTACGCGATCGTTCTCGCCGCGAGTTCGAGGTCGGCGTCCGCGCAGACGAGTGCGGGACATTGTCCCCCGAGTTCCAGCGATACCTTTTTTAGGTACGGGGCCGCCAAGGCCAGAATCCGTCGGCCGGTCCCCGATGAGCCGGTCATCGCCACTTTGGATACTCCCGGATGGCGAACCATCGATTCACCCAAGGACGTGCCGGGACCGGTGATGCAATTGATCACACCAGGAGGAATTCCCCCTTCGGTAAGGGCCTGGCAAAAGGCAAGGGGTGACAACGGGGTCACCGTTGTCGGCTTGACCACAACGGTGCAGCCCACTGCGAGGGCCGGCCCCAGCTTCCAGCTCAGCAACGAGACCGGGTAATTCCACGGGGTGATCAACCCGCAAACACCCACAGGCTGCCAAGTCACCCACGATCGAAGATTCCGATCCTCCGTGGGATTGGTCCATCCCTCTACCCGCGGTCCCTCGGCCGCGTAATAGTCCAGGGTGTCGCAGGCGCCCATCACCTCGCTTCGAGACTGCGCCAGTGGCTTTCCCTGCTCCAACGCCATCAGCCGGCCGATGGCATCCGCCTGGGTTCGGACATATGCTGTCGCCTTGCGGATCACCTTCTCCCGCTCGTAGGCCGTGTTTCCAGACCAGGCCGGTGCCGCCGAGCTTGCGGCAGCCACGGCCAAGTCGAGGTCGGCGGCGTCAGCTCTCGGCACGGATCCGATGGTCTCTCCCGTGGCCGGCGACCGAAGCTCGAAACGACCGCCACACTGGGCCGGCTTGCGTTCACCGCCAATGAGCAGCTCAAGATGGATGGGCAACATGGGATGCATTCAGAATCGGGGTTGCTGCACACGGGGATGGGTCATGGACTCGGCAGGATGCAAACCTTCAGGGCTTCACCGCTCTCCATGAGCGGAAACGCCTCTCCAATGCGCCCCAGAGGCAGTCGGTGGGTGATGATTCTTTCAGCCGGAAAGCGACCGCTATGCAGCAGCGCAAACGCCGCCTGGAAATCGCTCTTCTTCTCAGAATAGCTGCCGGAAATCACCAGCTCCTTGTAGTGGATGTGATTCACGTCCAGGGAAGCCATTGGCTCTGATTTCGGCAATCCGGCAAAGAAGTTGACGCGCCCCGCCCGCGCGGCGAGAGCGAGCGCGTCATTCTGGGCCGCGCCGGAGCTGACGGCGACGATCACCACGTCTGGCCCCTGCCCGTCCGTCAACCTTTGGACCTCCTCCCGGTGTGCCCCATCGGGGGTCACTCGAATGACGCCATCCACGTCAAACCGTTTCGCCATCTCGAGGCGCGCGGGATTGGTATCGAGAACGAACACCTTTTGGGCCCCCTGGAGGCGGGCTAGGGCCGCATGCATGATCCCGATGGGACCCGCTCCAATCACCGCTACGGTGTCTTTGAGGCCAATTCCCAGACGGGAATGGGCGTTCATGCAGCAGCCCAGGGGCTCGGCGAGGCTCATGACCTCCGGTGAAATGTCGCTGGTGACCCGGAATAGGTTTCCCTTCTGCACCGCGAGTGCAGGCACCTTCATGCGCGGCGCAAAGGCTCCATCATGGTGATAGCTCATCGTGGTCCGATGGATCGTCAGATTCTCCCGCCCCATCTCGACGTACCGATCCAGTCCGTGAACCAGCACGATGTACATCACGACACGATCCCCCGGCGACACGTTGGCAGTCGCCGCTCTCGACTCGATGACCCGTCCACAGAATTCATGGCCGAGAATCCGGGGGGGGGTGATTTTCTTGTCCCCGTGGCGGAAGGTTCGGAGATCTGTCCCGCACACAGAGCATGCCTCGATTTCCAACAGAACCTCCCCATGCACGGGAACCGGCTCCGGGACGTCGAGAACCGGCAACTGCTCCTTTCCTAGGTATACGGCGGCTTTCATGCGTCAGCTCATCCAATTGGCCTGAGGGGCCGTCCATTTCACCGTGGTCTTCCTGAGCTTCGTCCAGAACCCGATCGCGTCGCGGCCGGTGATGTCCCCCACCCCAAACTTCGAATCATTCCAGCCGCCAAAGCTGAAGGGCTCCCGGGGAACCGGCACACCCACATTGATCCCCACCATTCCGGACTGCGCCCGCGTTTCAAAGTGACGCGCGGCAGCACCGCTGGAAGTAAAGAGGCTCGCCGCGTTGCCATACGGACTGGCGTTTTCGATTTCGATGGCCTCATCCAATGTCCCGACCCGGATGACCGACAACACCGGCCCAAATATCTCGTCCCGCGCACACGCCGACTCCCGGCAGATTCGATCCAACAACGTCGGCCCGACATAGAAACCACGTTCCTTTCCTTCCACACAGGCGTTGCGCCCGTCCAGCCTCAACCATGCCCCCTCAGTGGCCGCGCGATCGATGAATCCTTCGATTCGTTCGCGGGCTTGGGCTGAGATGACAGCACCCAGGTCGACTCCCGGCCGCAGCCGTGACAACTCGGCCTCCAAGGCATCCAGGATCCGGTCGCATGCGCCCACCGCGATCAGCACGCCAGCCGCCATGCAGCGTTGCCCGGCACACCCGGTCGCGGATGCCGTAATGTTGCGTACGGCCAGTCCGGGATCCGCATCCGGCATGACCACCAGGTGATTCTTTGCACCGCCGAGGCTGAGCATGTGCTTACCGTTCTGGATCCCCCGCAGGTAGACCGCCTTGGCTGCCGGCGTTGAGCCAACAAAGGCACCCGCCTGGACCTCCGGGTGGTCCAGGATTGCTTCGACCGTCTCCCGGTCACCCTGGACCACATTGAAGACCCCGTCTGGCAACCCGGATTCCTGCAGCAACTCTGCCAGACGGACTGGCGTGAACGGTACCGCGTCACTCGGCTTCAGGATGAATGCGTTTCCGCAGGCAATGGCGATGGGAAACATCCACATGGGAACCATCGCAGGGAAGTTGAACGGGGTGATTCCGGCCACCACTCCGAGGGGAAGCCGCCGAGTGAAACAGTCGACGCCACTGCCAACCTCAAGCACTTCACCCGCCGCCAGGCTGGGAAGGGTGCAGGCATATTCAACCACCTCCAGACCGCGTTGCAGCTCGGCAACAGCTTCGTCGGGAAGCTTGCCGCATTCCCGCGATATTCCGGCCGCCAACTCAGGCATTGCCGCCTCCATCCGCTGCTTGAAACGAAAGAACACCTGAACCCGTTCCTTGATCGGGACACGGCTCCAGCTGGCAAACGCGCTCCGTGCCGCCCCGACCACACGGTCCACCTCGGCGACTCCGGCCGGATGCAATGTGCCCAACGGTTCGCCATCCACGGGTGATACCACAGTCCTACAGCGGAGGCCGTGGGACGGTACCCGACGGCCTTCCACAAAATGATCCACGGGTGGGTAGTTTTTCACATCGGTTGCGGATTTGACCTTAGACTGGCGCGGGCCGGACGAAGCGGATTCACGGCACTGAGGAGGTTGTGAAACTCATAGCGATCACCGCGATAATAAGTGTCCTCAACCCACAGCGGCACGTCGGTCCGTCCGATGGCGTGCACCCAGAGCACGGCCGAACCGGTCTCCAACCGAAGGGCCCGTGCCAGTGATGATTCGGCATTCCAGGCGCGGATCTGTTGACTGGCACCGGTGAGACGCACCCCCGCCCGCTCCAGCCATTCGTAAAGGGATCCCGCGAGCGCCCGGCGATTCAGGCCCGGGCAGAGGCGAGCAACGAGATACCGGCGCTCCAGGATCAAGGGCTCTCCGTTCGCCAGCCTCACCCGTTCCACATAGATCAGGGATTCGTCCGGCTCGACGTCAAGTTCCCGGCGTACGGATTCAGGAGCATTAGCAGCGGCACATCGCCGAAAGGCGGATACCCGTGTGGACGGTCGCCATCCACAGGAGGCCGCCTTGTGGGTGAAACTCACCAGGGATCGAAGGTCATTCTCCAACGCCTCGCCCCGCACAAAGGTTCCCACCCCTTTCCGGAACTCCAGATGTCCCGCTGCCACCAGGGCGGAAAGGGCCTTGTTGGCAGTGATCCGGCTCAGTCCAAATCGCTCCGCAACCTCCCGTTCAGTCAGGAACTGCGCACCCGGCCGGTACCGCCCGCTACGCAAAAGCGCCAGGAGCCGGTCGTTGACTTGATGGTAGACCGGCGTTCGAACGAGGCTGAGCGCGTCCGATGTCATCTTGTGGCTAAGCCACCGGTTGGGTACGACCTCCCCCGGTGACTGGTCAAGCGTCGAGTCTGTTTTATTGCGTCAGGCCGTGTCCGACTCCCTGCGGCTCAGACGGGTCAGGGAGAATCCCCGGACTCCCGCTCTTCACCGACCTCCCAACCCTTGCCGGTCAGGCGAAGAAGGGCCGAAGAACCCGGCCCGCCACCTTAAGTGCCCGTTCACGACCCTCCACCGATTTTCCAAAGGTGTCGTCCTCCACCTCGATGCAGACGGGTCCACGGTACGTTGTTTCCATCAACGCCCCCATGAACCGTCCCCAATCCATCTCGCCAAATCCGGGAATGCGCGGTTGGTGCCACTCCAGTGGATGGGCGAACACGCCCACGTCATTGATCCGGTCCCGCCGGATTTTCACATCCTTGGCGTGCAGGTGAAACAGCTTGCCCTGGAATTCCCGCAAGGGGCTCACGGGATCCATGTGCTGCAGCACGAAATGGGAAGGATCATAGTTCAGCCCGAACTGCGTTGATGGAAGGTCATGGAATGCCCGACGCCAGATCACCGGCGTGGTAAACAGGTTCTTGCCCCCCGGCCATTCATCCGCGGTGAATGACATCGGGCAGTTCTCGATCCCAATGCGAACCCCGCAGTCCTCCGCCAATGCCAGGATCGGCTTCCACACCTTCAGGAACCGGGGCCAGTTATCATCCACGCTGCGGGTCCAGTCGCGTCCTACAAAGGTGTTGACGATGTCCAGTCCCAGCTTAGGCGCCGCGCGGATGACCTTTTTCAAGTGGTCCACGCATCGCTTCGAGACGGCCGGATCCGGATCCAGCGGATTGGGGTAGTAGCCCAGGGCGGAAAGACGGACTCCATGCCGGTCGCAGGTCTCCATGATGCCGTCCGCCCTTGCCGAAGAAAGGTCGTTCACATCGACATGGGTGACCCCGGCGAACTTCCGCTCCGCCTGTCCTTTGGGCCAGCACATGGCCTCCACACACACAAACCCCTCCTTCGCGGCGAAGGCCAACACCTGGTCCAGCGACCATTCAGGAAGGATGGCGGAGACAAACCCGAGATTCATTCTCCAGCCACGATGCTCCGAGTCGACGCCTATGGAAAGGCCGGTTCGACCCCGGGCACCCTCCTCGGCAGGGTCTTTTCTTTTGAGGGGTCAGCGGTTGAGGGCACCGAGTGCGAGGGCTGGATTGGACTGGAGGCGCTCCCGAATGGCTGGGACTGATTGTCCAGGGAAGGAATGGGGTAG
>JBGAPN010000314.1:0-6373 GCA_044221235.1 Limisphaerales bacterium
GTTCATGGAGTCTGGACGTCAGGATTCAGGGATTCACGGGGCGCGGGTGATGGCTGGAACGTCATTAATGCGGTTCAATTTGAAGCGTCCGCGAACATCGAACCGCCGCGTATCGAAGGTATTTCCCGGACGAGCGAGTCCCAGAACCCGGATGGTTTCAAGATACTCGCCCTCGATTGTCTGCCCGGTTGAGATCCGGCTGTTGAAGTCCGTAGCAGGCGACTGGGGATTCAAGGAGATGTCCCGGACAATGGTGTAGGACTCAGATCCCTGCGGAACTTCCTTCCGGAAGGTCGCATCCAGGTTGTCATGGTCGGGATGGTAGGTGTGGAGGAATGGATTCGAGGACTGATCGTCGAAGCGATTGGTGACACTCACCCGGATCACCGAGCCCTGGGACAGCGCACCACTGAAGGCCCATCCGTTGTTCTCCTCGGTCCAGGGAAGATGGCTGGCCGTAATCCGCCGAGACTGCGCCCGGTGTGGAGCCAGCAGGGCGGCTTCGGATATGGACACAATCGGATTGGTGGCCGCATTGAATCCGAAGAAGACCTGTTGCAACAGGGTGGCCGGCCCGGTTGACGGGTTGTGAACAATCAGCCGCAGGGGATAGGAGGTCGGGACCGGTGTGAGGTTCGTCTTCACGTCGGTGACCTGGTAGGCGCCGTTGGTCTGGACCACCAACTGGTTGTTATTACCCCGGAGATAGGACTGGAGGTATTGGCTGACATGGCTGATCGATGCGGAGCCCACCCAGAGGCCAGCTTTGGACCCCACCACGGCGGAAACCGCCATATCCAGTCGTGTCTGCCCAAGCGAATCGGTCAGTTGAAGGACACCCGCGAATCGGGTTCCCGGGATTCCGGTCAACGCCGAACGCTCCACTCCCAGGACCACTTCGGTCTCGGAACCCTCCTGCCCCTTGGGAGCCAGGGTCCAGGAGGACGATTGGCCCACGGTCAGGGAGTTGACGGGATAGGTCAGGTTGGTCGGATTCAAATTCCCCCGGAGCAGCAGCGGCAATGCCCCAGCCACCGCAGCCTGCCCGGACGGTGGGCTCTCCGAATTGACCTGCCGAAGGGTCACGGTCAGGGGACTGGCCGTCAGGTTGCGCAGCCGGAAGGACGTCGAACTCTGGGAATCCCCAAACTCATATTGACCAGCCCCGGCGGCCGTCACTTCGAAGGGGCCGTAATAGGAGTTGAAAAATTCGCCGGCACGGAGCCAGTAGGCTTCACCGCGGCGAACGGCCGTGGTGCGCAATCCAAAGACCTGGACGGGATTTCCCGCTCCGAGTTCGCCTCCCGGATACCGGAAGACTTCACCGGACAAAAGATCAGGGACCGGAGACAGGAAGGGGTCGAAATTCGGCGGATTGGCCGGAACCGTTGGAAACCCAAAAAAGTTAAGCCCCGAGGTGGTCCACTCGTAATGGGGAAGCACCGGCCTGCCCTTGAGATCCCAAGTGTAGCTCGACGTGGAGTACACCAAGTAGGCGGAATTGGCCGTCAGGCGCTGCAAGGAGGAGGTCGCGTTCTCGGGTCGTTTCCAGCTGGTCCACTGGCTGCCGTTATTAATGGGCTGCTGGGGGGAGGTGATGAACTGGCCAGTCGCTGGGTTCGGATTCCAGCGCCAGATCTGCTGAATCGGCGTCAGCGCTGGTGACCCGGCACCCACCAGTTGATCGATCGTGGCGTGGGTCGCATCCACATGCAGGAAAACGGCATTCCAGCCCGCCTGCAACGTAATCGACTGGGTGAGCCATTCCGCCTTGGCTGGAAGGGTCCACAGGGCCAGCGCCGTGGCGGCCCAAGCGAAAAATCTCTTCTTCATGGCTTGCGATAAAGATACCAGGTCGGCTGCGGGTTCAGACGTTGAAGCGATGAGACGGGGCCTCCGGTCCCCTGCCCGCCGAAGACCAGCAGTTCGGTCCCCGACCAGGTACCAGTGGCCTCACTGCGAGCCACCGGCTGACCATTGCCCGGGAGTGGCCTCCATTTGCCGGTGGCCGGCCTAAACGCCGCCCCCGTGGCGAGTTCCTCGCCCAACGCCCCTTCCCCACCAAAAATCAGCATTTCGTCTCCCGTCCACACCGCCACGTGGCCTGACCGGGCCGTGGGTGCCCCGGTCGGCGGCAAGACCTCCCACACATTGTTGACCGGATCATAGCTGGCGCCGTCTCCCAACGGATTTGAGCCCTGGCGCCCTCCCCAGATGAGCAACCGCTGCCCGGTCCAGACCGCAGTGTGCCCTCGCCGTGCACTGGGGGAACCCGTCGTGGAAACGGAGGTCCAAGTTCCCGGAGTCGTTCCGCCGGAGATCGGCAACCGACCGCCCGACCCCAGTTCTCCGGAAACACCCGAACCGCCCCAAACCACCAACTGGCCGGCGGCCCAGACTGCCGTGGCATCAAATCGGACTTCCGGGGCACCGGAAATGGGGAGTGCGGCCCATTGCTTCAAACTCGGATTAAAAATGGCGCCGTCGTTCAGTAGTCCGCTCGAATTACGCCCCCCCCAGACCACCATCCTGGAGCCCGTCCAAAGGGTTCCCTGCCCTTCACGGGCACTGGGTGCATTGAGCAAGGGCAGCGGCACCCAGGAAGTCATCGCCGGCGTGTATTCACCACCATCTCCTAGATACCCCGCTCCCAAGCCGCCCCAGACGATCAACGATTGACCGGTCCAAACCGCCGAGTGACCGCGACGTGCCGAAGGGGCATCGAGAGAGGATATCGGAGCCCATGCATCCAAGGTCGGGTCATAAGAGGCTCCCGTACCCGAGACAAGACCGCCTCCCAACGCCCCGCCCCAAATCAGCCAGGTCTGGCCGGTCCAGACCGCGGAATGTCCATACCGGGGCGCCGGGGAACTCTCCGCGGACCCAAGCCGCCACCCCGGTGCTTCGATCGTGGAAAACCGGACGAGGCCCTGCCCCGCCAGGGTCGGGTCTGTCGGCTCTATGGAGGCGGCTGTTGCTCCAGGCAGGTAAGAGGAGGTCTGCACCATGTTGGACACCGTCACCAAGGACGCTGTCAACTGGTCCAGGCGGCTGCTCAGCGCACTGATTTGAGACTGAAGCGCCGCATTGGTCGCCAGGAGTTGGGTGGACAAAAGATTGCTGAGGGAATTCAACTGCGACGGGGTGGCCAGCAACGCGATCTGACCCTGGATGGCGGTGTTGGTGGCTGCCAATCGAAGCACCAACACATTGCTGGAGTTCAAGACGTCCGGAATCTTGGGAAGCCCCGCGATCTGGCCCTGGATCAGGTTGTTGGTCGCATCCAGGCGCAGCACCAGAACGTTGCTGGATCCCAGTATATCCGAAACTTTGGGCAGGGCTGAGATCTGACCCTGGATGGCCGTGTTGGTGGACGCCAACCGAAGTACCAGGACATTGCTGGAGTTCAGGACGTCTGAAACCTTGGGAAGACTCGCAATCTGGCCTTGAATTGTGCTGTTGGTTGCATCGAGGCGCAGCACCAGGACGTTGCTGGAACCCAGAACATCCGAGACCTTGGGGAGCGCCGCGATCTGACCCTGGATGGCCGTGTTGGTGGTCGCCAATCGAAGCACCAGGACATTGCTGGAGTTCAGGACGTCTGAAACCTTGGGAAGGCTCGCAATCTGGCTTTGGATGTTGCTGTTCGTTGCGTCCAGTCGGACCACGAGGATGTTGCTTGCCGCATTAAGGTCCGTGATACGGGCGAGCGCACCTAATTGCCCCTGGAGGGCGGTGTTGGTGGCCGCCAATCGAAGGACCAGGACATTGCTCGCATTCAGCACGTCGGCGCCCCGCGCAATGTTGGCGCTAAGTCGCGCATCGGGAAGCAGCCCCGAAGTCAAAGCTGAAGCATCTCCCGATCCAGCGATGGCGTAGAGCGCGTAGGGGACCGCCGTCACCGGTTGCCGGGGATCCAGCACCTCGAGCGGATTCACGCTTCCCACGGGCCGTGCCGCGATCTCCAACCATCGGGAGGCCCCGTTGAATACCCCGGGGCCAAACTCCAACTGCACGGTGAACAGCCCATTGGTCACCGGGACCGACGGGACCGATAGCAGAAGTCCAACCCCATTGCCGCCGGCCGCCTGGTCGAACAGGCGGAAGCGCATTTCATAATTTCCGTTTGCCAGGGACGCGCCGTCGGCCAGCCGCCCCTGAAACGTGAACGGCATCGCAAACGCCACCGCTCCCCAACGGCCCAGAAGCGACCCACGCAAGAGCCAACGCAAGCCTTGTAGAATGCAGGAGGGCATCGAAAAGGGGCGAACCGAGTCCGTGGGACGACACGAATTATATAGTTCGCACCCTATGGGCGAATCTCCTATACAATCAAAATAGTACCAATAAGACCAACGGGAGCAGGTGCGGGATCAATTTGCGGCACCAACTTCGTCGGGCTCAGCGGAACATTTCAGGCGGGATAATAAGGTCGTGTGGTTCGGGAGGGAGTTTCGGCTGCGCTCAATGATCCTGAAATGAATACCCTTCCGTTGTCAAGTTTGACGCACAAATTGAACTCCGTCCCGCGTCCTCAAGGCGCCCGCACGCGACCTCGCGAACGCGATTCATCCATTTCGCCGGGGACGCGACGCCTACGCTCCGACTAAGGATCTATCCGAAAACTCAGGAGGACTCCCCTGAAATTCCGGTCAGGCTCCTATTCCAGTCGGCCGGACTTCTTAAGGTACCGGGCGACCCCATATCCGGCGGTGGCGGCGATCAACGCCAACCGCAGCATCCAGATAAACGGATCCCCCGGGCGATACTCCCCCGCGCGATAGGCATTCACGAAGGCAACCAGGACCACCGCCGCCATCCACAGATACGCCGAACCATATTCCGCGGAGATCAGGCGACGCCAATTGAACTCCATCCCCTCGAGGGTCTGCGACAAGCCCCGGAAATTGGGAACAAGCCGGTTCACCCGACCGCAGTACTCATCAAACTCGGCGCCGAACTTGCCCCGCAGGAAATTCTCCTCGGCAGCAATGATCGCGGCATAGGCCAGGACGAAGAACGGAATACCCGTGAGGAAAAAGAGTCGCGAGTTGGAAGCCAGGCCGACACCGAGCAGGATGGTAAAATTCCCCACGTAAAGGGGATTTCGGCAGTGGGCGAAGAGGCCGCCCTGCACCAACCGCTCGGCATAGACCCGGCGGTTCCGTCCACCGCGGATGATGTAGTCAAGGCCCACCGTGACAGCTCGGATCAACTGCCCCAACGCGGCAACGCCTACGCCAAGGAAGAAAGCAGTCCGGTAATTCTGGAAAATCGGCGGGCTGGGGACAAAGAGAAGCAGGTAGGCCACCGGAAACAGGGCATTCCGGTAGTGGAAGAAGAAATTGCCGAGTCGGACCATCATTTCAGGGCGATGATTCCCGCGAAGTTATACCACTTGAAGAAGACATCGCAGTTCCGGAAACCGGCGCGAAGGAGCATCTCGCGGTTCTCGAGAAGCTTGTAGGGGACCAGCACGTTTTCGAGCGCCTCCCGTTTTTGGGAAATCTCCAGATCGCTGTAGCCGTGCCGCTTTTTAAGGTCGTAATAGTATTTGATGAACAGCCGGTTGTAGATCGAGTCCTCGCCCAGCAGCTTTTCCACCAGGATCAGGCAGCCATTCTCATTTAACCCCTGCTGGATGGTTCGCATCAGCGTGTCCCGGTACAACGGCCGTACAAACTGCAGGGTCAGAATCATCATCACCATGGACGCGTTCTGAATGGCCACCCCCTGGTTCAGGTCCCCGCAAACCAACTCATGCTCACGCGTGAACCCGTGTTCCTTCAGCTTCTGCCGGCATCGCTCCAGCATTTCGGGGGACGAATCCAGCCCAATGAACCGGACATCCCGGGGCACGACGGGATCCAGGTTGAGGAACGTGGTGCCCGTGGAACAACCCAGGTCATAGATATTGGTGCCCGGCACCGCAAAATCGCCCGAAAGTTCGGCGATCATCCGTTGCATTTCGGCGTAAAAGGGGACCGACCGCAGCAACATGTCGTCAAACACCGCCGCCACCTTTTTGCCGAATGTGAAGTCGGCGGCCGGCTGAGTCTCGCGGAAGACCTCGTCTTTCATCAGAATGATTGGAAACGTGAAGGGCGCACTCCCAAACCGGAGAGCCTATCAGACCGATTCGACGGAAGCGCTGAACCTCTTACAGAATAGACGAACGGTCCGCCCTTTCACACCCAGGCACCAGTGCAAAATCCCGCCTCGTGGCAAATCGTCGAACGTATTGCGCCCATGCTTCTCAGGCATCCATAGGCGTTACGACGGAAAGTGAGCTCCTTCCTCTCTAGGGAGGACTCCACGGGGCAGCTTCAACGCAGGTTCGCCCCACACTATCGTCGAAAAGGGGAACAACCGG
>JBGAPN010000315.1:0-16140 GCA_044221235.1 Limisphaerales bacterium
CGACTTCATTCTGGGCAGCTTCGGATCTAGGGGCAACCCGCAGTGGTTACACCAACAATGCCTCCCTTGGAGCGCTGGTTTTGGACGTTGGGCTTGGCGGTGTTGTGAGCTTCCTGCCGATGGAGGACAAGAACGCCATCTACGTCGATCTCCTCGAACTGTCGGACACCATGATGGCCGATCTGGAGAACACGTTGGTGTTGGGCGAGGGAATGACTCTCTATTACGCCACAACGAGCGAGAACGTTGACCCGGCATCGCTGGATGGCTTTGTGACCTCGGGTGGTGGGACGCTTCGATGGGTTAAGGATGGCGCCGCTCCGCAAATCCGTCTGATTGACGTGAGCACCGGTGATGGCCGAACCCTGAGGGTTCCCCGGTCGCTCCGGTTCAGCACGGTGTTGGATTCGGACGGAGATGGAATTGTGAACGCCGCAGACGCCTCGCCGTTTGACTTGGTCGTCGTGAGTGAGGTGAATCTGGTTGAGACGCCAGCTCCGGCCTTCGAAGTTCAATGGGATGCCGCCGCCGGCAATACCTACGAGATTCAGGCCACTACAAACCTGGCGACGGGTCAGTGGGTTGCCGTGAAGAAGGTGACCAACTCCACGGGTGGTACCCAGAGGATGATTCTTCGGGATCCGGTTGATCCCAATTCACCACTGAAGGCATACAGAGTTGTGGTCGCACAGCCCTGATTCCTGATGACAGGGGCCACCGGTGAACCCGGTGGCCCTTTTTGTTTCGTGGAATGAAAACGTTGGGAGTGACCGGCGGAATCGGGATGGGGAAGTCGGTGGCGGGGAGGCTCCTTGAAGAGCGGGGTTTGCAGGTGATTGATACCGACATCCTTGCCCGTGAGGTGGTCGAACCTGGGTCTCCGGGGCTTTCGGCGATTGAGAATGAATTTGGAAAGTCTGTGATCCGGGCGGATGGGAGCCTGGATCGGCCGCAGCTCGCCAAGCGTGTCTTTGAGGACTCCGAATCTCGTCAGAAACTTGAGCGAATCCTACATCCCCTCATTGCAAGATCGTGGCGTGCGCAACTGGACCAACTGCGATCCCAAGGGCAAACGCTGGCTGCTGTTCTCATTCCGCTCCTTTTTGAGAAGGGCTACGAGGGTGAGTTTACCGCCTGCATCGCCATGGCATGTACGGCGCGCACGCAGTGTGAGCGTTTGAAGACCCGCGGATGGGGTCCGGAGGAGATTGCCGCTAGAAACCGTGCCCAGTGGCCTGCTCTCGACAAGATGGCCCGGGCACGATACGTCGTCTGGACTGAGGGGTGTATTGCAGCGCATGGCCGGCAATGGGACCGAATTCTTTCCGATCTCGGTTTCCCTGGGCGAATCTGAGGATAGCTCTGATCCGCATCTTGGCAGCGGATCTGACTCTATTTGCTTCCCGGCTTAATGGCCGGAGTGGCGGCGAGGTCTGGTGGAAGCTGGTCAGGAGGAAACGTTTCCACCTGCAGTCGTATCAAGCTAAATGTCGGAATCCCCAGCGCGAGCGAACCATCGGATCGGTCGACCATCATCCCTACAGCGGCAACAACGCCCTGATGGGCCCGAACGATTTCGATGGTTTCCTGGACCCGGCCTCCCTTGGTGACCACATCCTCCACGACAAGGATTCGCTCGCCCGGCTTGATCCGAAATCCACGCCGCAGGACGAGGCGTCCTTCCTCCTTTTCTGCGAAGATAAAGCGCAGACCGAGCTGGCGGGCCACTTCCTGGCCAATGACCAATCCCCCCATTGCCGGTGCGATCACCGTTTCCGCATTGAGTCCGCTTAATTTCTCGGCAAGCGCAGCACCGAATCGTTCCACCACCGGCATGCTTTGAAGTGCAAGGGCGCACTGGAAAAACTGGCGGCTGTGAAGCCCACTTCGGAGCACGAAGTGACCATCCAGGAGGGCTCCAGTGGATCGAAAGAGTTCCAAGGCTTCGGCAGTCGTCATTGACGGGTAGGCTGCGAACCCGCGGAGCGCCACACAAGCTGGATATGGCTTCAGATACAGTTGAGGCTTCGAACTTCAACGTCCCTCCGCCGGCATCGGGATCAGGAGAATTCGAGTGCGGAAGGACACAGATCTCGAAGTTCGCATCCCGCGCAGTCGGGATTCCGTGCAAAACACCTTTGCCGGCCATGCCAGATCAACCAATGGCTCAGAAGCGTCCAGGTGGACCTGGGGGCAAGATTCATGAGGTCCTGTTCAATCTTTCCAGGGTCGGTATGGGGGCTGAGGCGGAGCCGTTGAGAAAGACGCGCGACATGTGTGTCGACCACCACGCCGGCCTGAATTCCAAACGCATTTCCCAGGACCACGTTGGCCGTCTTGCGCCCTACCCCATCGAGAGCGGTGAGTTCCTCCATGGTGGTTGGGACCTTACCCTTGTGCCTTTCCAGGAGTGTTCGACAGGAGGACTGGATATTCCTGGCTTTGTTCCGAAACAGTCCCAGTCGTTGGATGGCGGCCGAGAGTTCTTCGGGCCGCGCGTTGGCATAGTCAACAGCCGTGCGGTACCGGCGGAAGAGTTCCCGGGTGACGATGTTGACCTGTTTGTCGGTGCATTGGGCGGAAAGTATCGTCGCGACCAGCAATTCCAGCGGAGTGGTGTAGACCAGTTCGCAGTGGGCATCGGGATAGGTCGCTTTCAGCCGTTCCAAAATCGCTGAGAACCGATTGGAAAGTGCAGCCTTGGATTCGCGGGGCACGGCCTCCAGTACCGCATGCCGGCGATTCGGGCAAATCAGAGTGGAACTGGAGTTTCCCTCCTTTTCAGCGAAACTGGGCCCTCAATCGCAAAAACAGGGGCTCATCTGCGGGATCGGGAGCTTCCCATGTCTCGCGGGATTGGCCCATTCCATTGGGTTCAGCGGCGATCCGTTTCGAGGGTGTCCATTCCGACAGGTTTCTGGAGTGTTCTACCCAGACCATGACTTCGTCGGCGTCGATCTGCCGGAGAAACTCGAAGTTTGCAGCTTTGCCTGCTGCGAAATGCGCCGACATGGAGGATGGCCCCGACTCCGGATGGGTGTCCGTGGTGCCCAGGGCATACTCCAAGAGCGCAGGTAGGCCGTCTCCATCGAGGTCTGCATCAGGTTCCCCCTGAAAAACCCGGGAATCGGGTACCCCCGGATTGCCCCCCGGAACCCCACTGAGCCGCCACGCAGAGGGGTTAGATGGCTCCAGATCCGGACGGACCAGCATTGATAAGAGTATCCTCCTGCATTCCATCCGGGCGGCCATGCCTTGCCCCCAAAGGAGAAGTCGAGGAGGAGATTTCCGCCGGGTCCTGCCAGGGTCAGTCGCTCGCCCCCGTTGTTCAGGCGACCCGCATAAAGACCGAGAACCTGGATATCAATCCCATGTCGTTGCTGGAATTGGAATAGGTCAGCAACGAGAAGAACTCGCCGTCCGGGCGCCAAAAGTGTGTCCCGATTGCCCGGGAATTCAAATTCGATCCCGCTGGTAAAACCGGAGTCCCCCGAAGGTTGACGGCGTGGGAGGAAATGTTGGCCAGTTCAATGAACTCGCTGCCTCCAAGGGGAGCGGGCTCCGGTTGAAACTCCACGATCATGACATCGCCAGGCGCTGGAGTTGGGGCTTCGGTGTGGAAGAAGCTCTCGACGAGTCCAGACCATTGGCTGCCTTGCCGGGTGCGGGCCCGGACGACGGTATTGGTCAAAATGCGCGGAAGTTCACCCTGGGCTGCACCCGCCCTAATACCGGACAATTCAAGATCGAAGCTCGCGTCGGACGTGGTGCCGGAAGACTGGTGCAACTCCACCGCCATGACGTTGGTGCCCTCTTTCAACAACTCCACCGAAAGCGGGATCGTTTGGAACACCTGCCCGTCGTCAGAGGCGTTGGAGGCGACTGTGGAGGCGGTCACCAGACCTGCTCCCATCGAGCTCCGCGCGGCTTCGCGACCATTCAGGTAAATGACGGCACCGTCGTCTCGTTTGAGGCGCAACTGCAGTGAGATCATCTCGGAGGGTTGGTTTGCGACGAACTTGAGGCGGAAGTACGAGGTAATCCACTTGTTGGCCGCGTCGCCGAATGGAAGGACAGTGGTTTCGTCAGCCTCGCCGTATCCCAGTTGAGCCTTTCCCTCGGCCCAAGATTGGTCGTCATAATTGGGATGTTTCCAGTTCGCGGGGGACCATGCCACGTGTCCCTCAACGATGTTGCCGGCACCGAGCCCGGTTCCATCGGTAAACCAACGCCAACTTGACCCTGCGGGAACCAATAGTTCGCTTTCACCGCCGGACGTGAAGAGCCGGGCCGAAGGCGCCGGAAGTCCACCCGGAAGTCTGGGATCCGAGCCGTCGGTGGTGAAGTAGATGGTGCCCGACGCGCCGGATTCAAAACGGACCAGCTGTCCCGGCGGTACGGCTCCTCCCTGAGGTGACATGCTGGGAGGCTCGGGGGTGGGAAGGAATCCTGCCGATCGGAATTGGGCCATCACTTCAACGGAACGGCTGGGAATCCAGGAATTTCGGACGGAGTCCCGTCTGCTTGCCCAATCGGTGGGCGTGAGATAACCCCAACGAGCGGATTCAGCCAGGAATGCCCGGGACATTTCGTTGAGTCGGGATTCGAGGCGCGCCTGGTTCATTTCCGGGGACAAAAAGCCGCCTGGGCCGAGGGCATGTTGAATGCGATCAGCAAGGAGCGCACGGTAGTCGGGGTGATTCTCCCGGAGCAGCATGGAGAACAAGCTTCCGGGGCCGTCTCCTGCCTGTCGACCCGGGGACCCCCGGCCGGTGCGGTTGTTGGCGGCGCAGTATTGAGGAACGCAGAACCAGCCGTCCGCGTCGTTCAGATAAAACTTGAGGCCGCTTCCCGGAACGGTCGGCCCAACGCAACGGTACTCATCCTCGCATCCGCCAAACATCCACGTGACCATGTAATCGATGTAGTCGGGAACATCGAGGTAGGGCCGGACGGCAGTGTATTGGCCACGAAGCGATTTGACCCGGGACCATGTGGATCCGTCCCCGTCGTAAGGTGTGCCGGGTTCGGCCCACCCGCCGACATTCCAGTTTCCATTGATGCTCTCATAGTTGGTCCTGGATCCGCCCAAATAGCGGGCGTGCATGGATGCGCCCCAGCGTTCGCGAAGGTGGTAGAGTCCCCAATAGGATCCGTTCAGGTACAGGTGGATGAAACGCCCATGCGGGCTCAGGTTGCCGGCATCAAGCAGCGTGTCATCCACGAAGATGTTCGAAAGGTAAAAGCCGCGCTGCTCCATGTCATGGGAGCCGCTGCGAAGGTCGAGTTGATCAAACTCATCGACGGCAGCGAGGCCGTGCTCAAATCCGGCGAAAAGCGGATACTTGAGGCGTGAGGCCCCATACTCGGAACGGAAGTAGAGCCGGAAACTCTTCTTGGCGAAATCCGTGAAGGCACCGCCAAAGTTGCGAATTCCGCAGGATTCATGGAAACCGGGACTCGGTTTTACTTGGATCGAATTTGAATTCCCGGGCAATCGGGACACACTTTTAGCGCCCGGACAGCGAGTTCTTCTCGTTGCTGACCTACTGTTCAAACGACATGGGATTAATGTCGGGTTCTCGGTCTTTATGCGGGTCGCCTGAACAACGGGGGCGAGCGACTGACCCTGGCAGGACGCCCGTCTCCTCCTCGACTTCTGGAAGGACGTATTACTGGATGGAGTGGAGGATACTCATATGTGTATGGTCCGTCGGATCACGGGCCATCTAGCCTCTGCGTGGCGGCTCAGTGGGGTTTCGGGGGCAATCCGGGGGTACCCGATTCCAGGTTTTCAGGGAGACCTGATGCAGACCTCGATGGAGACGGCCTGCGCTCTTGGAGTATGCCCTGGGCACCACGGACGCATCCAGGTCAGGGCCATCTCCATGTCGGCGCATTCGCAGCAGGCAGCTGCAAACTTCGGTTCTCGGCAGATCGACGCCGACGAAGTCATGGTCTGGGTAAGAACACTCCGAAACCTGTCTGAATGGACACCCTCGAAACGGATCGCCGCTGAACCCAATGGAATGGGCCAATCCCGCGAGACATGGGAAGCTCCCGATGCGCAGATGAGCCCCTGTTTTTGATTGAGGGCCCAGTTTCGCTAAGAAAAGGAGAAACTCCAGTTCCACTCTGGTTGCCCGAATCGCCGGCATGCGACCTGGAGGCCGTGCTTATGAATCCAAGGCTGCACTTTCCAATCGGTTCTCGGCGATTTTGGAACGGCTGAAAGCGACCTATCCCGATACCCGCTGCGAACTGGTCTACCTGCTCCGCTGCTGCTGATCGCGACGATACTTTCCGCCCAATGCACCGACAAACAGGTCAACATCGTCACCCGGAACTCTTCCGCCGGTACCGCACGGCTGTTGACTATGCCAACGCGCGGCGAAGAACTCTCGGCCGCCGCTATTTTGACTTCTGGGACTGTTTCGGAACAAAGCCAGGAATATCCAGTCCTCCTGTCGAACACTCCTGGAAAGGCACAAGGGTAAGGTCCCAACCACCATGGAGGAACTCACCGCTCTCGATGGGGTAGGGCGCAAGACGGCCAACGTGGTCCTGGGAAATGCGTTTGGAATTCAGGCCGGCGTGGTGGTCGACACACATGTCGCGCGTCTTTCTCAACGGCTCCGCCTCAGCCCCCATACCGACCCTGGAAAGATTGAACAGGACCTCATGAATCTTGCCCCCAGGTCCACCTGGACGCTTCTGAGCCATTGGTTGATCTGGCATGGCCGGCAAAGGTGTTTTGCACGGAATCCCGACTGCGCGGGATGCGAACTTCGAGATCTGTGTCCTTCCGCACTCGAATTCTCCTGATCCCGATGCCGGCGGAGGGACGTTGAAGTTCGAAGCCTCAACTGTATCTGAAGCCATATCCAGCTTGTGTGGCGCTCCGCGGGTTCGCAGCCTACCCGTCAATGACGACTGCCGAAGCCTTGGAACTCTTTCGATCCACTGGAGCCCTCCTGGATGGTCACTTCGTGCTCCGAAGTGGGCTTCACAGCCGCCAGTTTTTCCAGTGCGCCCTTGCACTTCAAAGCATGCCGGTGGTGGAACGATTCGGTGCTGCGCTTGCCGAGAAATTAAGCGGACTCAATGCGGAAACGGTGATCGCACCGGCAATGGGGGGATTGGTCATTGGCCAGGAAGTGGCCCGCCAGCTCGGTCTGCGCTTTATCTTCGCAGAAAAGGAGGAAGGACGCCTCGTCCTGCGGCGTGGATTTCGGATCAAGCCGGGCGAGCGAATCCTTGTCGTGGAGGATGTGGTCACCAAGGGAGGCCGGGTCCAGGAAACCATCGAAATCGTTCGGGCCCATCAGGGCGTTGTTGCCGCTGTAGGGATGATGGTCGACCGATCCGATGGTTCGCTCGCGCTGGGGATTCCGACATTTAGCTTGATACGACTGCAGGTGGAAACGTTTCCTCCTGACCAGCTTCCACCAGACCTCGCCGCCACTCCGGCCATTAAGCCGGGAAGCAAATAGAGTCAGATCCGCTGCCAAGATGCGGATCAGAGCTATCCTCAGATTCGCCCAGGGAAACCGAGATCGGAAAGAATTCGGTCCCATTGCCGGCCATGCGCTGCAATACACCCCTCAGTCCAGACGACGTATCGTGCCCGGGCCATCTTGTCGAGAGCAGGCCACTGGGCACGGTTTCTAGCGGCAATCTCCTCCGGACCCCATCCGCGGGTCTTCAAACGCTCACACTGCGTGCGCGCCGTACATGCCATGGCGATGCAGGCGGTAAACTCACCCTCGTAGCCCTTCTCAAAAAGGAGCGGAATGAGAACAGCAGCCAGCGTTTGCCCTTGGGATCGCAGTTGGTCCAGTTGCGCACGCCACGATCTTGCAATGAGGGGATGTAGGATTCGCTCAAGTTTCTGACGAGATTCGGAGTCCTCAAAGACACGCTTGGCGAGCTGCGGCCGATCCAGGCTCCCATCCGCCCGGATCACAGACTTTCCAAATTCATTCTCAATCGCCGAAAGCCCCGGAGACCCAGGTTCGACCACCTCACGGGCAAGGATGTCGGTATCAATCACCTGCAAACCCCGCTCTTCAAGGAGCCTCCCCGCCACCGACTTCCCCATCCCGATTCCGCCGGTCACTCCCAACGTTTTCATTCCACGAAACAAAAAGGGCCACCGGGTTCACCGGTGGCCCCTGTCATCAGGAATCAGGGCTGTGCGACCACAACTCTGTATGCCTTCAGTGGTGAATTGGGATCAACCGGATCCCGAAGAATCATCCTCTGGGTACCACCCGTGGAGTTGGTCACCTTCTTCACGGCAACCCACTGACCCGTCGCCAGGTTTGTAGTGGCCTGAATCTCGTAGGTATTGCCGGCGGCGGCATCCCATTGAACTTCGAAGGCCGGAGCTGGCGTCTCAACCAGATTCACCTCACTCACGACGACCAAGTCAAACGGCGAGGCGTCTGCGGCGTTCACAATTCCATCTCCGTCCGAATCCAACACCGTGCTGAACCGGAGCGACCGGGGAACCCTCAGGGTTCGGCCATCACCGGTGCTCACGTCAATCAGACGGATTTGCGGAGCGGCGCCATCCTTAACCCATCGAAGCGTCCCACCACCCGAGGTCACAAAGCCATCCAGCGATGCCGGGTCAACGTTCTCGCTCGTTGTGGCGTAATAGAGAGTCATTCCCTCGCCCAACACCAACGTGTTCTCCAGATCGGCCATCATGGTGTCCGACAGTTCGAGGAGATCGACGTAGATGGCGTTCTTGTCCTCCATCGGCAGGAAGCTCACAACACCGCCAAGCCCAACGTCCAAAACCAGCGCTCCAAGGGAGGCATTGTTGGTGTAACCACTGCGGGTTGCCCCTAGATCCGAAGCTGCCCAGAATGAAGTCGCTTCTGAATAGTCAGGCACCTTGATGCTGATCGTGGTACCGGGGCAACCATTCCTGGTTTCACCGGCAGATTGACTCCGTAGCTGGTTTCACGAAATCCGAGGAACTCAACACCACCGTCAAAAAATCTGATCCGTCACGTTGAGCGTCAAAGCGCCACCAATGGTTCCTGCCAGACCGGACAAATCCGCCTTGGCAGAATTGACGGTTACATTCGGACCGAGTTCAAGGATCCACCATTGTTGATGAAACTCCCGCCGATGATCTGCCAGAGCACCACCGGAAAAAGATCGTCCCGCTATTTCGGAGAACTCTAGAATCCAGGGTAATTCCAGTTGCAGTGATGGTTCCAAGTTCTGACCTCCGAGTTGACGGCCGAATCTAGCCAATAAACGGGAAGCGCCAACGAGCCACTCACCTCCGGGATCTTGCTTCCGTGGTGATTTACCGTCCAATGGCCAGGAGTTTATCAACAATGGTGGATCCTTGAACCGGTCCGGAATGTAACCGTCAATTCTGCCAAGGCGGATTTGTCCGGTCTGGCAGGAACCATTGGTGGCGCTTTGACGTAACGGATCAGATTTTTGACGGTGGTGTTGAGTTCCCGGATTCGTGAAACCAATACGGAGTCAATCTGCCGGTGAAACCAGGAATGGGAGTTTGCCCGGTACCACGATCAGCATCAGGTGCCTGACTATTCCAGAAGCGACTTCATTCTGGGCAGCTTCGGATCTAGGGGCAACCCGCAGTGGTTACACCAGCAATGCCTCCTTGGAGCGCTGGTTTGGACGTTGGGCTTGGCGGTGTTGTGAGCTTCCTGCCGATGGAGGACAAGAACGCCATCTACGTCGATCTCCTCGAACTGTCGGACACCATGATGGCCGATCTGGAGAACACGTTGGTGTTGGGCGAGGGAATGACTCTCTATTACGCCACAACGAGCGAGAACGTTGACCCGGCATCGCTGGATGGCTGTGACCTCGGGTGGTGGGACGCTTCGATGGGTTAAGGATAGCGCCGCTCCGCAAATCCGTCTGATTGACGTGAGCACCGGTGATGGCCGAACCCTGAGGTTCCCCGGTCGCTTCAGTTCAGCACGGTGTTGGATTCGGACGGAGATAGGTGTGAACGCCGCAGACGCCTCGCCGTTTGACTTGGTCGTCGTGGTGAGGTGAATCTGGTTGAGACGCCAGCTCCGGCCTTCAAGTTCAATGGGATGCACCCGCCGGCAATACCTACGAGATTCAGGCCACTACAAACCTGGCGACGGGTCAGTGGGTTGCCGTGAAGAGGTGACCAACTCCACGGGTGCGGCCCAGAGGATGATTCTTCGGGATCCGGTTGATCCCAATTCACCACCTGAGCTGAAGTTGTGGTCGCACGGCCTGATTCCTGACGGGAGCCCACCAGTGAGCCCGGTGGCCCTTTTTGTTTCGTGGAGCCGAAAACGTTGGGAGTGACCGGCGGAATCGGGATGGGGAAGTCGGTGGCGGGGAGGCTCCTTGAAGAGCGGGGTTTGCAGGTGATTGATACCGACATCCTTGCCCGTGAGGTGGTCGAAGACCTGGTCTCAGGGCTTTTCAGCGTTGAGGAGATGAATTTGGAAGTCTGTGATCCGGGCGGATGGGAGCGGATCGGCCGCAGCTCGCCAAGCGTGTCTTTGAGGACTCCGAATCTCGTCAGAAACTTGAGCGAATCCTACATCCCTCATTGCAAGATCGTGGCGTGCGCAACTGGTAACTGCGTCCCAAGGGCAAACGCTGGCTGCTACTCATTCCGCTCCTTTTGAGAAGGGCCACGAGGTGAGTTTACCGCCTGCATCGCCATGGCATGTACGGCGCGCACGCAGTGTGAGCGACCCGCGGATGGGGTCGGAGGAGATTGCCGCTAGAAACCGTGCCCAGTGGCCTGCTCTCGACAAAGTAAGCCCGGGCACAATGCGTCGTCTGGACTGAGGGGTGTATTACGCATGGCCGGCAATGGGACCGAATTCTTTCCGATCTCGGTTTCCCTGGGCGAATCTGAGGATAGCTCTGATCCGCATCTTGGCAGCGGATCTGACTCTATTGCTTCCCGGCTTAATGGCCGGGTGGCGGCGAGGTCTGGTGGAAGCTGGTCAGGAGGAAACGTTTCCACCTCTGGTCGTATCAAGCTAAATGTCGGAATCCCCAGCGCGAGCGAACCATCGGATCGGTCGACCATCATCTCGGCAGCAACAACGCCTGATGGGCCCGAACGATTTCGATGGTTTCCTGGACCCAGCCTCCCTTGGTGACCACATCCGACAAGGATTCGCTCGCCCGGCTTGATCGAAATCCACGCCGCAGGACGAGGCGTCTTCCTCGCTTTTCCTGCGAAGATAAAGCGCAGACCGAGCTGGCGGGCACTTCTGGCCAATGACCAATCCCCATTGCCGGTGCGATCACCGTTTCCGCGTGGAGTCGCGAATTTCTCGGCAAGCGCAGCACCGAATCGTTCCACCACCGGCATGCTTTGAAGTGCAAGGGGCACTGGAAAAACTGGCGGCTGTGAAACCACTTCCGGAGCACGAAGTGACCATCGAGGCTCCAGTGGATCGAAGAGTTCAAGGCTTCGGCAGTCGTCATTGGGCACGAACCCGATCACAAGCTGGATATGGCTTCGAATACAGTTGAGGCTTCGAACTTCAACGTCCCTCCGCCGGCATCGGGATCAGGAGAATTCGAGTGCGGGAGGACCTGAATCTCGAGTTCGCATCCCGCGGTGAGTTCGTGCAAAACACCTTTGCCGGCCATGCCAGATCAACCAATGGCTCAGAAGCGTCGAGGGTGGACCTGGGGCAAGATTCATGGTCCTGTTCAATCTTTCCAGGGTCGGTATGGGGGCTGAGGCGGAGCCGTTGAGAAAGACGCGCGACATGTGTGTGACCACCACGCCGACTGGAATTCCAAACGCATTTCCAGGACCACGTTGGCCGTCTTTGCGCCCTACCCCATCGAGAGCGGTGAGTTCCTCCATGGTGGTTGGGACCTTACCCTTGTGCCTTTCCAGGAGTGTTCGACAGGAGGACTGGATATTCCTGGCTTTGTTCAGGAAACAGTCCCAGTCGTTGGATGGCGGCCGAGAGTTCTGGGCCGCGCGTTGGCATAGTCAACAGCCGTGCGGTACCGGCGGAAGAGTTCCCGGGTGACGATGTTGACCTGTTTGTCGGTGCATTGGGCGGAAAGTATCGTCGCGACCAGCAATTCCAGCGGAGTGGTGTAGACCAGTTCGCAGTGGGCATCGGGATAGGTCCGCTCCAGCCGTTTAAAATCGCTGAGAACCGATTGGAAAGTACAAGCCTTGGATTCGCGGGGCACGGCCTCCAGTACCGCATGCCGGCGATTCGGGCAAATCAGAGTGGAACTGGAGTTTCCCTCCTTTTCAGCGAAACTGGGCCCTCAATCGCAAAACAGGGGCTCATCTGCAGGATCAGGGCTTCCATGTCTCGCGGGATTATTCCATTGGAGTTCAGCGGCGATCCGTTTCGAAATTGTCCGTCCGACAGGTTTCTGGAGTGTTCTACCCAGACCGCTGACTTCGTCGGCGTCGATCTGCCGGAGAAACTCGAAGTTTGCAGCTTTGCCTGCTGCGAAATGCGCCGACATGGAGGATGGCCCCGACTCCGGATGGGTGTCCGTGGTGCCCAGGGCATACTCCAAAGGCGCAGGTAGGCCGTCCTCCATCGAGGTCTGCATCAGGTTCCCCCTGAAAAACCCGGGAATCGGATTGCCCCCGGAACCCCATGAGCCGCCACGCAGAGGGGTTAGATGGCTCCAGATCCCGACCAGCACATATATCCTCCTGCATTCCATCCGGGCGGCCATGCCTTGCCCCCAAAGGAGAAGTCGAGGAGGAGATTTCCGCCGGGTCTAGAGTCAGTCGCTCACTTGTTGTTCAGGCGGCCGCATAAAGACCGAGAACTGGATATCAATGATATGCTCGTTGCTGGAATTGGAATAGGTCAGCAACGAGAAGAACTCGCTGTCCGGGCGCCAAAAGTGTGTCCCGATTGCCCGAAGAGAATTCAAATTCGATCCCGCTGGTAAACCGAGTCCCCCGAAGGTTGACGGCGTGGGGGAGGAAAATGTTGGCCAGTTCAATGAACTCGCTGCCTCCAAGGGGAGCGGGCTCCGGTTGAAACTCCACGATCATGACATCGCGAGGCGCTGGGGTTAGGGGCTTCGTGTGGAAGAAGCTCTCGACGAGTCAGACCAATGCAGCTGCCTTGCCGGGTGCGGGCCCGGACAGCGGTATTGGTCAAAATGCGCGAGTTCACCTGGGCTGCACCCGCTAATACCGGACAATTCAAGATCGAAGCTCGCGTCGGACGTGGTGCCGGAAAGACTGGCACCTCCACCGCCATGACGTTGGTACCCTCTTTCCAACAACTCCACCGAAAGCGGGATCGTTTGGAACACCTGCCCGTCGTCGAGGCGTTGGAGGCGACTGTGGAGGCGGTCACCAGACCTGCTCCCATCGAGCTCCTTGCTTCGCGACCATTCAGGTAAATGACGGCACCGTCGTCTCGTTTGAGGCGCAACTGCAGTAGAGATCATCTCCGGAGGGTTGGTTTGCGACGAACTTGGAGCGGAAGTACGAGGTAATCCACTTGTTGGCCGCGTCGCCGAATGGAAGGACAGTGGTTTCGTCAGCCTCGCCGTATCCCAGTTGAGCTTTCCCTCGGCCACGAATTGGTCGTCATAATTGGGATGTTTCCAGTTCGCGGGGGACCATGCCACGTGTCCCTCAACGATGTTGCCGGCACCAGCCCGGTTCCATCGGTAAACCGCTTGCCAACTTGACCCTGCGGGAACCAGGATTCCGCTTTCACCGCCGGACGTGAAGAGCCGGGCCGAAGGCGCCGGAAGTCCGCGAGTGGGATCGAGCCGTCGGTGGTGAAGTAGATGGTGCCCGACGCGCCGGATTCAAAACGGACCAGCTGTCCCGGCGGTACGGCTCCTCCCTGAGGTGACATGCTGGGAGGCTCGGGGGTGGGGAAGGAATCCTGCCGATCGGAATTGGGCCATCACTTCAACGGGAGCGGCTGGGGAATCGAGGAATTTCGGACGGGTCCCGTCTGCTTAATCGGTGGGCGTGAGATAGCCCCAACGAGCGGATTCAGCCAGGAATGCCGGGACATTTCGTTGAGTCGGGATTCGAGGCGCGCCTGGTTCATTTCCGGGGACAAAAAGCCGCCTGGGCCGGGGGAGCATGTTGAATGCGATCAGCAAGGAGCGCACGGTAGTCGGGGTGATTCTCCCGGAGCAGCATGGGCTCGGCTTCCCGGGGGCCGTCTCCTGCCTGTCGACCCGGGGACCCCCGGCCGGTGCGGTTGTTGGCGGCACCTTATTGAGGAACTAGAACCAGCCGTCCGCGTCGTTCAGATAAAACTTGAGGCCGCTTCCCGGAACGGTCGGCCCAACGCAACGGTACTCATCCTCGCATCCGCCCAAACATCCACGTGACCATGTAATCGATGTAGTCGGGAACATCGAGGTAGGGCCGGACGGCAGTGTTAACCGCAAGCGGTTGACCCGGGACCATGTGGATCCCGTCCCCGTCGTAAGGTGTGCCGGGTTCGGCCCACCCGCCGACATTCAGTTTCCATTGATGCTCTCATAGTTGGTCAGGATCGCCCAAATAGCGGGCGTGCATGGATGCGCCCCAGCGTTCGCGAGGTGGTAGAGTCCCAATAGGATCAGGTACAGGTGGAATTAGAAACGCCCATGCGGGCTCAGGTTGCCGGCATCAAGCAGCGTGTCATCCACGAAGATGTTCCGAAAGGTAAAAGCCGCGCTGCTCCATGTCCTTAGGAGCCGCTGCGAAGGTCGAGTTGATCAAACTCATCGACGGCAGCGAGGCCGTGCTCAAATCGGCGAAAAGCGGATACTTGAGGCCCCGGAACGGAAGTAGAGCCGGAAACTCTTCTTGGCGAAACCGACAGGCACCGCCAAAGTTGCGAATTCCGCAGGATTCGCGGAAACCAGGGCTTCCGTCCGGATTCAGCCATTCAACGGAGGCTTTCACCTCGGCGTCGCCATTGACGGACAGGGTCTACGGACAGACTCGGGAGGTCAAGATCCAGCAAGGCTGCCCGCATCTGGGGAGCGTATTCTGGATTGGTGGTGATGGAGCGCCGCATGACCGACGAGGCGATCACATTGGTTGGCAGGATGAAGGTGTGTGTGACCACCTCCGTGGGTGCCCAGCCGTCGCGAAACGCGGCGGCGCGCAGAGGCAAGGTCCGGTTAACCGGAATGGGGGCCGAATAAACCAGCCCGCGGCTCGGACCGGGTTCGGTCCGATCAGTGGTATACCGAATCACCACGTCGGGAGTTGGCGTGCTGAGGGTGACGAGGAGGTTGGAATCGTAGAAGCCGCGGGACTGGGAGAATTCGACGGGCGCCACCACTCCTGCAAATGCAGGGCCGTTGGTCGCCCCCGGGGTGGCCGGCCGGAAAAACCCAGACAGGCCGTCGGAAGATCTCCCGTAGCTGACGTCAGGCATCTGCGCGGGGAATGTCCTGCGGGTGGGATAATCCGTCGGGAACTGTCCGAGGACGCTCAAGCCGTCGGGTGCCACGAGTGCGAGGTATTCGCCATCCGCATCGAGGCGGAAATTGGTGTGCAACTCCCCAATGGCGTTGGTTCGATCTTTGCCTGATGCATAAACCACCAGGAAACCGGTGGGAGGGATGACCCGTGGAGGGAATTGCCAACGACGTGGGGAGGCTGGGTCGTCCGTGAGATAATATCCGCCGACATCGAGGCCGAAGCGGTTCGGATTGTGCAGTTCCAACCAGTCCGATCGGTCTCCGTCTTCGTCGCGAATTCCGCTGGCATTATCAGCCATGAATTCGGTCAGCACGGGCGGCGCGAGCGACTCACCGACGCCGACCAGAACCGCGGCCGTAATGCTTCCGGAGGCATTTTCCGCGACCAACGTGTACTCGGTGGTGGCATTGGGTTGTATCTCCAGCCGACCTGTCAGTGCGTTCAAAGTTCCGATGCCCGGGCTGATCTGCGCCCGGGTAGCGTTGGCGATTTCCCACCGGATGAAGGTGGATTGCCCGGGATCGAGGGTGTCGTCCTCCACAGAGAATGCGCGAATTTCCGGTCCTGGCGCTCCGTACACCTCCACTTCCGCCAACTGGGGATGATACGCGGCACTGCCCGGGTTCATGATCCGGACAAATCTTCCCTGAAAGGCGTGAGCCGGATCCGCGCCTGCCGTG
>JBGAPN010000316.1:0-6359 GCA_044221235.1 Limisphaerales bacterium
CCGCGCGGAACCGGCGAGGAGGCTGTCGTCGGAAAAATGTTCCTTCAGCAACTGGTCGATCTTACGTCGGAGCACGACATCGCCGCCACAAGCCACCTGCAAGTAGGCTGCACGCGACTCGGGCGTCGGCATGTCGAGGGCCTCCAAGAAGAATTATCGTTTGCTCAGGGTTTTCATCGCAACGAGCTGGATCAAAGCGGGTCACCAAGCGGCCGTGAACACCAGCGTCCAAGGCGAGATTCGGGTGAAAATCATGCCATGAAGGCAGGGGAAATCTTCCCGCCTCGGAATAATCGACTCTCAACGCAGCGTTCCGCCAATGGACAACGAGTCGCGAAGCGTGCTTTTCAACCAGGCCCGGGCAAAGGCCAAATGGCGGGCAACTGTGCGGGGCGCGATGTCGAGGGCAACGGCAATCTCTTCGATCGTCATGCCGACGAAGTAGCGCATCTGGACCACTTCGGCCGCTTCCGGATCTTCTAGTGCCAGCGCCGCGAGTGCGTCGTTGACCGCCAGCAGCTCCTCGGAGGGTACGGTCACCGCTATGCGAGACTCGTTCAGTTCGTCGCCGATCTCGCCGGCACCATGTTTGAGCCGCTGCTTGCGCCGGGCATTGTCGATCAGGATCTGCCGCATCGCGGTGGCTGCGGCCTTGAAGAAATGCCGGCGATTGGCGAATGGCTCCTGGCCGTCTCCGGCGACCTTCAGCCACGCCTCATGCACCAGCGCCGTGGGCTGCAGCGTTTGCCCGGCCTTCTCATTCGCCATGTGGACCACGGCCAGCTTGCGCAATTCCCCGTAGACCAACGGCAGCAATTGATCGGCCGCTGTCGGATCGCCCGGATCAATGGCGTTGAGCAATTGCGTCACCTCCGACATGACGGAATCATGTGCATTCCCGACGGGAGTGCGAGCTCCAAGGTGAAGTCCTCCAGTGGCTCCCGAATAGCTGACCAGGGCCGTAAAATGGGAACTCCATTTCGTCAGGATCAGGCTCTCAACTTCTTTGCGTTCACCGCCCCACCCTACGTCATCAGCCGATCCAGGTGACCACGGTCACGATGACCACGAAGCCAATGACGTCGAGGAACGCGCCGTGTCGGACCATCTGGGGCAGGGGAACGCAGCCGGAGCCGTAGACGATGGCGTTGGGGCCGGTGGAGACGGGCAGGAGGAATCCCATGGAGGACGCCAGACAGGTGGCGATGGCGGGCTTGAGGGGGTCGACTCCGGCCGACTGGCAAACGGCAATGGCCACCGGGATGATCATGGTGGCTGACGCGGTGTTCGAGGTGGCTTCGCTCACCAGGATGGCCACGGCGGCGAACAGCACGGTGAAGCCGAATACCGTCTTGGCCGGGAAGACATGGACCAGTCCGTCGCCGATCCATCGGGCCACACCGGTCGAGAACATCTGCTCCCCGAGCGCCATTCCCCCGGCAAAGAGGAAAATCGTACCCCAGTCGATTTTTACGGCATCGCGCCAGCCCAGCGTGAATTCGCCCTGGCGCCAGTCGGTGGGCCAGGCGAAGAGGGCGCAGGCGGCCAGGAGGGCGATCACGCTCTCCGGAAGCCGATCGTTCAGGAGTCGCACCCATTCCGCCTTTGAACCCTGGAACAGCGCCAGCACGCCGGGGAGGATCCAGCCGACGACGGCGAGGCCAAACACGATCAGGACATTTCGTTGCGCGGCGGTCCACGGTCCGAGGCGATCCTCCTCATGACGGAGCCAGGCGGATCCCCCTTTGAGGGACTCCGCTTCCACGGGACAGCGCCGGTAGAAATTCACGACCAGGGCCGCCGCGAGGCACAGCGCCACCGGCAGGCCGAAACGCATCCACTCGAAGAACGTCAGGCGGACACCCAGCGTTTTCTCGATCAGGCCGATCCCGATGAGATTGGGAGGCGTGCCGATCGGGGTGGCGAGGCCGCCCACCGACGCGCCGAAGGCCGTGAGCAGCATCAACCCGGTGGCCAGGGGCAATTGGGTGAAATGAATGGAATGGCCCAGGCGGGCGGACTCTCGGCGGGCGATCTCCGTGGCGATGGCAATGCCGATGGGCAGCATCATGGCGGTGGTGGCCGCGTTGGACACCCACATGGAGATGAACGTGACGATGACGCCAAATGCGGCGTACAGGCGAAACGGGCTTTCCCCCACGGCGCGCCATCCGAGGATCAAAAATGCAAGCCGTCGGTTCAGACCGTGTTTCATCATGGCTTCGACCAGCATGAAGCTGCCGATGAAGAGGAAGATGATGGGATCGGCGAAGGCCCGGAACATCTCCCGCGCCGGGGCCACGCCCATCACCACCGCCATCGTGGGGCCCAGCAGGGCGGTGGCGGCCATGGGGATCGCCTCGGTCAGCCACAGGATGACCACGGTGCCGAGGATGGAAACCAGCGCATGTCCGCCGGTGTTCAGGCCCTGGATCGGGAGGAGGAACAGCACAATGCCCGCCAGCGGGGCTAGAAAGAGTCCCACCTGGCGTCGCCGGCGCTCAAACCGCTCCTCGGCTTCGGAAATGCGGGCCAGGGATTCGGGATCGGCTTCGGGCATTGGCGAAGTAGAGCCGAAGAGATCCGACTAGGCCGCCACCGGTTTCGATGATGGCGCAGTCGGTCGACCCTTTCCCGTCTTGCTGGAAGTTCCGGCTTTGAAGCTGGGCCATTGGTGGAGCGGCAGGCAACCGAGGCAGACGAGAACGATCTGGCTGAGCACGAAACCGCCGAGCCAGAGGAACGCACCGCTCATGAAGCCGTAACTGTGGAGTCCGACGCCGAGCATGTTGGTCCCGAACCAGGACCAGCTGGTCACGATGTTGCCCACCACGGCGAGATTCATTAGGCCACGCTCGCGCACCAGGCCGCCCCAGCGGGCATGCAGGATCAGGGCGTTCCACAGCACGATGATCAGGGCGCCGTTTTCCTTGGGATCCCAGCCCCAAAACCGTCCCCAGCTCTGGTCGGCCCAGATGCCGCCGAGGACCGTGCCGATGAAGCTGAAGAGCGTGGCGAAGCAAACGATGCCGTAGACCATGCGCGTCAGGGACCGGGCGGTGGCCTCGTCGAGCCGGGTGGTGAACAAACCACGAACGAGATAGATGATGGCGAGGAAGCCCGCCACATAGGTGCTGGCATAACCCAGCGTTACGATGACCACATGGGTCGCCAGCCAGAAATTGGTGTCGAGCACCGCCTGGAGCATCTGGCTACGTATCCCCTCCGAGGGCGAGGTTGTGGGCGATGATCAGAGTGACGAATCCCAGGCTGCTGGCCACCACCAGTCCGACGGCATTCCGCCAGAACCGCTCCAGGATCAGCCCGAGTCCGACGGCTCCCCAGCCAATGAAAATGGCGGAGGAATAGAGATTTGTTACCGGCGGACGTCCTTCCAGGACCATTCGGAAGACCAGCCCGACCGAGTGAATGACAAAGGCCGTGAGGATCAGCCACCACGCGGTCTTGCGGGCCCATTCTGAAAAATGGAACCAGTAGTAACAGGCGAGGAGGAATGCGACCACGTAGAGTGGCATCGCGTTGTAAAAGGGCGCGAGCCGGTTGAAGAAGACTTCGGCCGACGCCTTTTTCAGGTCCGGTCCCATGGCGGGATTCGCGGCCAGTTTCGCTTGAAAGGCGGATACCGCCGCGTTGAACGCAGCGGGATTGCGTTGGCGGAACGCTGTGCTGATCTGTGCCCAGGAGTTGACGGAATCCGGCAGGGGCTCATCGCGGATCAGTCCCAGGAGCGCTTCGCCGTTGCGGCGCCATTCCGTGGATTGGGGTCCCCCTTGGGGTGGAACCAACAGGGGTGGCTCCATCTGGGCCGAGGCGTCATAACGGCTGGCGAAGCGCAGCAGTCGCTCAAACGCGTTGGTCTGGTAGGGGCGGCCAGCCTGCTGGTCGCGGGCGGCGGCGGCGCCGTCCGGAATGGCGGTCCGGAAACTGGCGATTTCGGCGACGAAATCGGTGGTGTCCTGGGGGTGGACGGTATTCTTGAGCCGGAGATAGAGCGTCAGGGCATTGCGAAGTTTGAGCAGGTCCTGCTCGAAGGCGTTGCGCTGGGATGCGTCCCGCTTGGCGTCAAGAATGCGCCGGGATTGGTCCTCGATTTCCCGGAAGCCCGGCTCGAGTTGGTTCCAGGAATAATGTTTGCCGTCTTCACCGGGCTGGGAGTCCTTGGCGGGCAGTTTGAGCAGCGAGATCAGCTCGGGGTTGTCGATGCGGAACGCCTTCCGGTTGTCGGCGACGTCGGGAAGCATCATCACTTCGGCGATCCATTCGGAGGCCGGCACCTGCCGGTTTTCCCTGGCGTCCTGCAGGCCGTACCGATGACGGATTTGGATGAGCGAATTTCGGGCGACGGAATCGATGGGCTGGTGCCGTCCATTGAACACCACGGGCAGCCGCGAGAACGATTCGAAGTCGTAGCCGTCGGTAACGCCGGAGCCGGACGCAGCGTGGCAGAACCCGGCGGCCAGCCAGGAACAGATCAGGATGTGCAGAAGGCGTTTCATCGGGTGGCGCGTTTTTGAATGAATCCGAACAGATGGATGCCGAATTGGACGACCAATCCCAGGCCGACAATGAGCGTCCCGAGATACGGCCCCAGCCAGGTGGGGTTCTTGACCACCTGGAAGACGGTTACCGGACGTCCGTCGAGGTTCATGGTCGAGGCGTCCATCTGGTGTTGGAAGAATGTCAGCCCCCCGTATCGGAGCGGGTTGTTCATGTAGATGTCGACCTCGCGCCGTTCGCCGGACGATGGATTGTCGATGCGGACGCGGCTCTGAAAGTTTTTCGGAGTGTCCGTTCCAGCGTATTTCTCATGGGTCACCTGCAGCAGGTCGAGAGAGAAAGGCTGGTAGTAGCGTTCTGGCCGGAGCACGAGCGTGTAGGTTTTGCCCCCGACCTCCAGGGATTTGGCGGCGGTCATTTCATCCAACAAGCGACGTGCCCGGACAAAGGGGGATGCGTCGCCCTGTTTCTGAAACGACCGCATCCAGCTGACGAACAGTACATTGGCCATGTCCGAGTCGCCGGCCCATCCGGACAGGAACCAGCGGCCGAGGGATTTCCCGCCGGCGTCCACGGCCTCCACCGCCACGGAGGGCACGTTTCGGGAGTCCATGGCCCGGGTAACCGGTTGCGGCAGGAAATTGAAGCGGCGCCCAATTCCACTGAAGGCCGATCCGCTGGCTGGATCGGTGCGGACATCCGGATCCGAGTTCGGCATGAACTCGGTGATCCGGAGGCGGAACGGCAGCAGGGAGTTGGAAAGTTCCGCTCCGGTCTGCAAACGGGACTCCGGAAACACAACCGCCTGTTCCATCGACGGATCCGCGGCGTCGGTGAGCACCGCGAGTTCACTGGTCTGGAAGTCTTCCGTATAATTGCGGAATTCCCCCTCGGCGAAACGCATCCGGCTTTCCCGGGCCAACATGTCGGTTGAGAGCTGTCCGAGGAGCAGCAGGATGATTCCCAGGTGGGTCAGGAATATTCCGGACTTCTTCCAGGTGAACTTGAAGCGGGTGAGGTGCGCCGCGAGGAGGTTGATCAGCAGGAGGACTCCCAGCAGGTAACCGCCGGGCAGGGGAACCTTCACCCATTTCCAGCCGGCGTCATGCGGCGACCACACGGCAAACAGGGACCGGAAATATTTGGCCTGGACGACATACAGGCCGTCCTCCGTTTGAGCCAGGGTTCCGAAAAAGATGACCAGGATGCTGAAGGCCAGCAGGACCACCGTCAGTCGCAGTGAACTGAAGAACGACAGCACCAGTCGCCAGACCGGCTGACGTGGGGCCGCAGGCGGACCGGCAGGCCCACGGGTGGCCGTCGGATTCGATGTGGCAGTGGCACTCATGCGGCGAGGTGTGGGATGGACGAAACCAAGAGGTGAAGCTTCACGGGAATCACGGATGTTTCACCGACTTGAGGAATCTCAGGAAATTCTCCCGCTCGGCGGCCACCAGGCTGGAATCGCCCGTGAGCTTGAAAAACCAGGTCCGGTCCGGGCGGGGAACGATGGCTGCAAGCATTCCCTTGCCCGCGGCAGCGCCCTCGCCCTGGAGGTCGACCACGGTGGCGCGGTCGCCGCCGGAGAGGTCCACGATGCGAGTGACCTTGGATAGTCCGGATTCGTCCAATGCGGCGAGGCCGAACTGTTCGCGCCACCGGTTGACGTTGGCGAGGATGCCCCCCGCGGCGGGCCCGAGTGCCACCACGGAGAGATCTCCCGGGGGTCCGTTGGCGGCCGGAACCGAAAAACTGGCGAGCCGCATGGTGGACGCTGGAGCGGACTTCCAGGTCGACGGAACCTCCCAGGACGGAAGGGCCGTACTCGGTGGCGGAGCGAC
>JBGAPN010000317.1:0-6293 GCA_044221235.1 Limisphaerales bacterium
CCGTCCCCGACAGGTGGTCCTCTGGACTGGCCACAATGACGCGGTCCGTGATTTTCGCCTCGAGGTGGCCGGTCCGATCTACAAGTCCGCGCCGATGGACGAAATCAGCCCGGGCGTTTACTCGGCCCGCGTCCCGCAACCGGCCGGGGGTTGGACCGCCTACTTTGCCGAGCTGACCTTCGACGTGGGTGCCGCCACTCCGCTCAAATTGACCACGGACGTCAAAGTCATCCCGAACACGTTGCCGTTTGGCGCACCTCATCCAACGGCACCCAAAGGTTACCTGTCGAAATAGGCGGACGGTCGGACATTGCCGGCAATTCAGTCAGCCATGGCGGAGTCTGAAACACCCGAGATCTGTCCAAACTGCGGGGCATTAGTCCCGGAAAATGCCCGGTCGTGTCCAGAGTGTGGAGCCGACGAGGAAACCGGCTGGAACGACACGGCGACCGAACAGCGCCTGGGAATCTCGGATCCCGAGGAATTCGACCATGACGAATGGGAACGCGAGGAATCCGGCGCTCCACAGAAACGTCCGCTGGCATGGCTGTGGTGGCTGACCGCCGCTGGACTCCTCCTGGCCCTCGTTGGTGGCGTCGTGGCATCATTCAGTCGGCGCTGATCCGTTCAACCTCGGCCAAGTTTCCTCGGAATCCGCGTGTCTGGATGGGGATTTTCTGGCAACCCGCAATCTGCACATGATTGAAGCGGAAGGCCTGACCAAGCTCTACGGCACCTTCGTGGCCGTCTCCGACCTGTCCCTAAGGGTAGGGCCGGGACAACTGCTGGGGCTGGTCGGCCCCAACGGGGCCGGCAAGACCAGCACGTTGCGGTGCCTCGCCGGGGTGATTCCCGCCTCCCAGGGCCGGATTCGGATCTCTGGACGGGATTTGGCGACCGAACCGGTTGAGGCCAAGCGAAACCTGGCCTTTTTCCCGGACGAGCCGAGGCTCTTTGAATATCTCACAGTGCGTCAGCATCTGGAGTTCACCGCGCGATTGTACGAGGTTGCTGACGCTGGGAACCGGATTCCAGCGCTCCTGGACGAGCTGGAATTGTCGGACAAGGCCGGACGGTTGCCCACGGAACTTTCCCGCGGAATGAAGCAAAAGGTCTCCCTGGCCTGCGGGCTACTGCACAGTCCCACCGCCATTTTGTTCGACGAACCGCTGACCGGCCTCGATCCCTTGGCCATTCGGAGGATGAAGGATACCATCCGACAACTGGGACGGAACGGTGCCGCCATTGTGATCAGCTCCCACCTGCTCCATCTGTTGGAAGAGCTCTGTACCCATGTCCTGATCCTCAAACAGGGGCGCAATGTGGCCTGCGGCACCCTTGCGGAAGTGCGCCATCGGTTTGCCGGAAGTTCCAATGCCAGCCTGGAAGAGGTGTTCATCCGGATCGCGACCGGGGACGAGTCACCTTTGGCCCCGCCGCTCCTTCCTCCGGCATCAACCGATTCTGAAAATCCTTCCCCCACCCCATGAGCACCGTTCGGCTGGTGCAGGCCCTCTTTTTTCTGCAGTCCCGTTCCATCGCCAATTCCCTGAAGGTCAGGATTCGGCGGCTGGGTCACCCCCGTTATCTGGTCGGCGCCATCGTCGGCCTGGGGTACCTCTATTTCTGGCTGGGTCACGCGGTGCTCGGAAACTGGAGGAACCGTGGCGCCGCGCCGGATCTGTCTCCATCCGCCCTGGAATCCTTCCAAGCCATGGCAGCCCTGGTGCTTCTCGGGGTCGTGTTCGTTCAGTGGCTCTTCCCTGGAGACCGGGCTGCCCTGCAATTCTCTGAAGCCGAACTCGCCTTCCTCCTGCCTGCGCCGCTGTCCCGACGGCTGCTGGTCCGCTACAAGCTGATTCGCGGGCAGCTGGGCACCCTGGTTTCCGCCGGATTGCTCACCGTGTTCACCGGCCGGTTCGCCACGGACGGCAGGGTGGTCTATCACGTCGTGGGCTGGTGGATTATTCTCACCCTCCTCAGTCTCCACGCCGTCGGTGCATCGTTCACAGTTCAGCGCCTGACCGAGCACGGCCTTTCGTCATGGCTCCGCCGCCTGGCCGGAATTGCCGCAGCCGGAGTCGTGCTGGGCCTCGCCCTGTTCTGGGTCCGCTCAATCCCCTCCCTGCCCGTACTTCCCGGGAATGCGGAAGCCGCAACCCTCGAACTGGGCGAATGGTTCGACCGGGCCCACCAAAGCGGTCCCGGTCGATGGATCCTGGTCCCGTTTCGCTGGGCGGTTCATCCGTGGTTCGCCAGGTCTGCCTCCGAATTTTTGCTTTCTCTCGGGCCGCCATCGCTCCTGATGCTCCTCCTGTTCCGTTGGGTGGAACGGTGTGATGTTTCGTTTGAAGAGGCATCCGTGGACCTGGCCGAAAAACGCGCATTGATGGTGTCCCGGGTCCGTGAAGGAAAGCCGTTGGGAATGGAACCGCCTCGAGCCGCCCTCCCGGCGCCTTTTACGCTGGCTTCGATCGGACCACCTGCCACGGCATTGGTCTGGAAAAACCTGATCGCCTCCCGAGCAACCCCCCGAAAACTCGCTGCAATCACAGCGGCATTGGCCGTGAGCCTCGCGGTCGTGAAGGTCAGCGGCAGCCTCAAGGCCCAACTGATCACGTGTTTCCTCTCTGTATTGACCTTCGTTGCCCTGACGATCATCGCCGGCTCCCAGTGCAGTGGAGCCCTTCGGCGGGATCTCGCTGCAATGGACGTGCTGAAAGGCTACCCGGTGCCCGGCTGGAAAATTGTGCTGGGTGAATTGTTGGGACCCGCCGTGGTCTGGTATTGTCTCCAAGTGTTGAGCGTGATTGCCGGCCTGATCCTTCGCCCGCCGGAGGAAATCACCCCGATGTTCCCAGGTGCCGCGGTTCTCGCCGCAGGCATTTCCGCGTTGCTTGTCGTGGCGCCTCTCAATCTGGTCAACGCGCTCACACCAGCCGCGGCCACCCTCCTGTTTCCCGCGTGGTCGCGCCCGGGGCGTGACATCCAGCAACCCGGATTTGAGGCGATGGGGCAGAGAATTCTGTTCGGGCTGGGGCAGCTCCTGGCGATGGCTCTCAGCCTGGCACCCGCCATCCTCGTCGCTGGTGCAGGATTCCTAGCCGCCCGGTGGATCGCGGGCCTCGAAGTCGCGCTCCTGGTTGCCGGTGGAATCGCCGCCGTTCTCCTCGCCGCGGAAGCGTATCTCGTAATCCGACTTCTGGGACAGTTGTTTGACCTCTACGATGCTTCGGCAGAGATCTGAGCGACTCGGGATCCCAGGCCATCCGCAAGACACTCCTCCTTCCTCACCAGGTAGCCACCGAATCCGCGGCGAAAATCCGTTCAACCAATTGTGGATAGTCCGGCTGGCCCTGACTCAGATCCACGACCTCCACACGGACTTCGGGATCCTTCGCCACGGACTCCATCAAGGACTTCACCAGGTCATCTGCCGGGCGAAGGAGAACGTGCAACTGCGTTTTCATGGTCAGAAGCGGAGAACCGAGGTGGCCGCCGCAATTTTTTTTGAGAGTTCGAGGTCATCGATTTCCTGGTAACGAACCGGTGCTTCGCCCAGTTCCGTCAATTGAGCCGCCCCCTGCTGAACCCACACAGGCCGCCCGAACTCGCCCACGATCGGCAAATACCGGCTGAAATTGTCCTCGTCCACCAGGTCATCAACGAATTCACCCAAGGCCAGGACTGCGGGCCCGCGAAGATAGAGTTCCACCTCCGATTTCTTCCAGGTTCCCACGCCCGCAGCAATCCGGACGGCTTCAGCCGGGCGGGGACTAACCCGCGGGTCACTGGTCACCAGGACGAGAATGTGAGGTTTCACGTTGGGTTTGGATCGTGGGCTCAGTTGAAGCTGATGAACCGGTCCGTACCCGCCATCAGATCGCTAACCACCGTGAGGCCGGCGAACGCTGCCTTGTCATTCACCGGTATATTCCGGCGATGGGCACCGTAGGCACAGGCGTAGAGCTTGAGGCCGTTACCTTTCAGACTCTGCAGGTCCTCCCGGCCCACCCCGGTTACGGCGTCGTCGATACAGTAAAGGTAGACATCGCAACCGGCCTGAAGAGCCGCCCCAGCGAGGCGAACTCCGTGGGTGAAGGACAGGGTTTCCGGAGATGCCGAGATCAGAACACCGAGTTTCTTGCCCGAAGGTGGCATGTCGAAACGGTAGGATGTCCGCCCCGGCAAAACCAAGGATTACCACTGTGGATAGGGCAACCATGTTTCCCTATCCGGAGCTTGCATCGGATGCGCTTCTGAATAGCCTCCGGGTGCCTGCCTTCACGAGTGTGGAGGCAATTTAGGCTGAGAAAAGACCGTTGAACGCACAACCTGACCTCTCACCTCCGTTGCTCACCCGCAACAGGTTAATGTTGGGCACGGAGTCTTCGCGCCGGGCCGCGCTCTTCACTGGCCCACGCTCCTGACTCCCGTTTATCGGCCGGACGGATTCATTCCGTTCGGACGCAAGTCCATTGTTTGGAATCCAGTAAAATGGCAGTTACAACGCAGCAGTTCGCCGAGATGCTGAAGCAGTTCGAGAAACCGCTTCAATCCGGCCAGATCGTCAAAGGCACCGTCATCGAAGTTCGCCCGAAGGAAGTCATCGTCGACGTGGGCGGCAAATCTGAAGGTGTCATCAATGCATCGGAATTCTCCGACTTCAGCACCGTCAAGGTGGGGGACCAGTTCGAGGTCCTCGTGGAGCGTGCAGAAGACAAGGACGGCAACGTCCTCGTTTCGAAGGAAAAGGCCGAATTCAAGCAGAACTGGGACCGCATCCAGCTGATTTGCAACGAAGGCGGCACCGTTCAGGGCAAGGTCAAGGGCGTCGTGAAAGGCGGCTTGGTCGTCAACATCGGCGTGGAGGCCTTCTGCCCCTCATCCCAGATCGATGTCGCCCCGCCGAAGAACCTCATGGCCTATGTTGGCAATGCCTATGAGTTCAAGGTCGTTAAGCTCAATCCGGAGCGCCAGAACGTGGTGCTCAGCCGCCGTGAACTGGTGGAGGCCGAGCGCAACGCCCGCCGCGCCCAACTGCTCCAGGATCTGGTGCCTGGCGACATTCGCAAGGGCGTCGTCAAGAACATCACCGACTTCGGCGCCTTCATCGACCTCAACGGCCTCGATGGATTGCTCCACATCACCGACATGTCCTGGGGCCGCATTTCGCATCCCAGCGAACTGCTCCGCGTCGGCGCCGAACTGGATGTCGTCATCCTCGACATCAATCGCGAAAAGGAACGGGTTTCCCTGGGTCTCAAACAGAAGGAAGCCAATCCGTGGGACAACATCGAGTCCAAGTTCCCGCTGGGCGCCAAGGTCAAGGGCAAGGTCGTCAACCTGGTGCCCTATGGCGCGTTTGTGGAACTCGAACCCGGTGTCGAGGGCTTGGTGCATGTCACCGAACTGTCCTGGACCAAGCGGATCGCCAAGCCTTCCGATGTCCTCAAGGTCGGTCAGGAAATCGAGGCGGTTGTACTCGGCATCAATCGTGAAGAGCAGAAGATCAGCCTCGGCATCCGCCAGCTTGAGACCAATCCGTGGGATATCGCCCACACCAAGTACCCGCCCGGAACCCGGGTCAAGGGCACAATCCGAAACCTCACCAGTTACGGCGCCTTCCTTGAACTCGAGGAAGGTCTCGATGGCATGATCCACGTGTCCGACATGTCCTGGACCCGCAAGATCAACCACCCGAGCGAAGTGGTGAAGAAGGGCGACCTGGTGGAAGCCACCGTCCTCGAAGTTGACAAGGCCAACCAGCGGATCTCGCTGGGAATGAAGCAGCTCAGCCAGGATCCTTGGGAACAGATCGACCAGTTCTTCAAGGTGGGCGATCTCGTCAAGGGCAAGGTGACCAAGCTCGCCAGCTTTGGCGCGTTCATCGGTCTGGACCACGATATCGACGGCTTGGTGCATATCTCCCAAGTCAGCGAGGACCGTGTGGACAAGATCAAGAACGTCCTCAAAGTAGGCGATGAGGTGACCGCGCGCGTCATCAAGATCGACCGTGCCGATCGTCGAATCGGTCTGTCCATCAAGGCCGCGAACTATTCCACCGAGCAGCTCAAGGAAGAGCAGAAACTGCTCGACCAGCTCAAGCCGGGCGAAGATCTCGTCGCGCTGGAGCACGCCTTCGCTGCGGCGGAGGAGAAGTTCAGCAAGCAGTAAGCGCTGCCTCCATCAAATCTCATGCAAGGCGCGGCCAAACGGCCGCGCCTTTTTCATTTCCCGGGCTCCGTGATCCAAACGATCCGTCGCATGCCCGAACCGATCCACACCGAATG
>JBGAPN010000318.1:0-6908 GCA_044221235.1 Limisphaerales bacterium
GTGAGACAAATGCACACCCTCGTTCCGCTTCCCCCTTTCGTGTGGTTTGTGCCTTTCGTGGTTCCCCTCTCAACTCTGGTGGGAGTGGAGCACCTCGGAACCCCTGACCCCGCATTCTCGTATTCAAAATGCGAAGGAACCACGAACCACACCAACCACACGCAATGAAGAAACTCGTTTTGTCGATCGCCGAGGGCCGCGCAATTCAACTTTCCACGACATCGTCGCGAAGTTTTCCGTTCGTGGTTTCATCGCTGTCTGGCGGACGGAATGCCCCGGCATTCGGCCTCCCGAATTCACGGCAAGGCCGATTCCCAGTCCCTCTACTGTCTACCGACCCGTCGCCTTGTCGCGGCCGATGCGGACCGACGCAATCTCATCCAACGCCACCACTTCGAATCCGCCGCCGGACAGGAACACAATGACCTCCCGGGCCGGCTGCGGAGCAAAGGCGACGAAATCCGGGTGTGGCACCTCCAACTCCGCGCCGTTGGTGAGCAACAGCGAGACACAGTTCTTTGCGGCTTTGGCGACTGCCGCCCGAAGCGCTCCGGTGGTCATGGGATCAACGCTAAATCCCGAAACAGCGATGGGAAGGGCATTCTCCTCATGAAAACCAAGGATGGAAGACAACCTTGGCCCTGTCCCTCAACCCTCCCGGGTAGTCTAGCCAAGCGGCAAGGAGCGAGGCTGACTCCCCCTCGTTCCGCTCCCTACTTTAGTGTGTTTAGTGCCTTACGTGGTTCCCCTCTCAACTCTGGCGGGAGTGGAGCACCTCGGAACCCTGTTCCCGTATTTCAAATGAGCAGGAACCACGAACCACACCAACCACACGAAATGAGGAGAACGGATTCAGTCACTGCGGCCGGACTGAACACTTCCCCGGTTGGGTGGGTCGCGCCGTTCCTGGTTCCCGGCTCGACACGCGAAGACAATCCCGGCCCTGTCCCTCTATCACCCCGGGTAGCCACGGTAAGGGGCAAAGGGGCGATGCTGACTCTTCCTCGTTCCGCTTCCCATTTTCGTGTGTTTGGTGCCTTTCGTGGTTCCCCTCTTAATTATGGCGTTCGTGGTTCCCACTCCGGCACGGGGAAGTCAGCCCCACTTCTCGGTCTTCATCTGCTCCTTGGGCAGGGCCAGGTCGTGGGTCACCAGGTGCTCCACCGACTCGACCATTTCATTGGTGCCGCAGGCGTAAAAGACCGTGTTGGCCGGATCGTCCACAAAGCTCTTCACCCACTCCGGCGTGATACGACCCCGGCGGCCGGTCCACGGATCCTCGGGGGTCAGGCGGGTGCAGGTGACCACAAATTTGAAGCGCGGATTCTTGGCCTCGAGCTCCCGGAATTCGTCGGCAAAGATGATGTCCTTGGTGGTGCGGACGGTGTAGAGAATGGTGATTCGCGTATCGAGATTTCGCTGGGTTGCTTCGCGGACAAATCCCCGGAACGGCGTCACCCCAGACCCTCCCGCCACACAGATCAGATGTTTTCCTGGAGGATCAAACACCGGCAGGAACCGCCCGGTCGGTGGGATGACAAACATCTTGTCGCCCGCCTCCACCCAGTCGACCACGCTGGTCCCCATCTTGCCGTCCCGTTTCACCGTGACCTCATAGAATCCGCGGTCGAGCCCGCACGAACTCAGGGAATAGGCCCGCTTGTACTTGGGCTTGTGGGGCCAGTAGATGGTGATGAACTGACCGGTCTTGAACTCGCCGGGGTCGTAGCCTTCGGGCCACTGGAATCGGACGGTTTTGACGTCCGGAAGCTCCAACTTCGCGGACTCGACAAGCATTTCAGCAATGACTTTGGCCATGGGAATCGGGTGGCAATCGCGCCGGGGCGGAAGAGTTCCGGGAAACCCGGCCGGCTCAAAGCCCAAAGTGCGACGACCGAACGGCCAGGACTCCGGACACCACCCAGCGTCCGTCCCGGTGCATCGTCGTTGGATCAGGTTTCCACCGTCCCGGAATACACGTTGAATCGGTTTTCCCGGAGGAACCCCACCAGGGTCTGACCATTGCGACGCGCAAACTCGACCGCCAGGCTGGACGGCGCCGACACCGCCGCGATCAGTCCCAATCCACCCGCCAGGGCCTTCTGGACAATCTCAAAGGAGACCCGGCCGCTGACCAGCAGTCCCTGTCCCGAAAGCGGCAGTTCGCCAGACTGCAATGCCTGTCCCAGCAGTTTGTCCACGGCGTTGTGACGGCCCACATCCTCCCGGACCGGTCCCAGGGATCCATCGGGCCGGATCAACGCCGCCGCATGCAATCCCCCGGTGGACGCGAACACGGTTTGTGCCGACCGGAGCGCAGCGGGCAGCGCCAGAAGTTGTTCAGGCGCGAGACGCAGCACCGATTTCGGGGCCGGGAACTGACGGCGAACCGCCGCAATGCTGGTCGCACCACAGAGGCCACAACTCGAGGACGCGAACACGTGTCGTGTCAACCGGCTGAAATCCAGGTTCACCTCGGGCGCGAGGAGCACATCCACGCTGTTGCCGGATCGGTTCCGCAAATTGGGACGAACCGAGCGCACTTGGTTAGGTGACGCTATCAACCCTTCACTGACGAGGAACCCCAGCGCCAGCTCCTCATCGTGTCCCGGCGTGCGCATCACCACCGCGATTGCGCGGCTGTCCACGCGGATCTCCAAAGGCTCCTCGGCTGAAACCGCGTCCAGTGCGGACCGGGGATCCCGACCGCGCTCGTGGCGGACGATCCGAACCCGCTTCATGGCACCGCGGGCGTCACCGGGGGAACCCGCGGTGGCGCGGTGCTGGCGCGGATTTCCAGGGGAGCCGCCAGGCGCTGGGACGTCGCAGATTCCCCGCGCAAGAGCCGGGACATCGTCTCCACCGCCACCGCACCGAGGCGCATCTTCGGCTGGCGAACTGTGGTCAGGGGCACCCGGAAATGTTCGGCGGCCAGAATGTTTCCGAAGCCGGTGATGCTGAGGTCGTCGGGAATCTTGAATCCCTGGTTCAACAGCACATTGGCAGCCCCGATGGCCACCAGGTCATGGCTGCACTGGATGGCGGTGGCACCCGTCTGCTCCGAAAGGAACTGCAGTGCCGCTGAGGCGCCCTCCTCCAGGGTGGAACCCGCGTTGAAGACCAGCGTGTCGTCCAGCGGAATATCCGCCTCGCGCAACGCGCGCCGATAGCCGTTCAGGCGTTCCTGCGCTGCCGGGGAAACCAGCGGTCCGGCGAAGAACGCGATCCGCCGATGTCCCAATTGCAGCAAGTGACGGGTCGTCTCGACACTGGCCGCCAGGTCATCGGATTCGACGGCCACGAAGTGGTCACAGAAGGGGGCGGAATTGCCGAGCAGGACCACGGGGATGTGGCGCCGTTCGAGCTCCTGATAGATCGGCGCCACCCGCTCCATCCGGTACACCGGCGACAGAAAAACCCCGTCCACACGGCGTTCGATGAACCGGCGCAGCGCGGTTTCCTCGCGTTCCACCCGGTTCAAGGTCTGGGCCAGCAGGAGATCGTATCCCAGCTCGCGGGCCTGCTCCTCGATGGCCAGCATCAGGCGGGCATTGACCGGATTGGTGGAGGCCGAAATGACCAGCCCCAGCAGGCGGGTGTCCCCCGTCCGCAATTGCTGGGCACTGACATTGGGGACATATCCCATCTGGCGCGCCAGTTCCTGCAGCCGCTTCTTGGTGGCGGCCGACACGTCGGGCTTGTCCCTCAGGGCCTTGCTCACCGTCATCGTGGAGACGCCGGCGGCCTGGGCGATTTCTTTCAAACGAACCATGGTTCTCCCCAAGGAAGGCAGAATCTCCCGGCCGGAAACAAGTCTCGTCCTCGCGCTCCGTCCCCTACACGTTCGACCCGCTCCAGCCGAATTTCTTCCGCAAGGTGCTGAAGAAGTTGGTTCCCGCCAGGCGCACCAGCCGGACCTTCCGCGAACTCCGGTGAATGCAGACCCCGTCCCCCGTCGACAGTTCCACGTGCTGCTGGCCGTCCGCCGCGAGCGACGCCATCTGCCGGGTGCTGACCAGGCGGACATCCACCTTCGCATCCAATCCCACCACCACCGGCCGGATGCTCAAGGTGTGGGGGCAAATAGGGGTCAGGGTCAGGACGTCGGCATCCGGGCTGACGATGGCCCCGCCGGCCGCCAGCGAATAGGCAGTCGAACCGGTGGGCGAACTGGCAATCAGGCCGTCGCAACGGTAGCGGGTGAGCAGCTCGCCATTTACCAGCACTTCCAGCTCGATGAGCCGCGAGGTCAGCGTGCGACCCACCACGAAATCATTCAGGGCGAGGAGCGAGGAGCGCTCCCCGGCGCGGGAAACTTTTCCCTCCAGGAGCGATCGTTCCTCGATGTCGAACTCTCCCGCCCACAGTTTTTTCAACGAGGGCGTGAGTTCGTCGGGCGAAACCGCGGTCAGGAATCCCAGGTTTCCCGCATTGATTCCAGCAGCGGCGTCCGGGACCCCGCCACCTCCCGGCGGCGCGGCATGGTTCCGTCGCCCAGCACGAGCAGGAGATCGGACGATCGGCCAGCGCCACGTGATGGCAGTTCCTCAACCCCCGCACCGACAATGTGAAAGGTGTCGGGATCGGCACCCACCGTTCGGCCCGTCGCCGTAGTGACCGACACGACCTCGCCAGCTTGCCCCGCGCCCGCTCGATGTTGGCAATCGCTTCACGTTCCGGACTTTGGAGGCGAGTTCTTTCACGGCAGGCGTTCAAGCAGCGCCAGGAATTCCCGGTTGCCGGCAGGACCCAGCAGCGGCGATTCCACGACGGAGCGCCACGCTAACCGGAAGTCCCGTCGCGGACAATGCTTCCAGCTCCGACAGACCCGCGCATGCACCGCAGTGATCGGTGATGACCCCTTCCCCGCGATCCGCCTCCTCCCGGCCGGCCCCGTACCGCAGCTTGACCAGCTACCACATCCGGGCTCCGGGACGCATCAGCGCCGCCGCCGCCGGCAGGATCTGCGTGCCGTAGTCGAAGGAACAGTCCAGCGCCGAGGTCAGCGCCATGAAACGCTCCGCCAGCGGTGGCCGCGTCAACTGACGGGTATTGCGCTCGCGGACGCCCACCCGGGAGTCCTGCCGCAGTTTCCATGCAAGCTGCCCCTGGCCGACATCCACGGCGTCCACCCGGGCGGCGCCGTGCTGCAGCAGGCAGTCGGTAAAACCACCGGTGCTCGCCCCGAGGTCCAGCGCCTGCATGCCGGTGACATCGAGCTGGAACGCCGTGAGGGCGTGTTCCAGCTTGTGCCCGCCGCGGGACACGTAACGGTCGCCGGCCAGCAGTTCCACGCGGTCCCCCTCCTTCACCGGATCGCTCGCCTTCTTCGCCGGATGCCCGTTGATCCGCACCTGTCCCGCCATCACGGCGCGCTGCGCCCGGGACCGGCTCTCGCACAATCCCCGGTCCACCAAGGCCTGGTCCACCCGCAGCACAGGCGAATCCAAACACGAGGGGCAACCCAAACTCCAAAATCAAAATTCCAGAGATCGGCACCCGACCTCAACACCTCGCCATCCGGACGCGAGTCATCCGTCGGAGACGCCGCCGCCCGCTCCCAGTCCAAAGCGTTCCTGCAGCACGCAGGCGCTGAGGATGGAGGTCAGGATGGGGTCCCAGCCCACCCGTTCCTCGTCCGACATCCCGGGCAATCGGTCCAACAGGGCCAGGATCCGTTCCGGATCGTAGAAGGGCAGATCCCGCAGTGCCTGGCCCCGGAGGGTGTCCTGCAGGAATCCGTGGAACCGGCCGGTCGGGAACTTGGTGGCCGGTGGCGACAGGAACGGATGCTTTTGCCGCCGGTAGACGGTGTCCGTCATGACCCCCCTGGCCGCCTCGCGCAGGATGAACTTCTCGTTCATTCCACGGATTTTCAATGATGCCGGAATCCGACGGAGCACCTCCACCACGTGATGATCCAGGAAGGGCACGCGTCCCTCGATGGAATGCGCCATTTCCATGCGATCCCCCAGAACGACCAGGATGTAGTTGGGCAGAACGCTCTTGCTCCAGAGGTACAGCGATTGGTTGAGCCGTTCGCGCCCGGCCAGCTGCCCGGGCACATCCACCTGACCCAGGAAAAATCGGGCACCGTCCCAGCCCTCGAACTGGCGTCGAAAGGAGTCTGCGAGGAGGAAGCCCCGCCGGGCCGCCGCCGAACCGAACACCCGCATCCAGCTCGGGACATAACCCAGGAGCGTTTCCACGAAATCCAGCGGCACGGATTCCCCCACGGCGAGCAGCATGCCTCGCGACACGGTATTCCGGGCTTCCAGTTCGCGCATCTGTTCCTTCGCCGCATCCGGATTGGGGCCGGTGGCGTCCTCCTCCAGGACGTCCTGACGGAAATGCACATAGCCACCCAGGATTTCATCCGATCCCTCGCCGGTGAACACGACCTTGTAGCCGGCATCCCGCACGGCACGGCTCAAGAGGAATTTCGACACCCCGTGCCCATTGAGAAACAGGGTCTCGGCATGCCAGACCGCGTCGGCGAAATGATCCGCCAAATCGGAAGGGCGCACGGGGATTGGGAGAAACTTCGCCCCCGCATGCCTTGCCATCTCCTCCGCGATCTGACCCTCGTCATACGCCGCATCGTCAAAGGTCAGCGTGAAGGAGTGGATGGGCACTTGGGCGTGGCGGGCGGCCAGCCCGAGGACGGCGCAGGAGTCGAGCCCCCCGCTCAGATAGCATCCCACCGGCACGTCGGCACGCATCCGGAGCCGCACCGCCTCGTCCAGTGCCGCCCGGAATTCCTCGATGAAACCGGCATCCGATTCAGCGGTGTCCTCAGCGGCCGGGCCCTCCGGGTAATCAAAATCCCAATACCGCTGCAGCCGGAAACTCCCCGGCGTTGCGACCAGGAAATGTCCGGGCGGCACCTGGAAAACGCCTTCAAACAG
>JBGAPN010000319.1:0-6262 GCA_044221235.1 Limisphaerales bacterium
GCAAGGCGGCCCGGTTGGCGATGACGTACTGCCAGGCGAGGAGCGTTTCGTAGGCGTCGCTGCCCCGCAGTGAGTGGTCGGTGTTGGCAATGTACCTCAGGTACTTCGGCGCCGGCAGGTCGTCGAAAAAGAACTGGGAGGAATCCGGCAGGAAAAACTGGTCTCCTGCCGCATTCATCAGGAGCTTGGGCATTGTGAACCGGTCACGGTAGAAGTACGGGTCCTCAATGTGTTGAAGCGCCTTCATCTCAGGGGTGCCGAGCCAGTCCATAATTCGGTGCTGCTCCGAATAATTTCCGACGGCAGGCGCATAAAAACCGTACGCCCGATAGTGATGGTCCATGGATTTTTCCATGTTCAGCACGTCAATCACGATGGGACAGATGGCAACGACGCGCCGGTCCACCGCCGCAGTGGCCCAGGTGGTCCAGCCCCTCTTGGAACCGCCGGCGACGACAAATTGGTCGACCTTGACCTTGCCGCCTTGTTCCGAGGCCAGGAACTCGGTGACGGTGTCCATGGCTCGGACGGCCGACTTGGCCATCGGAAGCCGGGCCGGCCACGTTTCGTCGCCCGTCCGCAGGAACTTGTCCCAAGTGTACGCAATCAAGTCGTCCTCGGAACGTTCCTGTCCGTCCCCACCAAAGACGAGAGATTGGTTGGGAACCATTTTGAGTTCCGCCACGATGCATTGGGTGTCTTTGGCGATCTGAATCAGTTCGCGCGTTGGCGTTGGCGGCTTGGTCGACTTGTTGTTTCCACCGGAAATGAAGAGGAGCCCGGTTGGGTGAGACAGGTTGTCCGGTTTCACTACCAGCAACCAGTGCTTCCAGACCGGTCGGTCCACCTCCGACGCACTGCGCCAGGTCTGGGACGTGAGGTCGATGGCGTAGCCGGTCGCACTGTCATCGCGGAGGGAGATTGCCAGCTTCCATGCATAAGATGCGTCTGGAAGCGCCACGTACCGGTCCAAAGCAGTCTGGTGGTCCGTCGCAACAGGGCGACTGTCCGCAAGGAGATTCAGGCCGGCGCCAGCCAATGCGCAGGCGGTGAGTGCGCCGAAATGCTTCCTCCATCGAGTCGACGACAATAATGATCGGGGCATGACCCGCGGAGGCTGGAGCGCCCGGCTTCTGCGGGGAAGGCAAAATCGCTCGGCGTTCCGGTCTCAACCTACCGGTTGAGACGCAGGAACCGGATGGAGTCCGTAGCTGGGAGCACGACGCGGGAACGGCCGTCCAGGGATTCGATTGGAGCATCCACCGGTTGCCAGTCACCGTCGGCGCCGAGGGACGATCGGACCTGGAGCGAATAGCCGGTAAACGCCGATGGCCAGGATACAGTCACACCGTCTGTGGTGATCTCTGTTGCCAGCTCCGGGAACAGTCCGACGCCGGTTGCCGGAGAGAGCAAGGCGTCCAGGCGGAGATTGAAACTGACGTCCGTGCTGCCTGCCGAGCTTTGGTGGATTTCAACCGCTAGGACATTCCGCCCAGCCAGAAAATCGGTACCCGAAAGATCCGTTTCGTAGTAGGTGCTCTCGTCTGCGGTTTGGACGGCGGAAGATGCGGGTGTTCTGTAGGTGATTGTCCCGGACGGCATGTTGCTTCGGTGGACTTCCTTCCCGTTTAGGTACACAACGGCCCCGTCATCCCGCATGACCCCGAGGGTGGCCGAAAGGATCCGGCCGGGCTCCTCCACCACGAACTCATGCCGAAAATAGGAAGTGATGTACTTGTTGTTGGAGTCGGGGCCGAATCCGATGGTGGTGACCACGTCATCGTCTCCATATCCCAATTGCGCGGGTCCCCGTTTCCAGGCGCTGTCATCAAAGTTGGACGCTCTCCAAGCGGTTCCGGCATTGCTGCCGTTGTCGAGATAACGCCATTCCGCTCCTGCAGGAACGAGTGTGGCGAACTCGAGATCACCCGGCGGCGCGCCGATGAAATCGATGTCCGACCGGCTGGGGGCAACCGACACCGGATTGCTGAATCCGTCGCGGGTGAAGAGCAGTCCCTCGGTCTGGGCCTTCACGGCGTACTGGCCGGACGTGAGCCCGGTGAGGACATAGGTGCCGTCAAAACCGGTGTAGGTCATGCGAGTGTTCGACACAAACACCCGGACTCCATCCAGCGGGAGCCCATCCCGCCGAACCATTCCGGAGAGCCGGAAGGTTCCTGGTGACCCAACCCGGACGACGACGTAGTCGCTCCGGGTCTTTCCCTTCATGTCAGAGACCACGCACCGCGCGGTGTATTCCCCGGCCGCGGTCCATTGGTGAGTGACGGTATCGCTGTTGGAGCCGAATTCTGCGTCGCCAAAGTCCCAGGCAAAGGCCAGAGAATCTCCGTCGGGATCGGTGGCATTGGCTCGGAGTGTGACCGTGGTGTTAACCGGAACCGATGTGGCGCTGGCGGTGACATTCAATGACGGTGGCTGGTCGTCTTGAAACAACCCGCGGTTGACCACCACCTCCACCGACGGGGGATCCGTCTTGAGCAGTTGGATTGGGGTCACGTGAATCCCAACCACGGGATCGGAAAAGGTCCGGCCGATAACCAGTGCAGAGTCATTTTTGCCATCCGGCGAACCTGGGGTGGTGTCGAGGAGCTGACTTTGCCGGGAGGAATCGGATCGGGCGCGGCGGACGCCGATCCCGTTGGACATCCAGCGGCTGTCGGCGAACCGGGCCCGGTACTCAAACCAATACGCATTTTGGGCGTCACGCACCGCGCGCAGCGCACGGATCCCGCTGGCGTTGGTGGCGTCATGGGCGTACAGGCGAAAGGTGCCACTCGCGCTCAGCGACTGGATCTCCGTCGAGCCACGCAGCCAGTTCAAGTAGGCCTTGTTCCGGACATTGAACTGTCGCCGACCTCCGGCGGCATTCCCCATGGTGTCGAAGGTATCGCCATACTCCACGCTGGTCCCCTTCGCTCCAAGGATGCTTTCCCCGGCGGTGTCCCAGAAGTTGGCATGATTCAGACCAAAATTGTGGCCAAGCTCGTGGCAAAACACGCCGGCCCGGTCGTCGAAGGCGTCCTGGACCCAGGCGCCTGGTGATCCAACATAACCCAGACCCGCCCAGCCGAAGCCGGGAACGGAGTGAAAACAGATGACATCGAAATCGTAGTTCGAAAGGACGAAGCCGGCGTTCCTGGCGGCCGTTCTCGCGTCGTCTCGAAGTTTGGAGGCGCCCAGGCTTCCATATTCGGTTGTAGATCGCGGAAGCCTCAGCGTCGGGGTCACCGCAGATCCCTCGCCGACCGGTTGGAATCCGGCTCGGCCGTAGGAATTCTCCTGGTAAAACTGGTCGATGGCAGTGACCAGGGTTGTTCCCTTGGAACTGGAGAAGGGCTCACCGGTTTTGTCGGGAAAGTCCACGCGAATCAAAACCAGACGCTTGATTCCCTCCGTGTAAGCGGAGGCCGGCCGGACGATTCCTTCCGCGGTCAGTTCGGTGGAACCCGTCTGTGATTCTGCTTGGATCAGCTTCCGATTGAGCTCCTCCGCATGCGCAGGGGAACACAGCACGGCGGGGATGTCGTCACCGGTGTCCACCGCCAGTTCGGTTCCAAAAACATCCGCCGGCCAGCCGGCCACGCCGCAGACGGGTTCGGTCCCGGGTCGGGTTTCGCGCTCCTCGGCTTCGAGGATCCGGACAGGATTCTCGTCGACGGCCATCTGGTTATCCAAGGCGAGCCCGTGAAGCGGGATATCCCTCCGGGTGGGCTCGTCGACGCGTCTCCCGAAGGTATATGCCATGAACGTCCGATCCCCGAGCTGCGCCGTCCTCCAGGTTGGCGGGACGCTCGCCTCGGTGCCTTCCCGGGGGAGGGCGGCAATGACATTGAGATCTCCGCGGCCGTCGATGCGTTCCTCCAGCAATTCCGCAATCCCAGGGGGCATTTGCCGGCGAACCGCAACGGGGAGGGCCAATTTGAGAGCCAGTCGGGGATCAGACTGAATCAAATCCTTGAGTTGTTCCCGGCGGACCTGGGCCAGGGCCGTTCCCGATTCGATCATGTTCGCCCGTTCCAGCGGGCTGGCAGCCAAGTAGGTGTTTGCCCAGAGACGGAACTGCTCGAACTCCGGTTCGGGGAGCGGACGATTCCAACGTCGGTCAGCCGGTTCCAGAAGTGCTGGCGGACCGTCAAACCGGGGTGCGGCGGACGGGATCGGACTTGGGGAAGGGCGGCGAGACGGGGCGTTTGCCGCAGTCTCCGATGGGATGGCGGCCGTCTGGATGTTACCGGGAAGCCCACGGGACGTAGTGGTCCGGCGGTGAAGGATCAGCCCGGTGGTCAGTGCCAGGACCAGGGTGAGTTGCAGTGCGGTGGATACTCGGAGCCGGATCATCGGAAGGAGGTCACGTTCAGCAATTGCAGGGCCAAAGGCAATGGTGGGGCAGGTGGTGGCGACGGGACGAGTTTGTGTTTAATGCGGAGCCTTTGGAGTATCCCGGCGTGTCGGCAAACCTGGCATCCACGTTCTGGGAATTGGTGCGACTCCCGTTCCAGCATTCGGAACTCATCTGGGGGATTGTGCCCCTGTATTTCGGCTGGGTGGTCAATGAGTTAACCTCACCCAAAGCGTCATTTAGCACAGCGGTGCAAACCGGCTTCGCCCTCCTTTGGGCCGGGGCACAGTGGGTAGTTCAGACCCTACCGCGGATCACTAGGAATGGGGTGCTTCCTGCTCCCAGCCTCCTGAACATGGGGGTCACCCTGGTCGTGCTGTGCCTGGGCATTCTTGCGCTCTGGAGCGGGTTGCGACGACGGTACCCGAGGGGAATGTCCTTCCTGGGACACACGCGTTTCGCCGGCTATTTCATGATCGCTCTCTTTCCGGTGCAGTCGGGCTACCTTGGGTGGACCCTGGAGCGGGTGCTGGCGATCGTGGTGTTTGCCGTCCCGATCTGGCTGATGGTCCACCTGGCCCTGCTTCCCTTGAGGCGGCAGCGGACCCGGGGTGGTGCCCGCCGCCGTTGAGCTCGAGGGAGACCGTCGGTTTTTCCGGCGGGAGGAGGGCAAAGCTGAAAATAGTCGCGAATTTGAATTCACAAGTCGCAAAGTTTTGGTTCTATCCACGGCTTTTCGCCGCCAGCGACGGTTTCGATGAAACATTTGCTCAGCCTTGAAGCGCTAACGGTCGAGGACATGGAATCCATCCTCGGCCGTGTCTCCGGGTTCAAACAATCCCGATATCAGCATGCCCGTCCGCTGACCGGGCAAACGTGGGGGTTGATCTTCAGCAAGTCCTCAACCCGGACCCGTGTGAGTTTTGAGGTGGGCCTCCGGGAGCTGGGGGCTTCCGTCCTATTCCTGAACGCCAACGACATCCAATTGGGGCGCGGGGAGCCGATCCAGGATACGGCCCGGGTGTTGGGTCGCATGCTGCACGGGGCGGTGATCCGGACCTTTTCGCAGGCCGACGTTGAGTTGTTCGCACGGTATTCGGGTATCCCGACCGTCAATGCCCTCACCGACGACGAGCATCCCTGCCAAATCCTGACCGACATTTTCACCTTCCAGGAGAAGCGCCAGGACACAATTCGCGGCAAAGTGGTGACCTTCGTCGGGGACGCGGCATGCAACGTTCCGGCGAGCTGGATTTTTGCGGCGGCGAAGCTGGGTTTTGAGCTGCGTTTGGCGGCTCCCGGGGGCTACCAGCCGTCACCCGAACTGTTGCAACGCGCTGGGGCGGCATCGGGTCCCGCTCTTCCGGGAGTTCCGGCCCAAACCCACTGCTGGTATTTTCCGAGTGGCGCCAAGGCCATCGTGACACCCGACCTCGACTGGGCGGCGACGGGGGCGTATTTGCTCTACACGGTTGTGTGGGTCTCCATGGGCAAGGAAGCCGAGTCCGCGGAGCGGTTGCGCCGTTTGGCGGGTTATCAGATCAATACCGCTTTGGTGAAGCGAGCCCGCCCGGATGCTCTGGTGATGCACTGCCTGCCCGCCTACCGCGGCAAGGAGATCGACGAAGCCACGTTGGAGGCGCATGCCGACACCATCTTCACGGAAGCCGAAAACCGGCTTCATGTGCAGAAGGCGATCATTGACTGGATGATCCAGCCCAATTGAGGTTGGACCGGACTTTGGAGGGGGCGTGCCCGTCGACAACGCCCTCGACGCCGTTGGTTTAGACTCTAAAATTCCTGACGAAATGACCATTGACCCAGCGCCACCCGGGGGAACCCCGCCGAAGAAAGTCAACCTTCGCCGCCCCGATGTGATGGAGGCGGTCTCTGCACAGGTCG
>JBGAPN010000320.1:0-6258 GCA_044221235.1 Limisphaerales bacterium
GGATAATAGCTGGAGAGAGGGGAGGGCAAGGAGTGAAACCCCGGCAGACGCTCCTATGCGGGACGTCCGCCGGGGCGCCGCAAGTTCAATGATGCTGCTGCCCGCGCAGCGTCACTTCTTCGTCCGGCTCATAAAATCCGCTGGTGTGGCGCAGGTCGGTGGTCTGGCCCACGATCTCCTCAAACATCTTGATGGCTTCCAGACATCCCTTTCCCTTGAACCCGTCGACATGGATTTCGACGTCGCCGTTGGGACTGATGGTAATTTCGTATTCGCGGAGTTTCATGGAATGACGGGATTAGCGGGCGTATTCGGGGGCAGTGACGATGGCTTCCTTGGTCCAAACCAATGCCTCCTTGGGACGAGGATGATAAACGATGACCGGATCGGAGAGCGGGGTTTCGCTGCTGAAAGGATGAAAACTCACCTGCTTCGACTTGAGGAACCGGACGCACTTCGAGCTGAGGGTGAAGCGCTGGACGAGATCATCGAGCGACAGCCGGGAATAGTCCGGGTTCTGATCGACGAACTTGGAAACCTGGATGCGCACCTCGTCGACGTGGGCCCGGGAATCCCACTCCCCGGCAAATCGCTGGAACCGCTGATAGCTCCGGCCCACTGCCCCAAGGAGGAGACTGGACAGGACTCCGATGATCGCCAGTACGCACAGCATCTCGATCAGCGAGAAGCCGCGGCATTGGGGCCGAAAAGGGATTCGGGTGACCATGGGGAGGACGGGAAACCCGCCGGAACGCGGGAAACGGTCAGTTCTGCCAATGCCGGACTGTGAGGCGAATCGACTGGTTTTCTTCGACCGTTTCGCTCACCAGGCTCATGCCCCGGTCCGAAAGCTCCGACCGGAGTTTCTGGAGCACGTACTGCTGCACCATCCGGCCGCCCAACTCCTCCCCGATCGCTTGAAGTTCCTCCTCCGTGTGACCTTCGCCGGACACACAGAACGAGGCGCGGCCCCGGGCATCGCGGCCGAAGACCGCGGTGAACCCGTTCCGGGTCATTCGGATTTGTTGGTCGCGGCCCAGCGTGCCGGTCACGACCTCACTGTGGGGCACCTCCATTTCGACGGTACGCCGGCCGGTGTCCTGGGCGGTCTTGTAGGCCTTCTCCGTGGCCAGCTCGTCCACGACGGTGAAGCCTAATTGCGCGGCGGCCGAAACCACGGCTGCGCTCAGGGCGGGCCAGGCGGCGATGACGACGGGAGTAAGGACGGCGACGGCACTCATGTTCTATTTGCGTTTGACCGGTTGCGTGAGTTTGGACCGGACAGCGAACCGGTCGTTCTGCCCCAGTTTGGGCCAGGTGTGAATCGGACCCGAAGTGTCGTTGCGAATGCCCCGGCGGCGCCGGTGAAGCACGATCGCCAGCAGGAGGGGCGACACCATGAGAACGAATGGCAGCACCTGAAGCACCTCCAGGGACTGAAGCATGGGCCAGAGGAACAGCGGCGCGCCCAACAAGAGGATCAACACGGCAACAAAGAGCCCGCCCACCGGCCCCCGGTTGCGAAATGCATCTGATATGAAGTCGAGCATGGAACGCCCCGGTTGGACCGAAGGTCCGGCATTTCATCACGGTCACGGGCCAGAAATCGTCCGAGTGCGGGCCGGCTCCATGCCAGACCCGAGGTGCCGGTCCGAATGTTCGTGAGGCCTTTTCCGGAGTGACCGCAAAAGGATTCATCATCGGTTGCTTGTCCGGAACCCCTCAAAAGAAGGTAAAAGGAGGGAAGGTTGGCCCATGCCGGCCTCTGAAACAAACACCGTCCACCCCCGGCTGGGTCCAGCCTCCGTCCAGCCGCCGTCCGTCGCCAACGCCTCCCGGAAATGAACACCTCCTCCTCAACTCTGCAGGTCGCGCTTGCCCTGCTCGCGCTGAATTCAACCGTCCGTTTGGGCCAAGCCCAGACTCCCAGCAGCGCACCACCGGCTGCGACCCCGGCGTCCCCGGCCGTGGCCACGCCGGATTATGTTTACCCCGCCCCGCCTGTGAGTCCATTGGCGTACCGGCCGTATCCTGGGTTGTTGGATGGCTGGCTGCGGGAGCAGGCCCCGGAGTTCAACCACTGGACGCTCGGGGCCTGGGGGCGTTTCCGCTACGAGTCCCGCAATTACATGGCCGCCAATGGCGCCGGGCCCCTCGCCGTCGACTTCAACGCCGCCTCCCCCACCGCCCACAACGACTTCTCCCTCTTCCGCTCCCAGCTCTGGGCCGGTTATGCTCCCACCGACTGGGTCCGCGGCTACGTCGAGGCCCAGTCCAGTTCCCAAAACGGCTGGGCCGGTGATCCCAATCCAGGCTCCAACACCCCCATCGGCCTCTACCAGTACTACGCCGTCTTCGGCAATCCCAAGGCCTTCCCCGTCACACTCAAGGCCGGACGCCAGGAACTCAGCTACGGCGAGGAACGCCTCATCGGCGGCTTCATCTGGGACAACATCGGCCGCGTCTTCGACGCCGCCAAGCTCCGCTACGAAAAGGACAAGTTCTGGATCGACGCCTTCGCCGGCTCTTTGGTCCTCCCCGTCAACCAGGGCTCCGACCTCGTCAACTGGGACGAGGTCTTCTGGGGCATCTACTCCCAATCCCGCGGTGCGATTCCGCTCACCATCGCCGAGTTCTACTTCCTCGGGGACAATGCCAACAACAATTCCCCCAACAATCTGGGCACCGTCCAGAAAGGCAATTCCCCCCGCGACATCTACACCCTCGGCACCCATCTCAAGTCCGACCCCGCCCAGCTCAAGGGCTGGTACTACGATGTTGAGATGGCCGGACAAGCCGGCCAGTACCAGTACCCCAAAGGGACTCCCCTGGTCGTCAATGGACAGAAGCTTGATCACCTCGCCTATGCCCTCCACTTCGAGGGCGGCTACCAGTTCACCAACGCCTGGGCCAAGCCCAAGATCGGGGCCTTCTACAACCAAGCCTCGGGCGACCATGACCCCGAAGACGACGAACACACCACCTTCGTCAATCTCTACCCCACCAACCACAAGTTCTACGGTTTCATGGATTTCTTCTCCTGGCAGAACATGCAACAGGTAGCCCTCACCTCCACCTGGTTCCCCGTCGGCAAACTTCGGGTGACACTCAACTACTACCTCGACTGGGTCCTCACCTCCGAGGACTTCTTCTACAGCGTCGCCCAGGCCCCGCGCACCACCGGCGGCTACAGCATAAAGCCCCAGAACGACTCCTTCGTCGGTCAGGAGGTCGATCTCATCCTCAATTACCCCATCACCAAGTGGTTCAACGCAGAAGCCGGTTTCGGCCACTTCTTCACCGGCGCCTACGTCAACCAGTCCCTCGCCAACTCAGGCGGCTCTCACGACGCCAATTGGTACTACCTCCAGCTCATCGCTAGCTTCTGACCGCCTGCCCCAGCCCGGATTAATCCGGGCTCAGACCAGCGGTTGGGATTTCGGAGTCCGGACCACGACGGTTCCTGCGATCTTGTCGTGCCACCCCTGCTTCTCCGGGTCCCAGGCAATCCAGAAGTAGCCAATTCCCAGGGCGAGACCGCTGAAGAGCGCTGCAATGGCACGAACCAGAGCGGTGCCGACATCGATCGGCCGGCCGTCCAGCCTCACCACCTGAAGACGCAGGACAATGCCACCGACCGTCGTACCCCGCCAAACCCACAGGCCGCCAAAATATCCGAGAAACAGCAGCCACTTGAGTTTCTCGATGTCGAACCAGTTCACAAACATCGCAAGCAGGAACCAATCGATCACCATCGCGAAGATGCGCTCCTTCAATCCCACGCGCGGGTAAGTGAGAGCGGCGGGCGGAGGCGGAGGGACCGGAACCATCGTCTGAGGCAGCGGAATCGGCGTGGAAGCCGGGATCGACGATTCCGGACTCACCGGAGGACTGCTGGGTGTCGAGCTGCCGGATACGTCCGGGACGACGGCATTGAGGGCCATCGATCCCGGTGCAAGTCCACTCGACGTTGGTGGGACGGCGGGCGGGGTCGAAGGGGGAGGGGGCACAACGGGATACGAGGGCATCGGGGCAGTCACGACACGTCCGGCATTAGGGACACCGGGGGCGACGGCTGCCGCCGTGGATTCACGACGAAAACTGCTCATCAGCGCGAGCATGCCGGCCCCGAGGGCCCACAGTGAAAAGCTCAGCCAGAACAGCAGTCCCAGGAACGGAATCAGATAAAGCAGCGAGAGAAGGACGGCTCCGACCACAAGTGCGCCCACGGATGACAGCGGCCGTTTCGAACCTTTTCCCAAGAGCGATCCAAGGAACTGAAGCAGTCCGGCCTTTCCCACCAGTCCGGTGAAAAACACCGCGGCCCATACAAAAGGAAGGGCCAGCACGCCAATTCCGGTCAGCAACAGGATGAAGGAAACCAGCGCCACCAGTGGCAGCGACAGCAGGCCCATCAAGAACGACGTGGCCCCCCGCTCGGACAATGTATTGGCCACCGCCCGGACCGTCTCCGGCGCTGCCAGTACCAAAAGCATATACAAACCCAGGAACAGGCCGGCCACCACCCACACCCAACCCACCCGAAACGACAACGGACGCAGCTTGAGCAGGATTTCGGTGAATGTCGTCTTGAGCCATTTGGGAAGCGAATGGCCGTCCGGACCAATCCAGTCTCCGATGGCGATATTGGAGACCTTCCCGCCGACCCGAGCTCCTGCGGCCTTCCGAACTCCGCCGACCACACCGACGGCGTCGCCCTTGATCTCCGAATCAGCCCCCATCTCAACGCCCCCCAAGACGCCGACCGCATTTCCATCGACGGTTGCACCAGGTCCCAACACGATCCCGGATCCCACGTTCACGACGTTGCCTCCAACGTGACCGTTGACGATGGCCTCGCCTCCCACCACGACCACGTCGTGTTCCACTTCGCCGTCGATGGTCGCCGAGGACTGCACCACCACCACCATGGGGACCACTTCATTGGTTTTGACATGGACCGGCATTCCCGTCTGAACGATCTCCTGGGACCCGGAATCGACCTTGATGCGGAGTTTCACCGCCTTCGACGCGCCATCGTTCCCCGACTCCGGGGTTTCGGGGGCAGGAGGGTTGTCTGGAGGGTTGGCAGAAGTCTGGCCTGACACGGTCAACCCTGGTCCAAGGGATCCCAAACCCAGGGCGAACAGGAGAATCAGAAGAAATCGGTTCATTCGAACAACAGTGTTTCGGTTATCGGGTTCCGGCGGCGAGGCGCCAACAGGCGGTACCCAGGCCCAGGGTGGTGGTCCAAATGAGGGCAAACATTGCGAGCACGCCCGCAAGCACCCACGAGTTGAGGTTCCGGACTACCAGAATTAACGCTTGGCCAACGCTCCTCAGGATATCCGCGGTCGTGCTGACCTCGCGTACCGACTCCAGTTGGGAAGCAGCCCCGGCGGCCGAAGAAAGGCTGACGGCATCAGCGTGCGGCAGGAGCCACCATCCTCCGGCACAAATCACCGCGAACGCTGCCAAGGCCGTGATCACCTGATACCCACGGGGCCATTCCATCCAAGGTCTTCGGTACCAAGGGAGTGCCCGTTGCCTGGCCATCGCCAGCAAGACCCGGGGCGCCAACGTGGCCGGAGCCCGGCGCTGAGGCAATTGCCCCAGCACCTGGGACGTCCAGGCGGCCAACGGATCCTTGGGTGAGCGGCCTTCGTTCATGATCGGCTCCATTCTAAACACCCACGGAGTCGCGGGCAGGTTGCAGTTTTTTTCGCAGGGTTTCGCGGGCACGGAAGATGTCCGTTTTGACCTTGCCGAGGGACACTCCGAGTTGCGTCGCAATCTCCGCATAATCCATGTCCTCAAAATGATACAAAACAAGGGCGATTCGTTGATCGGGCGGTAGCCGGGTCAGCGCCTGCTCAATCAGTTCCCGCTGGTCGGCCGTCAGGAGGGTGGATTCCAGGGTTTCCGGTGCCGCGAATTCGAGGGGCCGGGAATCGGAGTCCTCATCCTCCGGTGCCAAATCGCTGAACATCTTCCAACGCGATCGATATCGCTGTAGATGGTTCAGGCAGAGGTTCCGGGCGACGGTTTTCAGCCAGCCGCCCGCCGTGGGGCTACCGACCAGCTCAGGAAAATGGTTCCATGCCCGGAGGAAGACCTCCTGGGATACGTCCTCCGCCTCGGCCTCATTGCCCAACAGGCGGACGGCGGTGCTAAACACCATGTCCTGGTACGAGGCCAGGAAAGTCTCAAACTGGGCCGGATCCGTCATCGTGGGCCCGTCCGCGGCGGGACTGCATG
>JBGAPN010000321.1:0-6254 GCA_044221235.1 Limisphaerales bacterium
GAAGGTTGAACAGAGCGACCGCGCCGAGCAGCACTGTGATCAGGGCGATGACGTTGGCCAGGACCGGGCGCTCGATGAAGAAACGGGCGAACATGGCCGGACGTGGTCAGCCGTGGGCCGGACGGGCGATCGAGCGGCGTTCCGCCCAGCGCTGGAGGACGACGAAGAGGGCGGGGACCAGTAACACCGCCAATCCGGTGGACGCCAGCATGCCGGCCGCCACGGCGATGCCCAGCGAACGTCGGGCGGCCGCGCCGGCGCCGGTGGCAAATACGAGCGGGAGTACGCCGAGAATAAAAGTGAACGACGTCATCAGGATCGGCCGGAACCGAACCCGTGATGCCTCAACCACGGCGTCCAACAGTGGACGACCGGCGGCCCGACCCTCCCGGGCCATCTCGACAATCAGAATGGCATTCTTGGCCGCGAGGGCGATCAGGAGGACCAGGCCGATCTGAACATAGAGATTGTTGTCCATGCCCAGCGATCCCAGGGCCGCAACGGTTCCCAGGAGGGCGAGGGGAACGGCGAGGATGACGGCGGCCGGGGAGGACCAGCTTTCGTACTGACCCGCGAGCACCAAGTACACCAGCAGCAGGGCCAGGGCGAAAATCAGGTACACCGAACCGCCGACCAGCCGTTCCTGGTAGGCCAGGGCTGTCCATTCGTAGCCCATTCCCGGAGGCAGGATGCGTTGTGCGATGCGCTCCATGGCGTCCAACGCCTGACCGGAACTGAACCCGGGGGCGGCCGCGCCGTTGAGGGTGGCGGAGGGATGCAGGTTGTAGAGTGAGACGACGGACGGTCCCACCGAGGGCGTGATGTTGGCGAGCGATCCGACGGGAACCATGTCACCCCCCTGACTCCGAACATTCAACTGCTGGATGTCGGCAATGCCCATCCGCCGCGCGGGATCGGCCTGGACGTAAACCATGTAATTGCGTCCGAAGCGGGTGAACAGATTGACATAGGTCGATCCAAGGAAGGTCTGGAGCGCGCTGTAAACGTCTCCCACGTTGACATTGCGGGTGGCGGCGAGCGAGGGATCCACGGTCAGCGATAATTGCGGCACGCTGGCCCGGAAGGCGGTGAACACATCCTCGACCTCGGGAGACTTGGACGCCTCGTCCACGATCTGGTCGGTGACCGCCTGCAGTCGCGCGAAGTCCTGACTGCCATCGGTGAGCTCAATCTGCATCTGGAATCCGCTCGACGCGCCCAGGCCTTGGATCGGCGGAGGAATCAGGATCCGCGTCCGGGCTTCCTGGATCGTTGCCAACCCCTGGGCCAGTTGGCGTCGGATGGAATCGAGGTCCTGCCCCGGGCCGCGTTCATCCCAGGTGCGGAGCATCAGGTACACGATCCCTGCGTTGGCCAGCGATACGTCACCGTCGAGGGGGGACGGCCCCCCGGTGCCGATGGCAATGGCCCGCTGCACCCCGGGAGTCCTGAGACCCGTCTGCGCCACCGCGTCCATCACCCGTTCCGTCCGGCCCAGCGAAGCGCCGTCCGGCACCTGCACGGCCACCATGAGGTAGCCCTGGTCCTCGGCGGGAATGAAGGCGGCGGGAATGCGGGTCAGGCTCCACAGCGAAACGGCCAGCAGCCCGAGCGTGACTGCGGCCGCCGTGCCGCTGCGGTTCACCACCCGCCGGACCAGCCGGGTGTAGGCGCGTTCCGACGGTTCGTAGACGGCGTTGAAGGCGCGGAAGAACAGGTTCTTGCGACGCGCAGGATCCACTGGCCGCAGCCAGAGGGCGCATTGGGTGGGCTTGAGCGTCAGGGCGTTGACGGCGCTGATCACGGCGGTGGCTGCGACCACCAGGGCGAATTGCCGGTACATCTGCCCCGTGATGCCCGGCATGAAGGCGGGCGGAAGGAACACCGACATGAGCACCAGCGTGATGCCGATCACTGGACCCATGAGTTCCCGCATGGCGTCGATGCTGGCCTGCTTGGGAGTCTGTCCGCGCTCCACATGCTGGGAGACCCCCTCGACCACGACAATGGCATCGTCCACCACGATTCCGATGGCGAGCACGACGGCGAAGAGCGTCAGCAGATTGATGCTGAATCCCATCAGGGCCATTGCGGCGAAGGCGCCGATGATGGTGACCGGCACCGTGGTGGCGGGAACCAGCGTGGCCCGCGCGTTTTGCAGGAACACCACGATGACCGCGAGGACGAGCACGCCGGCCTCCAGCAGCGTTCGGTACACCTCATTGACTGATTCCCGGACGAAGGTGGTGACGTCGAAGGGAATCTCGTGGACGAGGCCGTCGGGGAATCCGGAAGCCAGGCGGGCGAGCAGGTCGCGCACGGCATCGGCCGTCGCCAGGGCGTTGGCGCCGGGGAGCTGGTAGATCGCGATGCCCGCGGCGGGCTTTCCATCCACCTTGAAGAGCTGGCTGTAACTGCGGGCCCCCAACTCGACACGACCGACGTCGCGGAGGCGCGTGATGTCGGCCTGCCCGCTGGTTCCGGTCTTGAGAATGATCTGCTCGAAGCCCGCCACATCCGTCAAGGTGGCGGGTACGTTGGCGGTGAGCTGAAATTCCTGTCCCGCGGGCGTGGGCGGCATGCCGATCTGGCCGGCGGCGACGCTGGCGTTCTGACGGGAGATGGCGTTGATCACGTCCTGCGGCGTCAGCGAACGCTGGAGCAGTGCGGCGGGGTCGAGCCAGATCCGCATGGAATACTCGTCCATGCCGAAAACCACGACGTCACCGACGCCGGGAAGCCGGGCCAGTTGATCGCGCAGCTGAAGCGTGGCGAAATTCCCCAGAAACAGCGCCCCAAGGTGCTCGTCCTTGGAAGTGAGCGTGATGATCTGCAGCGGGGAGGTTTGCTTCTTGCGGGTGACCACGCCCTGTTGTTGGACCGATGCGGGCAGCTGCGCCAGGGCGGCGGACACGCGGTTCTGCACCAGCACCTGGGCAAAATCCAGGTCGGTCCCCACCTCGAAGGTCACCGTCAGGGTGTAGCGGCCGTCGGATGTGCAGTTGGACTGCATGTAAAGCATCCGTTCCACGCCGTTGACCTGCTGCTCGATCGGCAGCGCGACTGTTTCGAGCAAAATGCGGGCGCTGGCCCCGGGATACGTGGTGGTGACCTGGACGGTGGGCGGGGTGATGGGTGGATACTGCGCCACCGGGAGGAGGAACATCGCCACCGCCCCGAGCAGCATGGTGACCAGCGCGATGACGTTCGCGAGGACCGGGCGCTCGATGAAGAACTTGGCGAGCATGAGGCGGCCTTCGGGAAAGCGTTCGGGGATTAGGGTCGGGAAGCGGCCGCCGCCGGAGTGGCCTGGATTGGAGTCACCCGGATTCCGGGGCGCGCGTTCTGGATGCCGTTGACCACGACCCGGTCGGCCAGGGCCAGTCCACTGCGGATGGCGGTTCCGTCCGGCACGGCCGGCCCCTTGACCACGGAGCGCCGTGCCACGATGTCGCGGTCGCCCACCACCAGCACGTAGTCTCCCTGCTGATCGCTCCCGATGGCGCTTCCGGGAACAACCAGCATCGGCTGCGGCTCGCCCAGGGGAATGTGGACGCGGGTAAACAGGCCGGGGAACAACGTCCGGTCCTCGTTGGGAAACACGGCGCGCAGGCTGATCGTGCCAGTGGTGGTGCTGATCTCGTTGTCGGTGAAATCGAGCGTTCCGCGGTGGGGAAAACCCTGCTCGTTGGCGAGGCCGGCGAATACCGGGAGCTTTCCCACCGAGGCCTTCGGGTCGAGGCCGACCTGCTTCATGCGATCGCGGAGGTACAGCGCATCGCGTTCATTGACGCTGAAGTTCACGTAGATGGGGCGGAGCTGTTCGAGGGTCGCCAGCTTGGTGGCGCCGCCCGCCCCGACCAGGTTGCCCGGGTCCACGAGGCGTCGGCCGATGCGGCCGGTGAACGGGGCGGTGACCCGCGTGTATCCGAGATTGATCCGGGCCAGCTCCAACTGGGCCTTGGCCTGATCGCGGGTGCTGAGCCATTTCTCCACGCTTGAAACGGAGGTGGCATTCTCCTTCACCAGGGCCTGTTGCCGTTCGTATTCCGATTGCGCCTGCGCGAGGGCGGCCTCGTTGAGCGCCACCTGCTGTTGGTAAGGCGCCGGTTCGATGACAAAGAGGAGTTGTCCGGCGTCCACCAAGGCACCGTCCGCGAAGTGGACCGAATCGAGAAATCCGCTGACGCGGGCGACCAGGTCCACGGTTCGCGAGGCGGCAACGGTGCCGGTAAGGTCCAGGAATTCGGCCACCGGCCGTTGGGCAGGAGCGGCCACCGTGACGGACGGTGGCGGCGGGGCTTCGGTCCGTGCGGGACGTCGGCAGCCCGAAACCAGGAGCAACGCCAGAACGGCCGGGAACACGGCGATAAGCCGGCGGGGGTCCGGCCGCGGAATCCGGCGCGGTCCAGGCGGCCGGGGCTTGGAGTGGGGATGGTCCATGTTCGGCATTCAGGGTTCTTCCGGTGGCTGGGTGGGCAGATGATGGGCGGGCTCGAGCAGTTTTCCCCAATCGGTCCGGCGCGCCATCGCCGCCTTGATCTCCTCTGAGACAACGTCGTGTTCCTCCCGCAGTTCCCATCCCCCTCCCAACGCCCGGTAGAGCGCGATCCACCCGAGGGCCAGGTTGCCCTGCGAGGAGGCCACGGAATCCTCGACGCTGAGCTGCGACTGTTCGGCGCTGAGGACCGTGGTGTAATCCGCCTCACCGGCCTTGTACTGGACCAGGGAAAGGTTGGCCGAGCGGCGCGCGGCATTGGCGGCGGCGGTGAGTTGATCCAGCGCCTGCCGCTCGGTGGTGTAGGCGGACAGACCGTTCTCCACCTCCTGTTGGGCGGTGAGCACGACATTCTGGTAATTCAACACGGCCTGCTGGAACGAGGCGTCCTGAACCCGCACCTGGTTCACCAGCCGTCCATAGTTGAACACAGGCCAGACCAGCGACGCGCCGGCCTGGGCCGCCCGGCTCTGCCACAGGAACATGTCCGACAGAGAGCTGTTGCCCTCGTTGTTCGACGTAAATCCGAAGGCACCGGACAACGAAAGGGCCGGGTACATGTTGGCCCGGGCCACGCCGATCAAGGCGGACTGGGACGCGGCGGCGAAGGCCGCGGCACGGACGTCCGGACGCCGTCTCAGCAGATCCCTCGGAATGCCGACCGACACGGTGTCGGGACAGGTGGGAATGGGGGCGGGACCTTTCAGAAGGGCGTTGACCTGGTCGGGCGGCAACCCCAGCTGGACGGCGAGTCCGTTGCGGGCCTGGTTCAGGGTGTTCTGGAGGCGCGGGATCTGTGAACGGGTCTGGGACAGCAACGTGGATGCCTGCTGCACGTCGAGTTCCGGCGATTCACCGAGGCGGAACCGGGCGCTGGCCACCCGCTGGCTCTCCGTCTGGGTTTCGGCGTTCCGCTGGGCGACACGGAGACGTTCCTCGGCGGTCCGGATATTGATGTAGGACGTGGCGACATCCGCAATCAGCGTGACCAGTGCGTCGTCGTAGGACGCCAACGTTCCCACGAAGGTGGCGCGGTCGGACTCGATGGTGCGGCGGTATTTTCCCCACAGGTCGATTTCCCAGGAGGCGGAGAAAAGCATCTGGTCCGTCAAGAAATCGGGACTCAATCCAGCGGGGCTGAACGCCAGGGAGGAGGGATTGAGCCGGGTGTAATTGACGCCGGAAGAAAGTCCCTGTTGCTGCGGAAACAGATTCCCGATTGCGTAGTTCAACTGGGCCCGCGCCTGCAGGATGCGTACGCCGGCGGACTGCAGAGTGGGATTATTCCGGAAGGCGGTCTCGACGAGTTGGTCGAGGATCGGGTCATTGAACTGACGCCACCAGTAGGCGTCGGCGGCATTGAGCCGGTTGGTACCCGCGGGGCCGTTGGTGGACCATTGGGACGCCACCGGGGCTTCGGGTGTCTTGAAGTTGGGTCCGACCTTGCATCCCCCGGTCAGGACCAGGGTCAGCAGAAGTGCCAAAAAGGCGAGCGGGCCCAGGGGGGAGTTGACGTTGGAACGTGAACCGCCGGGAGAGGGTGCAGGGCGCTGGTTCACGATGTCGGGGTGGATGCGTTGCCGTCGCAAGGTTCAGACGCGGGCGTCACGGCTGCGGCTTGGCGCCGCCCTCGATCAGTTCCTGGAGTTCCTTGCCCGCGGCGGCGTAGCGAATGGCGGAGATCTGTCCCTGATCGTCGAGCGTCAGAACGGTGAACTTGTCCTTCTCGCGGGGGAACCGGGCGCCCAGATCGGCA
>JBGAPN010000322.1:0-6239 GCA_044221235.1 Limisphaerales bacterium
GAGCCTGAACCCCGATCAGATGGACTATATCAACTGTCACGCCACCAGCACCCCGGTGGGCGACCTGTGTGAGGTCCGGATGATCAAGCACGTCTTCGGCGACCACGCCCGCAAGCTGGCCGCCAGCGCCACGAAGAGCATGACCGGCCACATGCTGGGTGCCGCGGGTGCGATCGAGATGGCCATTTGCTGCAAGGCCGTGGAATCCCAGGTGGCGCCACCCACCATCAACCTCGACAATCCCGATCCGGAAGCCGATCTGAACCTGGTGCCGCACACCCCGCAGGAACGAAGGATCGACGTGTTTGCCAACAACTCCTTCGGGTTCGGCGGCCACAACGCCATCGTCGTGGGTCGGCGCTTCAACGGTTAAGGGAGATTCGAATTCGGACGCCCCTTCCGGACTTCCTGAGTTCCAAATTCATTCCCCCCGGCCCCGCATCGCCGGCATGCTCACCGGCATGAGCGCCCTGTCTGAATTCGAGGAGCAACAGCGCCGGATGCCGCCGTTCGTCGCCTCACCCGAAGTCTCCGCGGATCGCCGGGTCACCGTGCGAATCCTTGCGCCGGGCGCGACCGCCGTTCACCTGGCTCCGGAAGGAGACTTTCCGACCACGGGGGACGGTGATGCCCGGCCGCTGACCCGCGCCTGCGAGGGACTCTGGGAGCTCAGCTTCGGCCCCGTCCCACCGGGCGCCTATCGCTACGCCTTCGAGATCCATGGTGCCCGGGTGCTCGACCCCCACAACCCCAAGACCAGTGAATCGAACGAACATTCCTGGAGCCTCGCCGTGGTGCCGGGTTCCGACTGGCAGGACGTCCGCGATGTTCCCCACGGCGCGGTGTCCGAAGTCACCTACTGGTCGTCGATCCTCGGGCGGTTTCGCCGCCTTCACGTCTACACGCCGCCCGGATACGAGTCCGGCGAAGGTCGGTATCCCGTGCTCTACCTGCTCCACGGCGCCATGGATTGCGACGACTCCTGGAGTACGGTGGGCCGCGCCGGATTCATCCTCGACAACCTGATCGCCGGAGGACAGGCGACGCCCATGGTGGTGGTGATGCCACACGGGCACACGGGGCCGTTCCGCTTCGGCATGCCCATGTCGGGTGAGTTCGAACCGGAGTTCATCGCGGACATCCTGCCGCAGATGGAACGGCGGTATCGCGTGCGGACCGACCGGGAGAGCCGGGCCCTTGCCGGTCTTTCGATGGGTGGCTTCCACACGCTGAACATCGGCATTCCGAACCTCGATCGGTTCGGCTACCTGGGCGTGTTCAGCTCCGGCATCTTCGGAATCGCCGGCGGTCCCAGTGCCAATTCCGCCGAAACTCGCCCCTTCGAAGACACCTACCAAGCCAGGTTGATCGATCCCCGGCTCAAGGACGGATTGAAGCTCCTTTGGTTCGCCATCGGAACGGACGACATCCTCTTGGAGACATCGCGACAGACCGTGGATCTTCTCCGGCGGTACCAGTTCAACGTGGTCAACCGGGAAACAGACGGTGGACACACTTGGGACCAGTGGCGCGAGTATCTGCGCGACTTCGCGCAACAGCTCTTTCGGTAACGGGAACGGAAGGGCGCGCCATAGGAACCCGCCTCGCCCAGACCGCGCACTTGGCCGGTGGGGTACACTGGGAGAGAAGTCAGCGGCTCGTTCCCTCGCCGTCCACCCGTGGCCGCGGACGGAAGGACGCGCCATCTGAGCTCCCTTCGCCTGGATTCGCCATTCGGCCGGTGGAGTGCGCCTAGGACAAGTCAGCGTCTCGCCGATTCTCTTTCTCTCAGCTCTCAGCCCTCTACTGCGACCGCGTGCGCTCGATCGACTCGAGTTCCGCCTTCGCCTGAGCGTCACCCGAATCGGCACGCTGCAGCAGCCGTTGGGTCAGGGCCTGTTTGGCTTCCTCCACCGACTGCAACTGTTCGGCGCTGAGCCCGGGCTGGTGCTTGGCGGCTTCCAGCGCCACCACCCCCTGCCCCAGGTCATTCGTGGCCACTGCCGCAATGGCGAGCTGTACGGCGGGAACCGACGACGGATCGGGGAAGGACTGACGGAGTCCGGAGATTCCCTCCTCGGGAGTCGGGGTGCGCCGGCAACCGCAGGTAAGTACCACCCCCAGTACTCCCGCCAGGGCCAGCGTGCGGAATGCCAATTCCAGGTCACAGACCGGCATCAACGCCCGTTCTTGGAGTTTGGAAAACACCACAGGGCGTTCCGATTGGGATCGGCCAGTAGCTGATAATAACGCTTCCATTTGAGATACTCCACATGCCCGCCCATCAGGCCCACAACGGCACCGGTGTTGTGCCGTCTGGAAAACCCTTCAGACGGGCTGGAAGAGCCGTCGTTGAAATACCCGGGATCCTTTTCGTCCGTTTCCCACAACAACATGTCCGTCGGCTGGAAGGAGGTCGTCTTGAAGGTCCGGCCGGCGGCGCCCACCGACCAGTCAAAGCTCTCCACGCCGGCGATCACCACACCACTCATGAGGTAGCTGGTGAACTTGATGGTGCTCTGCCGCCACGCCGGGGTGTTGGTGCGGTGCAGCGGACACCAGTACATCTTCCAGCTCTGCAGCGCCGGATAGAACAACCCCTGGCTCGGCCCGGGATAGTTGGTTCCCTTGGGAAGCGCCTGGCCCGGCTTGTAGAGCCAGCCGGCGGGCAGGGCACTGTTGGCCGCCCCCGCAGCGCCGCCGCAGTTGGGCGGTGCAATGCGGTCCCCGTTGTCGTTGGTGTACATCGTGTGCGCCAGCAACTGCTGCCTGAAGTTGTTGATGCAGGCGGTTCGCTGTGCGTTCTCCTTTGCCTTCGACAGCGCGGGCAGGAGCATTCCGGCCAGGATGGCGATGATGGCAATGACCACCAGCAGCTCGATCAGGGTGAAAGCGCCGCGGCGAGCGTTGATGTTGCGGTGAATCATATCGGTGCCGGCGGCAACGGAGGACCGTCGTTTCGAAGGACTCCTCTCCACTGCCGGAAGTCTCCGCCCAAGGCAAGCCAACAACCGGATGCAACCCGGTTTTCGGGCGCATCTCGACACTGCCCCCCCAGGCGATCACCGACGAACCCGTCCCACCGGCGAACCCGCAACCAGGGCATCCACCTCGGCGCAGCTCACCAAGTTCGCGTCGCCCTCGACGGAATGCGCAAGACAGGATGCTGCCACGGCAAACTTCAGGGCCGACTCCGCGTCCTGCCGGCCCGGCGTATTCCAGCAATAGATCAACCCGGCGGAAAAAGCGTCGCCTCCTCCCACCCGGTCCACAATGTGGGTGATCTCATAGGGGGCGTAGTCGAGGTTTTCATCCACCGGAGCCCACACGGCCCGGCGGGCCCGCGCCTCAAAGAGAAAACCGCCCCAGCGGTGGTGCAGCGCGGACACGGTCTGCCGCTGCGTCAGGGCCACCACCTCCAATTGCGGAAATCGCTCGACCAACTGGCCGGCGACATCCACCGCGGCATCGGGATCCGGCCGGTCATCCGGCCGTGCCGGCGTACGGGGCCGGATGTTCAGCATTTCAGAGGCGTCTTCGCGTCCGCCGATCAGATGCGTCACGTGCGGCATCAACCGGTTCATCTGCTGCAGCGCCAATTCCCGGGGAGTGAGCTGGGAATCCCACCGCCACAATTTGGCCCGGTAGTTGAGATCGCAGGAAACCGGCAGCCCCTGGGCGCGCGCCGCGCGCGCCGCCTGAAGGTTGGCTTCGGCGGCGGTGGAGGAAAGGGCGGGCGTGATTCCGGTGAGATGCAGCCATCCCGCGTCCCCCAGGATGACGGGCCAGTCATAGGCGGAACCCGGGGTGATGGAGACCGCACTGCCGGACCGGTCATAGACCACGGTTCCCGACCGCTGATTGGCCCCCTTCTCGACGAAGTAGAGTCCCAGTCGGCCTCCCTGGGTCCGCAGGATATGCCGCGTGTCCACGCCCCGTCCCCGCAGGCTGGCGAGGCAGGCCTCACCCAGTTCATTGTCGGGAAGCGCGGTCACCAGGGAGGCGGAACCGCCCAGCAGAACCACCGACGTGAGCACATTGGCCTCCGCCCCGGCGAACTCCACGTCCAGCGTTCCCGGGAGGCACTGGCTCAGCCGGCGAAATCCCGCCGGGGAAAACCGGCCCATGATCTCGCCAAATCCCACCACCGGTTTCACGCCTCCACCTCCGGGTTTCGCAGGGTCTGCACCCGCTGGGTGATGGCCCGGGCATTGTCCCGGATGGCGGACCACTCTTCGCGCTGGATCAGGTCCCGCGGAGCAATCCAGGAGCCGCCAAGGGCCACCACGGAGGGCAGCTTTAGGAAGGCGTCCGCGAGCGGGAGCGACAGCCCTCCCAGCGGAATGTATTCCAACTGGAGATGCTCGTACGGTGCAATGACCGTGCGGAAGTTGCGCGACTGGCCGTCCGCGGTCGCGGGAAAGTACTTCAGCAACCTGCATCCCAGTTCAACGGCCTGTTCAATGTCGCTCGGCGAGAAAACCCCGGGCGCAAAGGGAAGTCCGGCGGCTTCGGCAGCGGCGACCACCCGGGGATTCAGCCCCGGAGCGACTCCGAACCCGGCTCCCGCCTCCAGCACCTCACTGACCTGGTCCGGCCGCAGGACGGTACCCGCGCCCAAACCGAATTCCGGAAATGCCCGGCGAATGCGTCGCATCGACTCCAACGCGGCCGGGGTGCGCAACGTGAGCTCCAGGAGATCGACGCCACCCCCCAACAACGCCTCCACCAGCCGTTCGGAGTGGTTGGCATCATCGATGATCACCACCGCGACCACGCCCGTACGGCGGAGCCGGCGCCGCCAGTGCAAAAAGGCATCGGAACTCACGCGGTCAGCATGGAACGCCCCGCCACCAAAGTCGATGATCCGGGTTCCGCCCGCCCCGGGTGCAACGCGACACGCCCACCCACAAACCAGCTGAGAGTTGAGAGTTGAGAGAAAGAGAATTGGCGCAGTCAGTTCCAAGAGTACGATTCCGAAGATCAAGCGACCGAAAGAAAGCCGGGTGATCATGGTCCGGGGTTGATGAATCTGCCTGAATGCTGCCTGGACGGGACAGCTACCGAGGTTGCGGCGCGGCGGCAATGAAAGGGATCGAGGAACTTCGGACCGCGACCTTCAGGGCGCTTCGAGCCCACCCGCGCCCCGGCACTGCGAAGAGAACTCCACACGCCACAACCGCGACCAAACCAATGCAGACTGAAGTCCGGGGTCCGTCCGGCTCTCATCCCGCTCAATCATTCTCCCACTCTCCCACCTGCCGGCCCTCATCCTGTCCAGAAGGGGCATTGCGCCACCTCGCCATTGCGCCAACCCTTCCGCGTGATCGACGCCGAAGACCTGCTCCAACGGTTCCTTTCCTACGTCCGCATCGATACCCAGGCGGACCCCCATTCGGAAGACACGCCCAGCACCGCCAAGCAATGGGAACTTATCCGCCGGCTGGAGTCCGAACTGCGGTCCATGGGCCTCGCCGATGTCCAAGTGACCCCATGGGGCTACGTGCTCGCCACCGTCCCTGCCACCAGTCCCAAGACGTCGATTCCCACAGTGGCATTGCTGGCCCATGTCGACACCGCCCCGGGCTGTGCGGCCAACCCGCGTCCGCTGGTCCATCGCCATTACGATGGCGGAACGATCGTTCTTCCCGACGATTCCACCCAGGTGCTCGACCCGGACCGCATTCCGGAGTTGCGCGGAAAGCAGGGGGAAACACTGATCACTGCCGCCGGGACCACGCTCCTCGGCGCCGACGACAAGTCCGGGGTGGCGGTCATCATGGCAACCATCCGGCATCTGCTTCAGCACCCAGAGATCCCGCACGGTCCACTGAGGATCTGTTTCAATCCCGACGAAGAAATTGGCCGCGGCACGGAGAAACTGGAGTTGGCCGAACTGGGTGCCGATGTCGCCTACACGCTGGATGCCGAGAATCCCGGGGAACTGAACCTGGAGTCGTTCAGCGCGGATGGAGCCACGGTGACCATTCGCGGAGTGGCCTCCCACCCGGGAGCGGCGAAGGGTGTCATGGTGAATGCGCTCCGAATCGCCGGGGAGTTTCTCGACGCGCTTCCCCGTGACCTGTCGCCGGAAGCGACCGACGGGCGCCATGGCTTCATCCATCCGGTGGAATGCAGCGGGAGTGCCGAGGAGGTGCGAATCCGCATGATCCTCCGGGATTTTGAACTCGACGGACTGGATGCCAAGGGGGCTCGGGTCCGGGCCATCGCCGAACAGC
>JBGAPN010000323.1:0-6402 GCA_044221235.1 Limisphaerales bacterium
CTTTACTCCGACTCCGATCCCGGCGTTGGAGCAACCGGCTTCCTCGCGTCCGCCAGTGACGTCCACCGTCGCGACTCCGCCTCCACCGGCCCCCTCGACCGAGTCCAAGACCGCTTTGGAACCCACTGCGACCGCACCAAACGCCGAGACCCAGGCTCCCGCCCGTCTGAATTCCACCAGCCTTCCTCCGGAACGCGGTCTCCAGCCGGGATCACCCCGCTATCGCAGCACACGACCCGGGCCCCGCGGAAGTTACGTCATCAAGACCGGCCAGCCTTCCACCTCGGATGATGTGACCGATCGGCTGGCGGAGCCCCGGTTTGTGGTCCGGGAGGGAGTCGTTCGCGCCACCGTCAGCGTCCAGGCGCCGACCAATTACGAACTTCGCGACGGGTTCTATACCGAAGGCAAAATCGATTATCTGATGCCCCAACCCGGGAGCAAACTCTCCGCGTTTGCGGGCAAACGGGTGATGGTCAGCGGCCATGAGTATCGAGACAGCCGTTGGATCACGCCGGTGCTCAAGGTGGAGGACATCGAGGTCCTGCCCTGAGATCTGCCATGAGCCATCTGATCGACGGCCGGGCCATCTCCTCCCGGATTCATGAGGAAACGGCGGGGCGCGTCGCCGCGCTCAAGTCGCGGGGTGTCACGCCCGGGGTGATTTTCATCCGGGTCGGGGAGGATCCCGCCTCCCAGGTCTACGTTTCCATGAAGGAAAAGCGGGCGGCGGAATTGGGCTTCCGATCGGTGACCCGCGTGCTGCCGACCACCACGACCCAGGCGGAGCTGCTCGCCTCGATCGATTCGCTGAATGCCGACCCGCAGTGGCACGGAATCCTGGTGCAGGCTCCGCTCCCCCGGCACATCGATCCCATGGTGGTCTTCTCACGGGTTTCCCCGTCCAAGGACGTCGATGGATTTCACCCGCTGAATGTCGGCAAGCTCCTCCTGGGGGACCCGACCGGCTTCGTGCCCTGCACACCCGCAGGCGTACATGAACTGCTCGTCCGCACCGGAGTTCCGCTCGACGGTGCGGAGGTGGTCGTTCTGGGACGCGGCAACATTGTCGGCAAACCGATGGCGTCGATCCTTCTGCAAAAGGGGCGACACGCGAACTGTACGGTGACGCTGTGCCACAGCGGGACTCGGGACGTTGCGGCGCATTGCCGGAGAGCCGACATCATTATCGCGGCCATGGGTGTCGCCGAATTCGTGAAGGGCAACATGGTGCGTCCCGGAGCGACGGTGATCGACGTGGGCGTTAACCGGATCCCGGATCCAACAAGCAAGACGGGCACGCGGTTGGTGGGGGATGTGGCCTTCGCAGAAGTGGAGCCCGTTGCCGGCCATATCACGCCGAACCCGGGAGGCGTCGGCCCCATGACCATCGCGATGTTGCTGTCCAACACCGCCCGGGCTGCCGAATGGGCGGCATGAAACTATCCCTGCGTCCCGGGCGAATCCGTTTGCCCCATCCCTGCCTGCGCCGCATTCTCGCCCTGCCGGCTGCCCACCGGGTCCCCTTGCCGGCTGCCTGAGACATGAGCTCCGAATCCCGCTCCCCTCGCTCTCGGAAAACCAGTCCCAACCCAAAGTCGGTTCCGCCGGCCCCACCGGTGAAACCAACAGTCGCCCCCTCCCCGGCGCAACCACCGGTCCAGGCGAAGTCGCCCTCTCCAGCCACTTCTCCCCTTCCGACATCACTCCAACGCCCTGCCTCGCCCAAGCCTGTTGCACCGCCCAAGCCTGTTGCACCGCCCAAGCCCGTTGCATCGCGCAAGACTGTCGCACCGCCCAAGCCCGCCTCGTTGCCAAAGGCTGCCACGCCGGCAAGAGCATCCAAACGGCCGGTAACGGCCGCTCCGATTCCTGCATCGGCTCCGACGGCATCCGTTCCGGTTTTGCCCGTACCCCCAAAAAGCTCCGCCCCGCCGCAACCGCCTCCTGGAGGCACCGGCGTCAAGGCTGCCCCGCAAGCGAAGGCCCAACCCACGGCTCCAAACAGGCCAACGCCCGAGGTCCGGACCGCGCCCCTGCCCACACCGGCGCCATCCACTCCGACCCGGCCCCCGTCCCCCTTGGCGACCGCCCCTTCCAAGGCACCAACTCCCACCCCGCCGCCGCCAACGGCCTCTCCCGAAGCCCCGAAGGCACCTATTCTTCCCAGTTCCGTCACCGCCGACCCCCAACCCGTAACGCCGAGCGTCGTCCGGCAGAGGAAAGCAGTCCAACCCCTCCGAGCCGTCCCCGTTTCCAAGCCAAAAAAGATCCTTCCCCAGGGCCGGGTGACTCGTTCGCGGAAACCCGCCGCGAATCCGACTCCTTCCAGTGCGCTCCCGCCCTCCGATCCGCCTCCTCCTGTTCAGCTGCCCCCGCCCACGCAGGCCGGCCCGGAACCCCAGCCTTCCACCCGTGCGACCCTGGAACTGCCACCGGCCTTGGCGGCACTGTTCCGCATCCCAACTCCACCGACCCTGGAGTTCCGCCACCACCCGATCCCGACGCCGGTGGTGGAGACGCCCCTTCCGCTGCCGTCCATCCTGCTGGAAGGCGACTATCCCCAATCCATCGCGGAACGATGCCTACCGCCGTCGGACGCACTCGTCGAGCCGTCCCCAGGTCCGCTGAATCCCGAGGCGGCGGACATCGCGGTTGTTCCCGAACCCTGCTCCGATTCCGTGTCCCCCGTTGTTGCTCCGGCAGCGGAACCGTGGATTGACACGACACCGGCGGGATTTCCCATCACGGACGAACCTTCCCCGGCTCCGCTCGAGTCACCGGCAATCCTTCCTCCGCCCCCGATTTCGCTGTGGCTCGACGCCCGGGACCCGTTCTCGTTGGTCGCGCATTGGTCCGCAGAGTTCGCAGCCCTGGACTCCTGGCTGGCCTCCATTTCGGCTGACCGCCTTCGGCTGCGCGTTCACGCGCACCGACGCGATGGCGTGCTCATGACCGACCAGGTGGTGACACGCGACGTTCATCACCGGGTGGTCCCCGTCCTGTATGCCGGCACCCGGTATGTGGCGGAACTCGGCTACGCCAATGCCGAAGGACGGTGGCGATCCCTCGCAGTCGCCGAGCCGGTGGCCACCCCCGCGGATACCCATCGCGGCGAATGGAGTGAACGACGCCACCGGTTCGACCTGTTGGCCATGGCGCCGCCTCCACCTCTGCCCGCCCAACCTGCGGTCACGCCCCCTCAGGCAACACCATCCCCAGCGACTTCTTCGACTCCGGCTCCGACCCTGGCGCCGGCCGAATCCGTCGCCGTTCTCGGCGACGGTCCGGATGAATCTCAGGAGCTTGGTGAATTTCCGGACGACGCTGGCGCCATCTTATTGGCACGCCTGGTCTGGGAACCGGAACCCGTGCGGGTATCCGCCGGCAACTCGGCCGAATTGACCGAGTTCGGCGGCCGACTGGTGACCCTGCCTCACGTTCAAGCCGTCAAGCCCCGCCCCGCCCCGTCCAGCCCGGGACTGGCCGTCCCCAGTGCTGTTCCGTCGGCCGGTGAACGTCCCCCTTCCAGCGCCGACATCCCACCGGGCCCCGGCCCGGGCGATTTCTGGTTCAAGGTCAATGCCGAATTGATTCTCTACGGCAGCACGGAACCCACGGCCTCTGTGACCATCGCCGGCCGGCCGGTCTCCCTCCGCGATGACGGCAGTTTCAGTTTCCGGTTTTCGCTTCCCGACGGTGCCTACTCCCTGCCGGCCATCGCGACCAAGGCGGATGGATCCGATCAACGGACCGCCGAACTCTCCTTCCAGCGTGCGACCCACTACCGCGGGACGGTGGGTGTCCACCCGCAGGATCCGGCCCTGAAGCCCCCGGTGGCGGAGTCCATCCACGAACCAGGCGCATGAATCCGGCTCCCGAGTCTGGGCCCCCTCCCGCCGATCCGAGGAATGCCCAGCCCGCCGGGCTTGCGCTGTTGTTGCATGGGCACCTGCCCTTCGTTCGGCATCCGGAGCATCCCCAGTTCCACGAGGAATCCTGGCTGTTTGAGGCCATTCTGGAGTGTTACCTCCCCCTGATCGAAGTCCTGGAAGGCTGGGACCGGGATGCGGTGTCCGGGCGGCTCACCCTGAGCATTTCCCCGACGCTCGCCGCCATGCTCGGTGACCAACTTCTGCGGGAGCGATTCTGTCAGTACTTGGGCCGGGTACGGGATCTCGCCCAACGGGAGGAACTGCGCGCCCTCTTCGAACCCGCCCGGCAGGCCGTCGCCGCCTTCTACCTGCAACGCCTGGGCGAACTGGAATCCCTCTACCGCCGCCTGGACGGAGACCTCCTCCAGGCCTTCGCCCACGCATCACACCGTGGTCGCATCGAGCTGATCACCTGCTCCGCCACCCACGCGACCCTGCCCCTGCTCCGACATCAGCCGGGCTGCCTGCGGGCCCAGCTCGAGATCGCTCTCGAAACCCACGAGCACTGGACCGGATCAAAGCCTCGCGGCTTCTGGCTTCCGGAGTGCGCGTGGATCCCCGACTTGGGCCGCCACCTGTTCGACGCTGGCATCCGTTGGTTCGTGCTGGAGACCCACGGTCTCATGCACGGCTCTCCGCGTCCGCGCCAGGCCATCTTCGCCCCGGTGGTAACTCCGGACGGCCTTGCCGCCTTCGGCCGCGATCCCGCCAGCGCACGGCAGGTCTGGAGTCGCGAATCCGGTTACCCGGGCGATCCGCGGTACCGGGAATTTCATCGCGACGTGGCCCACGACACCGAGTGGGACTACGTCCGCCCGTTCCTTCACGGGGCGGCGAGCTGCGCGTTTACCGGACTGAAATTCCACCGTGTGTCGGATCCGACAGCCGAAAAGGCGCTCTACGACCGCCGACTGGCAATGGAAGCCGTGGCGGAACACGCCGCTCATTTTGTCCGCGAGCGGGTCCGCCTGGGTGCAGCCACCTCAATCTGGATGAGACGTCCACCCCTCTTCCTGGCGCCCTACGATGCGGAACTGTTCGGACACTGGTGGTACGAGGGACCCGAGTTCCTCGATGCCGTATTCCGCACGGCGTCAGCGTCACCGGGTGTTCTGAACCTGGCGACTCCCTCGGACTACCTGACCGCCCATCCGCACCTCGAGATCAGTCAACCGGCCGCTTCCACCTGGGGCGAAGGCGGGCATTTCGGCATCTGGCTCGATGAAACCAATGCCTGGATGCAACCGCTCGTTCGCGAATCGGGAGCCCGGATGGAGCGGCTTGCGCTCCAGCACGCGCGCACGGCGGGGAATGAACTGCAGGAGCGCATCCTACGCCAAGCCGGCCGGGAATTGCTCCTTGCCCAGGGCAGCGACTGGCCCTTCCTGATGAAGCTCAACACCGCGGGGACGTACCCCGAGCGCCGCATCCGCGAGCACCTCGAAGCCTTTAATCGTCTCTCGAGCCTCCTCGAATCCCGACCGGGCCCCACCACCGCCCCGGAATGGATGGTTGACCTGGAGTCCCGACACAACCTCTTCCCGAACCTGACCTGGCGGCACTGGCTGCCCCGGGCGATCTGAAAGCAGGACCCGAGGTGAGAGTCGAGTTGAAGGTTGAAAGTTGAAGGTTGGAAGCAGCTGAGAGCTGATGGCTGAGAGAAAGAGGCTGAAAATCAGGTATTCAGAACGCTCGCCGGGGTTTGTGGGCCCAATCCCTTTCAACATTCATCATTCAACCTTCAACCTTCCTCCTTCAACACCCTATCCAGCCCTTCCAGGACTCCGGCCGCACAGGTCAACTCCGCCAGGTGCCCGCCCTGGGACTTCACCTGGGCCTTGACCACCGGCAGGCCGTTCGCCGGCGTGACCAGCCAGTGGGCCACCTCCCGGCGCAACATCGGAAGATCATTGAGGTGATCCCCGGCGGCAAAGGTGTGCTCCGGCCCCAAACCCAACCGGCGCTGAATCTCCTGCAGGGCCGTCCCTTTGCTGTACCGCCGGTGGCTGAGCCGCAGGTACACATCGTTCCGGACCGGAACCAACTCGGTGACGCTGGCACAAAACGCCTCCATCTCCCGCTGGATCGCGTCCATCTGGTCGTTGCTCCGCGCGATCACGCACAACGGCGACCACGCGTCGTCGTAGAACGTTGCATCGAACTTCGCCTCCAACGCCGAAAACAGTTCCCGCAGTTCCGCGGCGTTGTCGCTGAAGATCGCCGCATGATCGCGGGTGCACTCCGAATGCCACGGTTCCACCGCCTGGTAATGACCGCGGACGTGCTGATGAATCTCCCGTTCCACCGTCACCACGAAGTCCGGAAACACCCGGACCTTCGCCCGCCCCAGGCTTTCCATCAGGCTGGCCAGGTCGCGGCCGGTGTTGATCACCCACGAGACGCCCCGGTGTTGCAGTCCAAGAATCCGGTCCTGGAAAACATCCGGCACTGGCGAGTGGGCAAAGTC
>JBGAPN010000324.1:0-6204 GCA_044221235.1 Limisphaerales bacterium
CGATCGTCCGCATGGCGCGCGTGCCGGACATATTCATGAAGGTGATTCATGGATGGCATCGATGAATTGCACGCCGTTCATCCGTCCGGTGGCAATGCGGGCACGACACGCGCTGTCGGCCTTCCCGATGAGCAGCCTGATCCAAACAGCCATCCTTCCCACGGGGCGGAGGCGGCGGGGCGATTCCAGGATTCGCCTGGGATTTGTTCCCCTGACGGACAGTGCGCCGATGATCGTCGCCCGCGAATTCGGATTCTTTCAGCGCCGCGGTTGCGATGTCGTCCTCAGCCGGGAACTCGGCTGGGCCAGCATCCGGGACAAGCTGGCCCATGGTGAACTCGACGGTGCCCATGCGCCCTGTGGACTGCCCTTCGCCCTCCGCCTGGGTCTCGGGTGCCTCCCCACTCCGTGTACGGTTCCGCTGGTCCTGAGTCTGAACGGAAATGCCATCACCCTGGGCGCGACTCTCAGCAAGGAAGGCGTCACCGACGCTGCCTCCCTGGCCGCCTTCGTCCGCCGGAACCGGCATGGACGAAAGCTCGTGTTCGGTGTGGTCGCCCAGCATTCCACCCATACCTGGTTCCTGCAGACCTGGCTCCGTCAGGCGGGAATCGATCCGCAGGACGACGTCCGTATCGTGGTAGTCCCGCCACCCCAACTCTCCGTCAACCTTCAAGCGGGAAACCTCGACGGATTCTGCGTCGGCGAGCCGTGGAACACGGTGGCGATCGATCAGGGCATTGGCTGGTGCGCGGCGACCAGTTGCGAGTTCCTGCCCGGCCATCCCGAGAAGGTGCTGGCCATCCGAACGGACTCCGCCCTGGCCGAATCCGACCGCCAGCGGCAGCTGACCGCGGCGCTCATCGAGGCCTGTGAATTCTGCACCCGGCCGGAGAATGGGGAGTCCATCCTGAATCTGCTGTCCCGCCGCGAGTACCTTGGACTTCCGGTTCGGGTGCTGCGTCCGGCCTGGACCGGACGCTTCAAGCTCGGGCCGGGCGAGATCCGCGATCTGCCCGGGTTTGTCACGTTCCACAAAGGCGACTCGAACGAACCCACCGCGGAACGTGCCGCGTGGGTGGCCCAGCACCTCATCGAACCGGACGCCCGCGTTCAACTCACGCCCGTCGAGCTCGGCCGGGTCTTCCGGCACGACCTCTACGTCGCAGCCCGTGACCTTCTCCACTTCCGCTCCGCCGCATCCATTCCTCATGAACTCTGTTCCGACTCCTGTGTCCTTTCGGCCTGACCTCTCCCGCCGCCGTTTTCTCCGGCACTCCGCCATCGCCACAGTGCTGGCGGGACTCCCGACCGGCTGGACCGGAAGCGTCTTCGCCGATGATTCGCCGGAGGTCAGCGACGTCCGCCTGGGCATCATCGCCCTCACCGACTGCTCGCCCTTTGTGATCGGGGCGGAAAAGGGCTTTTTCAAGAAGTACGGAATCCAGGCGACGGTGAGCAAGGGAGCCAGCTGGGCGGCCATCCGCGACGGACTGAGCAACGGGGATCTTCACGCGACCCACATGCTCCTGGGAATGCCGCTCGCCTCCACCATGGGCCTCCAGGGCTCTCCCAAAAAACCGATGGTCGTCCCCTGGATTGTTAATCGCAACGGCCAGGCCATCACCTTCAAATCCGGATTCAAGGGCAGCGTCCAGGGCGACCCGAAGGCCCTCAAGCCGTTCGTCGACCAGGCCAAGTCCGCGGGCTCGCCGCTGTCGTTTGCCATGACCTTTCCGCCGGGCACCCACGCCATGTGGCTCCGGTATTTCCTTGGGGCGGGCGGCATCCATCCCGACCGCGACATCTCGCTGATCACCATCCCGCCCCCGCAGATGGTGGCCAACATGAAGATCGGAAAGATGGACGGATTCTGCGTCGGCGAGCCTTGGAATGCCCGCGCCATCGCGGATGGAATCGGCTTCACCGGGGTCACCACCCAGCAGATCTGGCCCGATCATCCGGAGAAGGTCTGCGCGTTCACGGCGGAATTTGCCGGGAAGAATCCCCGCACGGTGAAGGCGGTCCTGAAGGGACTCCACGACGCCAGCGTGTGGCTCGATGATTTGGGGAACCGGCCCGAGCTGTGCGAAATCGTCAGCCGGCCCGCCTACATCAATTGTCCCAAGGAATACATCCTCGCCCGGCTTCTCGGCGACTACGACTTCGGCGACGGACGCAAACTGAAGGACCCCCGGTACATGATTTTCCATGACCGGAACTGCAACTATCCGCAGCCGAAGTACGCCCGGTGGTTCCTGACCCAGTTCCGTCGCTGGGGTCTGGTGACGGGCGCGCCCGACTACGACGCGGTCTCCCGCGAGGTGTTCCGACCCGACCTGTTTGAGTCGGCGATGAAGGAGATCAACGCCGCCCACGGAGGTCGCGACGACAAACCGGAAACCCTCTTCGACGGCAAGCCCTTCGACCCGGCCAAGCCGGAAGACTATGCGCGCAGTTTCGAAATCAACGCCCTCAAAGGCTGAACCCTGCAGAACATGACCACCACCACTGCCATCCAAAGCGTCCCGGCCACCACCCGGAAATCCGCCCCCAAGGGGCCGCAAACCCCGGCACACCGGCTCCAGGCGATCTGGACCCAGGTGGAGGGGATGCTGCTTCCCCTGGTCGGCGCGGGCGTCGTTGTGGCGCTCTGGTACTTCTCGAGCGCCACCTGGGCCCGGGAACTCCCCAATCCCACCCGCACCTGGGAAGCCAGCAAGATCTACATCCTGGAGCCCTTCGCCAAACGGGGCGAACTGGACCAGGGCATCCTCCGGTTCACCTGGCTCTCGCTGGTCCTCGTGGCCAAGGGTTATGCCATCGCACTCGGGGTCGGCACGCCGCTGGGATTCTTCCTCGGGCTTTCCAAAACTTTTACCCGCGCCTTTGACCCCGTGATTCAGGTGCTGCGCCCGGTGTCGCCCCTCGCCTGGCTCCCGCTCGGCATGGTGCTCTTCGCCGGACTGAAGGGCGGAAGCATCAGCGAGATGGCCGCCCTGTTCACCATCGCGCTGTGCTCCATGTGGCCGACCGTGCTGAACACCGCGGTGGGCGTCCGCGCCATCCCGCAGGATTACCTCAATGTCGCCCGCGTCCTCAAACTGTCGCGCTGGAAGACGCTTACCCGCGTCATGATCCCCGCGACGCTGCCCTACATGTTCACCGGATTCCGCCTGAGCCTGGGCATCGCGTGGCTCGTGATCGTGGCGGCCGAGATGCTCACCGGACGCCCGGGGGTCGGAGGCTTCCTCTGGCAACAGTACAACGCACTCATCTACGAGCAGATCATTCTCTGCATCCTCACCATCGGGCTGGTCGGGTTCATCCTGGACCGCCTGATGAGCCTGGTGGAGCGGCGGTTCAAATCCGCCTGAACGTCCTCCGCTCCACGGAAAGGGGCCCCGCCTCTCGTTAGGAACCTTCCCCACGTATGCCCATTCTCGAGCTCCAGTCCGTCTCAAAACGATTCGGTAACACCGAGGTCCTTCACGATGTCCACCTGTCCGTCGACGAGGGTGAGTTCGTCGCCATCGTCGGATACAGCGGCTCGGGCAAGACCACCCTCGTCTCGATTCTCGCCGGACTTCTGGCCCCCGACGACGGCGAGGCGCGGTTTGAGGGGAAGCCCATCACCGGCCCTGGTCCCGAGCGCGGCATCGTCTTTCAGAATTACAGCCTCCTGCCCTGGCTCACCGTCACAGAGAACATCCGCCTGGCCGTGGAGGCCCTTCACCCCGATTGGAAGCCCGACCAGCGCGACGCCCATGTCGACCACTTCGTGTCCATGGTCAATCTCACCCACGCCCGCGACCGCCGGCCGTCGGAACTGTCCGGCGGCATGCGACAGCGGGTCAGCCTCGCCCGGACCCTCGCGCTGAATCCCCGCGTTCTTCTGCTGGATGAGCCGCTCGGTGCGCTCGACGCCCTGACCCGCGCGACGTTGCAGACCGAGATCGCCCGGATCCGGGCGGAACAGAACCAGACGGTGGTGCTGATCACCAACGATCCCGACGAGGCGATCCTGCTCGCCGACCGCGTGATTCCCCTTTCCCGCGGACCGCAGGCCACCCTTCGGCCCGGGATTTCCGTGCCGCTTCCCATGCCGCGGGACCGCAAATCGCTGTCCGACGACCCTGGGTTCAAGCAGATCCGCTCCCAGGTCATCGATGCCCTAATGGCCGCCGGGACCAGTCCCCGAATCACGGTCACCCGGAAGCTGGTCCTTCCAGACCTGGAACCCGAGGACCTCAGCCGCCCACCCCGTCGCACGGCCCGCTCACAGCCGATCCGTCGCGGTGAAGAGCATCGGGAGAAGGTGGAGGTGAATTCATGAGCGCCTATGTCGAGCTGTTCAACCTGACCAAGACCTATCCGTCCCCGCGGGGTGAGGTGGTCGTGGTCCGCAACTTCAACCTCACGCTGCAGCAGGGTGAATTTGTTTCGCTGATCGGGCACTCCGGCTGTGGCAAGTCGACCGTGCTGTCGATGGTCGCCGGATTGAACACCATCAGCGACGGCGGAATCGTCCTCGCCGGACGCGAGCTGGACGGGCCCGGTCCGGACCGCGGGATGGTCTTTCAATCGCCGTCGCTGCTCCCGTGGCTGACCGCGAGGGAGAACGTGATGCTGGGCATCGACCAGGTGTTCTACACGGCGTCGCGCCAGGAACGTGGACAGATCGCCGAGTACTACCTGAGCGTGGTCGGCCTCGCGGATTCGATGGACCGGTTCCCATCGGAGCTGAGCCAGGGCATGCGCCAACGGGTCGGCATCGCCCGGGCCTTCGCGCTCAAACCGCGGATGCTCCTGCTCGACGAACCGTTCGGGATGCTCGACTCGCTCACCCGGTACGAACTTCAGGCGGTGCTCCTCGAGCTCTGGCGCCGCAACCGCATCACCACACTCATGGTGACCCACGACGTCGACGAGGCGCTGTACCTCAGTGATCGCGTGGTCTGCATGACCGACGGACCGGCCGCGGAGGTCGGCGACATTGTGCCTGTTTCCTTCCCCCGGCCCCGGGACCGCAAGTCGGTCCAGGAACATCCCGACTACGATCCGCTCCGGAACCGGCTGATCGAATTCCTGGAGATTCACGCCCACCGCAAGCCCGCCGCCCTCGCTGCCTGACCCGCATGTCCACACCGTTCCCCAACGGGGCCCCCTGCCTGCCGGAAAATGCGCCCTTCACCGCGGAGCAGCGCGCGTGGGTCAACGGTTTCCTGGCCGGGATCCTGTCGGGAACGCCGGCCGCTGCACCCGAATCGGCCCGAACCGCCGCACCCCGGCTCCCACTCCTGGTGGCCTTCGGATCCCAGACCGGCAGCGCCCAGGGACTCGCCAAGCGTCTTGCACGGGAGGCCGGCCAGCGGGGGTTCGATGCCACGGTGAAGGAACTCAATGCCATCGAGCCCGGAGACCTCGCCCGCACGTCCCGGTGCGTGATCGTCACCAGCACTTGGGGAGACGGGGATCCGCCGGAGAACGCCGCTACATTCTGGACCCGCATCGAAGCGGAATCCGCACCCCGGCTCGACTCACTCTCGTTTGCCGTCTTGGGACTCGGCGACCGGAACTATTCCGATTTCTGCGGAGCCGCCCGCAAAATTGACGAACGCCTCGTCACCCTCGGGGCCCGTCGTCTGGTGTCCCGCGGGGAATGTGATGTCGACTTCGACGCCACGGCACGCACCTGGATGGAGTCGTTGTGGCCCGCCCTGGATGGATCGCGATCGGCGGCGGCGGTCGCGTCAGCCGGCTCCACTGTGGTTTCCAAGGCGGACGAAACGACCGCAGCTTCGACCGCCACGACTGCGGCCGGCTTCAGTCGCGCGAACCCGTTTCCCGCGCGCCTCACGGTCAATCGCCGCCTGAATCGCGCCGGCTCCGCCAAGGACACGCGGCACTTCGAGATCTCACTTGAGGGAAGCGGTCTGCGCTACGAACCCGGGGATGCCCTGGGTGTCCTTCCCTCAAACTGCCCGGCGCTGGTGGAGGAGCTGCTCGCCGTGCTTGGGTTCAGCGGGGAGGAAGCCATCGCAGCCGACGACCCGGGCGCCTGCAGTCTCCACGAACTTCTGTCGCGTCGCCGCGTCATCACGATTCCGTCCCAATCCCTCCTGAAGGACGTCGCGACGCGGTCCTCCAACTCGGAGCTGATCGCCCTGCTCGATCCCGCCCGAAAGGCGGACCTGGACCGGT
>JBGAPN010000325.1:0-6221 GCA_044221235.1 Limisphaerales bacterium
GTCATCGGTGGATACCTCCCGCGACAACTGGAAACCCATTCCGCGAACGCCCTTCAATGAAGGCAGCCTGGGCGGTGACGACGGCTTGCGTCGGGTGCTGGAGATCGTCTGCGGAGCCGTGAGGGATTGATGAGTGAGGGGTGGACGACGAGGGAACGAGACGCTGACTTCTCCCCGGCAGACCCCACCAGCCTCGTATACGTGTTGAACGAAGGGAGCTCAGTTGGCGTGTCCTTCCGTCCTCGGCTACGGAGGCGGCTCATGGCGAGACTTGATTCACGAGGGGACGGCGGGCGTGAATGACGCCATGTCTCTGACGGTCTGGTCGAACCATGAATTGCGCCCGGAGGCGAATGCCCTCTTCGTAGAGCAGGTCGCACGCCTCGGGTGCCGGCTGATCCAATCCTCGTTGTCGTCCCGCTCGGTTCTGACCGAGGGGGCTCCGGACCCAACGCTGGCCGAGGCGGACATCGCGTATGGACAGCCCGCTCCGGAACAGATCATCCAATGCCCGCGGCTCCGCTGGGTCGCTCTCTCTTCGGCAGGTTACACCCGGTACGATCGCGACGATTTTCGCACGGCCATGCGTATCCGTGGCACCGCGGTCACGAACGCCTCGACCGTATTCGCCAATCCCTGCGCCGAGCACGCCCTGGCCATGATGCTCGCCTTTGCCCGACACCTTCCGCGCGAAGTCCTGAACGGAGCGGGTCCCCGGGAATGGAATTACACCGAAGGCCGCTATTCCATCCGCACCCTCACGGGAAGGACGGTGGTCCTGTTGGGATACGGCGCCATCGGTCGTCGGTTGGCGGAGCTGCTCGCTCCGTTTCAGGTTCGTTTCATCGGGGTGCGGCGGCATCCTCGCGGGGACGACGGCATCGAGACGATTTCCACCGACGACGTCGGCACCGTGCTGCCGCTGGCCGACCACGTGGTCAATTGCCTGCCCGACTCCCCGGAGACGCGCCAGTTCTGCAATGACGCCTTCTTCGCGCACCTCCGGCGGGACGCCTTCTTTTACAATATCGGAAGGGGCACCACCGTGGACCAGGCGGCCCTGGAACGGGCGTTGAAGCTAGGGCAGCTTGCAGGCGCCTTCCTCGACGTCCTGGATCCAGAGCCGCTTCCGCCAGACCATCCGCTGTGGTCGACTCCAAACTGCCATATCACGCCCCATCTCGCCGGTGGACATCCGGGGCAGGATGAAAGCCTGGTGCACCATTTCATCTCCAACCTGCAACGGTTTCAGCAGAACCGACCGCTAGCCGACTGCATTCTTTGAGTCCCTGCCAATCCTACATGAACTCCAAGGTTTACCTGGGAATCGACATCGGAGCCGAGAGCGGTCGAGTCATGGCCGGTCAGTGGGACGGACGCCGGCTTCAGGTCGGGGAAGTCCATCGGTTCCACAATGGAGGCATCGCGTTTGGCGACAGCCTGCGCTGGGATGTCCTGCGTCTGTGGGATGGCGTCCAGACGGGCCTCGGGCTTGCGGCCAACCGCTGGAAGGGGCAACTGGCGTCCATCGGGATCGATACCTGGGGCGTCGACTACGCGCTGGTCACCGCCTCGGGCGAATTGGTGGGCCTGCCCTTCTGTTATCGGGACGCCCGGACTCGTGGACTGCTGGCGGAAACACTCCAGCGTGTGCCCCGCGCCGACATTTTTACCTCCACCGGAACCCAGTTCATGGAGATCAACACCTTGTTCCAGTGGATCGCGCACCATCGGGCCCATCCCGATGCCTTCGCGGCGGCGTCCTCCCTGCTTCTCATCCCCGACTGGCTGAACTTCACGCTGTGCGGCGAGCGCGCCGTCGAGTTCACCAACGCGACCACCACCCAGTTTTTCGACCCCGTGCGAAGGGATTGGGCCCGCGGACTGTTGGAACGCCTCGAACTCCCCACCCACCCGCTGGGTCCCGTTGTCGAAGCCGGGACACGGCTGGGCGGACTTCGCCGCTCGGTGGCCGAATGGACGGGTGCCGGTGCGCTCGCCGTGGTGGCCCCGGCGACCCATGACACGGGATCGGCGGTGGTGGGCGTGCCCACCTCGCGGACCGGCCATCGCGACTGGGCCTATATCAGCTCGGGAACCTGGTCGCTCGTGGGGATGGAACTCGACGGGCCCCTTCTGACACCGGAAGCCCTCGCCGCGAACGTCACCAATGAAGGCGGATACGCAGGCACCTGGCGCCTGTTGCGAAATGTAATGGGCCTTTGGCTGGTGCAGGGTTGCCGCCAATCCTTCGAGGCGGCGGGAAACTCCCGGGACTATGCGGAACTCACCTATCTGGCTTCCGTATCACCCGCCTGGCGGAGCCTGATTGATCCCAATGACACCCGTTTCCTCAAGCCGGTGGACATGGTTTCCGAGATCCAATCCGCCTGCGCGACCGCCGGCCAGCCGATCCCGCAGTCCGAGGGCGAACTGGTCCGGTGTTGTCTGGATAGTCTGGCGCTCAAATACGCCGCCGTCCTGAAGCAGCTGGAATCGCTGACCGGCTCGCGGGTGGACACGGTTCACATCGTCGGGGGTGGGTCCCGCAATGACCTGTTGAACCAACTCACCGCCAACGCCACCGGACGGCGCGTGGTTGCCGGGCCCGCCGAAGCCACTGTCCTGGGCAACCTCGCCGTCCAACTCGCCACCGACGGCGAATGGGGAGGCCTCCACGACATGCGCTGCCGCCTGGCCACGATTGAGCCGCTTCGGGAATTCCACCCGGATCTTTCCCAAACCGACGCCGCCAGTGTTGCTGCGAGCCGATGGCACCGGATCCAGGGAATCGGTGCCTCGCTCTGAACGCCTGCCGGGGTCCGATGGCCTCAGTGGGCCGAATGCCAAATGCACGGAAAACTCAATTTGTTCCAGCGAACCATGGTGCAATGGGACTCATTGCACCCGTACAACGCGGTCCACGTCGCCCGGGTGGATGCGGCGTTGGACCCGGATCGTGTTCGCTCGGTGATCGCGGCCACCCTTCGTCATCGCGGACTGGGTCCCCTCGCCCTGGAGGTCTCCCGAGGTCAGTTTGAGTACTTGCCCGGCGAAACGGATTTTGAACTTCGAACCCTGAGGCCGGGGCCCAATCCGGAAATGAGCCTTTCCACCGAAGTCGAACATCAGATCAACCGCCGATTCGACACCACCCACCCGTTCTGTCCGTTCCGCTTCTTCCTGCTGCCCGACGGAACCCAATTCCATCTGGGATTGGCCTATTACCATCCGGTGGCCGATGCCGAAGCGGTGGTGGTGCTCCTGTGCGACATGATTCAGGGCTATGCCCAAGGTCGGGCCGTCGAACGGACCCCCGCCCCACGGTTGAATCCGGCTCCCCGGCTCCTCCGGCTTTCCCGGCATGGAGGGGTGCTGTTGCGAAAATGTCTGGGATTGCCCGGACAGATCCAGCGTTTCCGTCGCTCCGTTCGACTGCCCGATGCCCGGCCCGGCGATCTGGCCAACCTGTATCACTGGTGGGCCCTCGGAACGGCCGATACCAGGGCCATCGTCGCCGCGTCCCGATCCTGGGGTGTTACCGTCAACGACCTGTGGATGGCCCTGTTGTTGAACGGCGTTTCGGCGGTGTCGCCTTCCCGAACTGAAACGGAACGCCGAAACCAGTTGTCCGCCGGTTGCATCGTCAACCTCCGTCGCGATCTGAACCTCGACGGCAACGCCGTGTTTGGTCTGTTTCTGGGTTCATTTTCGGTGACGCACCGGGTGCCAGACGGCATGAGCCTCGCGGATCTGGCCCGGGCGGTGAACGCCCAAACCGCTGAAGCCAAACGGCGGCGGTCGTATCTGGCGACCTCGGTAGACCTCACGATGGCCCGTCTCGCCCTGCGATTTGTGTCGCCCGGCCGGCAGGCGAAGTTTTATACGAAGAACCATCCTTTGTGCGGCGGCATCACCAACCTGAATCTGAACCGGATCCCCTCTGCGGATCGTCCTCCCATTCTGGTCGACTACTTACGCGGGGTCTCCACCGGCCCCATCACCCCGCTGGTCTTCTCCGTCACGACGGTGGGACACGGGATGAACGTCGGCATCAGCGCCCGGCCGTCGGTGTTCCCTGCCGAACGCATGAAGGCGCTCGAGTCCGGACTTCGGGAAACCATCCGATCCCTTCCGGAGCGGCATTGACCGGATCCGAATCGTTCCCCCACCGGATCATGGCCTCCTGATCATGGACGACGCCCTGACATGGCGACGCGCGGCGGTATGCGCTTCGGGATTGGTTTATTGGGCGGGAGTCCTGGTCCAGGCACGCCGGATTCGCCGGCGTATCGGTCGTTCCCCCAACCTGCGCCCGCGTGGCACCCGAGAACGACTCCTTTGGCTGGGCTGGATGCTGGTGATCGTCATCTGGATCGGCCAACCGTTGGTGATTCCCCGCCCGATGGATCTTCCCGGGTTCCGCGTCTTCCCCGCCCTCTTGCATCCAGCCGGAACCGTGATCGGAGTGGCCCTGCTGCTGGCCGGTTACGCAGGAACCCTGTGGACGTACTCGGCCATGGGGGATAGCTGGCGAATTGGAGTCAATCGCAATGAACGGACCGTGCTCATCTCCAACGGCCCTTACGCCTGGATCCGCCACCCGATCTATGCCTTCCAAATCGTCATGCTGGCCGGCGGTGTCGCCCTGTTGCCAACGGTTGCCTCCGTCGTTGCGCTGCTGTTACACGCCTACTGCGTGCACATCAAGGCCCGGGACGAGGAGCAGTATCTCCTGGGCCTCCACGGTGCCGAATACCGCGACTTTCTGAACCGAACGGGTGGGGTTTTCCCGAGATGGTGGCGGATCCCGCCTTCCGGAAATTGAAATGCGAAGGGTTGATCCCCGGGCGGATTATCCGCAACATGGCCGGAAAATGAGTTCAAACCAACCGCTCTTGGGCAAGGTGGCCTTGATCACGGGAGGCTCCCGTGGGATTGGCCGCGCCATTGCCCTGAAGCTGGCGTCCGCCGGGGCCGATGTGGCCATCGTCTTCCATACCGGGCAGGACGAGGCGGAATCCGCCGTGGCCGCCATTGGGTCGCTGGGGCGCAAGGCGGTGGCGGTGCAGGCCGACGTCAGTGACCCGGACAGCGTGGCCGAGGCATTTGGAGAATTTCGCAAGCATTTCGGCCGGTTGGACATCGTCATCAGCAACGCCGCCACGGGCGTCCTGCGTTCGGTTCTGGAACTCAATCAACGCCACTGGCGCCGCTGCCTCGAAACGAATGCCATGGCCCTTCAGACGCTGGCCAAGGAGTCCGTCCCCCTGATGAAGGACGGCGGTTGCCTGATTGGGATGTCCAGCATGGGAGCGTACCGGGCCATTCCGCACTACGCCTTCATCGGGGCGTCGAAGGCGGCCTTGGAAGCCCTGGTCCGCAGTCTGGCCCAGGAACTGGGTTCCCGGGGTATCCGGGTCAATACCGTCAACGCTGGCGTGGTGGATACGGATGCCCTCAAGCACTTCCCCAACCGTGAGGAACTGCTCGCCGAATCCGCTCGACGCACCCCGATGGGCGCCGACCTGACACCGTCGGATGTCGCCAACGCCGTCTACCTCCTCTGCCTCCCCGAGGCGTCCCGCATCACCGGACACACCCTGGTGGTGGACGGTGGATTCTCCATTTCCGGATGAGCACTCCTGATGTTTCGGACGCCGGCCTGGCCGGCAAGGTGGCGGTGGTAACTGGTGGTGCCCGGGGCATCGGCCGCGCCATCGTCGAACGCCTCGCCGCGGCGGGCATGATCGTGGCCTTTACCTACCGCGAAAACGGCGCCGCAGCGGCCGAAGTGGCGGCGGCCGGACCGTCGGGCCGCATTCACGGAGACGCGGTGGATGTCCGGGATTCAGCCGCCTGCGCCACCTTCATCGACGCCGTTGTGGACCGCCATGGCAGCCTCGACCTCCTGGTCAACAATGCCGGCGTCATCCGCGACAACACCCTGGCCCTGCTCGAGGACGACGATATCGAGGCGGTGCTGAAGACCAACGTGACCGGGGTGTTCAACATGGCTCGAGCCGCCTGCCCGCACATGATTTCCGCCCGCCGGGGAAAGATCATCAACATCAGCTCGGTGTCGGGAGAAAAGGGTGGCCGGGGCCAGACGAATTACGCCGCCAGCAAGGGTGCCATCAACGCCTTCACCCGCGCGCTCGCGGTGGAGGTCGCGCCCCGCGGCATCACGGTCAACGCGGTGGCCCCCGGAGTCATCGAGA
>JBGAPN010000326.1:0-6762 GCA_044221235.1 Limisphaerales bacterium
CTCCGGCTACACCAACGCCTACTTCAAACAGAACAACACCTTCGAGAACCAGTGGTCGGACCTGATTGGTCTCATCAACACCCTCAACAACACGGGCGACAACGCCTATGCCGACGCCATTCGCAGCACCGTGAACGTCGGTGAATGGATGCGCTACTTCGCCATCCACGTGCTCATCGACAACCAGGAGACCTGCCTCGGAACCGGTGTGGGGGATGACTTCATTCTGTATTTCCCGGCCGTGGATCGTCGCGCCCAGGTTTGGTCCTACGACATGGACAGCATCCTCGGCCGTGGGACCTCCACGACCGCCTCCACCACTGGAATCTTCAAGGCGGCCGAGGTCGCTGCCATCAGCCGCTTCCTGAAACACCCGGAATTCGCGCCGGAGTATCACCGGGCCCTGCAGGATCTGTCGTCGGGATTCTTTGCGCCGGCGCACTTCGACGCCTTCCTCGAACAGTGGCGAGCCCAGCTGGAGTCGAATCCGGCGACCGACCTGATGGTGAAAAACTACAAGGCGTTCAACGCCGAACGGGTGGCGTTCGTGCAGACCCAGCTCCCCCGGCAATTGACGGTGGAATCTTCCCTTCCGGTGAATTCGGGCTATTTGCGTTCCACCGCCGCGTCCACCCGACTCGACGGCAGTGCCGACGCGGCCCGCACGGCCAGCGTCCGGGTGAATGGCGTCCTCGCCACCTACACAGCGTGGCAGGGACGGTGGACCAATGCCTTCGTGGCGCTGCATCCGGGAGTCAACCGGGTGCTGGTCCAGGCATTTGACACCCTGGGGACGGAACTGGAGCGACGGACGGTTGACGTTTGGTATGACGACTCCACCACCACATCTCGAGGTGGAACGATCGCCGCCAGCGAAACCTGGTCGGCCGCCAACGGGCCCTATTCGGTGACTTCCAGCCTCACTATCGCCGGCGGGGCCACCTTGGTCATCGAGCCGGGCACGTCCGTCTATCTGGCCTCCGGCGTCAGCCTGACGATGGCCAACGGCGGACGTCTGCTCGCCGAAGGCACCGCAGAGTCACCCATTTTCTTCGGCCCTGCCCCGGGATCGTCGACATCCTGGGGCGGCATGGTGATCAACGGCGGGTCCGGTTCGCCTGAAACGCGAATCACCCATGCCTTCATCGAGGGCAATGGGGGCACCGCCATCCACTCTGCGGGTGGCACGCTCTTCCTGGATCACGTCTCTTTCGCCGCCACGGATCATCCCTACCTTTCACTGGACGATTCCTCGTGGACCGTCAGCCACTGCCATTTCCCCACACCCACCGGCGCCTTCGAACCGCTGCATGGGACCGGCGGTATCAAGTCGGGAGGACACGGACTGTTCCTGCAAAACTTCGTCGGGGCACCCAATGGCTACAATGATGTCTTCGACTTCACCGGCGGGAATCGCCCGGGACAGCCGATCGCCCACTTCATCGGCAACGTGCTCATCGGGGGCGGCGACGACGGATTCGATCTCGATGGAACCGACGCCTGGGTGGAGGGCAACCTGTTCCTGCACATCCACCGCAACGGAGCGCCGGACAGTTCGGCGGCGATTTCCGGCGGGAACAGCGGCGGCCAGACGTCCGAAGTCACCATCATCAACAACCTGTTCTTCGACTGCGACAACGCCGCCACCGCCAAGCAGGGCAATTTCTATTCCCTGTTCCACAACACCATCGTCCGCACGACCAACGACGGCGGCGTGGACTTCACCTCGGGCATTGTGAACGTCCGGGACACCACGCCCGATGTCACCACGCCGGGCCGGGGTTTCTACCTCGAGGAGAACCTCATCACCGACGCGGTCCAGTTGGTCCGCAATCCGACCGACGGCTCACCGGTGACCTTCGTCAACAACCTGGTTCCCCTGGCCTGGGCCGGGCCGGGATCCGGCAATCGGGTGCTCGACGCCCAGTTGAACCACATTCCCACGCTGGCGGAGACCCAGTTCACCAACTGGGAATCGGCCCAGGTGCTGTGGCACTGGTTTGCCCCGGCACCCGGCTCGCCCGCCCTCGGCGCCGGATTTGGACGACGGGATCTCGGGGCTTCGCCGCGACTGGGTGTCGTCGTCGCCGGCGCCCCGCGCGGCATCACCGCCTCCACGGGTGCCACATTGACCGTGGGACCGCTTCGCACCAGCAACGGAATCCCGACCGATGGATTTCCGCTGGGCACCGGCTATGTCGCTTACCGGTGGCGTCTCGACGGCGGCGATTGGAGCGCGGAAACGCCAATCAATCAGCCCATCGTGCTGGCCGGACTTTCGTCGGGCGAACATGAGGTTGACGTGTCCGGAAAACGGGACACCGGCCTCTTCCAGGATGATCCCCTGTTGGGAGACAGTGCGGTGATCTCGCGTTCCGGACGATGGACCGTGGACCCCAATCACGTTGAACCAGCCATCCCATCCATCCGGTTCAGCGAGGTGTTGGCCCTCAACCGAACCACGCTGACCAACGGGGTTACAACTCCGGACTGGGTTGAATTGGAAAACACCGGATCCACCCCTGCAGATCTCTCCGGGTTGGCGATCAGCGATGGAGCGGGATCATCCCAGCGTTTCGAGTTCCCGGCGGGGACGTTCCTGCCTCCCGGTGTCTTCCTGGTCGTTTTCGCGGACGGGGCCACCAATGAGCCGGGTCTTCATCTCGGATTCGGACTGCGCGGGTCCGGCGATTCCCTGGTCCTTCTCGATCGGGCGTCGGGGAGCGGTGGCGTCCTGGATTCGATCGACTTCGGAGTTCAGATTGAGGACCTGTCCATCGGACGCGGATACGACGGCGCGTGGACGCTCTGTCATCCCACACCCGCCACCGCCAACTCACCCGTCCTGTTGGGAGATCCGCATCGGCTCCGAATCAATGAGTGGTTGGCCAGCGCCCAATTCTCCAGCCGGAACGATTTCTTGGAACTGTACAACGGGGACCCGCGGCCGGTTTCGCTCGGGGGGCTGAGACTCTCCGATGCGAGTGGCCAACCCGACCGCTATGTCATTCCCGCGCTCAGCTTCATCGCGGGTTCCGGCCATGTGCGATGGGTGGCGGACGGATCCCCCTCGCAGGGAGCAGACCATCTGAGTTTCCGTCTTCCCGCCGACAGTGCCCTCCTGCGTCTGAGCGACGCTTCTGATGCGCCGCTGGATCTGGTCGCCTACGGTCCGCAGCGCACCGATGTCTCGCAAGGGCGTTCCCCAGGACGGAGCCGATACGGTACTGTCGTTCAGTCAGCCGACCCCCGGCGGCCCAAATCCAGGAACCGCCGCCGGTCAATGTACGTTGGCGGTGGAAACCCTTCCGCTTCTGTCGCCGGGGCAACCCCGGCATTACCAACAGACGGCAAAATCTGGATGGCACGGCGTGGAAGACGTCGGACTTCGCGGACTCCTCCCCGCCGTCGGGAGGCGGACTCCTCGGCGTGGAAGACTGCAATTGCCTTCCGGCGCCCGGCATCAAGACCCCCTCAAGATCGGTCGAACGACCTACTACTTCCGCAGACACTTCACGGTCTCCACCAACCTGGCAGGCTTCACCCTGAACCTCTCGACCGTTGTCGACGATGGGGCAGTCATCTATCTCAACGGAACGGAAGTGGCCCGTGTGGGAATGGCGTCCGGGAGTCCCACCTATTCCACCCTGAGTTCCCGCAATGTGGGCAATGCCACAACCGAGTTCTTCACCCTTGCCCCAGGACATCTCGTGGAGGGCGACAATGTCCTCGCCGTCGAAGTCCATCAGACGGGCTCCAGCAGCTCCGACGTCGTCTGGGGAGGCCCTGGAGGCGACCCGGACTTACACCAATTGCAACGCCCTCTCGGCCTCCCCGGTGGTGATCAACGAGGTGCTGGCCCGGAACGTAAGTCGGACCAACGCACTGGGCCGCGTCTCGGACTGGATCGAATTGCACAATCCGTCCACCAACTCCGCCAGGGTCGGCAGTCTCAGCCTGACCGACGATCCATCGTTTCCGAGGAAATGGGTCTTCCCCGCCGGCGCCACGTTGATCGCCGGAGGATTCCTGACCGTCGACTGTGATCCCTTGAATCCAGCTGGGGATGGCAACACCGGATTTGGTCTCAACGGTTCGGGGGGGACCCTCTATCTCTTCGATGATCCGGCCCACGGAGGCGCTCTGCTGGACGCCGTGACCTTCGGAATGCAGGCCGCCGATTTCGCCGTGGGACGTGTCCCAGACGGCGCCGCGACCTGGCTCCTGACGGTCCCCAGCGCCGGCCTTTCCAATGCCGCAGCCGGACTGGGAAATCCCGCCTTCGTTCGGATCAACGAGTGGATGGCGGACCCTTCCGCGGGCCCGGACTGGTTCGAGCTGTTCAATTTGGATTCACGGCCGGTTGCCCTCGCCGGGTTGTTCCTCTCGGACGACCTCGCGTCCCCATTCCAGTCCCCGGTGCCCCCGCTTTCCTTCCTGGGCTCCGGCCTGGATGCCTGGCGCGAGGTGATGGCCGATGGGAATTCGGAATCCGGAGGAAACCACGTCAACTTCAGCTTGAGGAAGTCGGGTGAATCGATCGGGCTGTTCAGCGCCGCAGGGCAACTCCTCGACGGGGTGGCCTTCGGCTCACAGGTCACCGGCGTCTCAGAGGGCCGATACCCGGACGGATCGGACGCATTCCAATCCTTCCCGGGCAGCCCCACTCCGGGATTCGGCAACAGCCTGAATGCCGTTACCGACTCCGACGGAGACGGACTGCCCGACACCTGGGAATCCGCCCACGGCCTCGACCCGAGGAATCCGGCGGATGCCACTGCGGATCCCGACGGGGATGGATTGACCAATCTTGAGGAATTTCAGGCAGGAACGGATCCGCGAAATTCCGCCAGCACCCTGCGGCTCGCGGTGGAGCCCGGCGATCCGATGACCCTCGTCTTCTCAGGCATCGCGGGTCGTGCCTATCGGATCGAATATCGTTCCGACTTGCTGGGTGAAGAGTGGGTGAAACTCACCGACATTCCGGCGCCGGCGCAGGACCAGGAGATCCAGGTGCTGGAAACGCATACAGCAGACGAAGGAAGGTACTATCGGGTGGTGATCCCCTGAGTGTCCCGCGGCTGGACTCCCCGCCCGCTTCCGCGATTACTTGGCCCATGCGGAGCCGTTTTGCCGAGGTCGCCAGGCGGGTTTTTGCGGGATTCCTTCTCCTGCTGCCCGGTGCTGCCAGTGAACGCCAGAGGGTCCTCGACGCCATGGACGCCCGGCCCAGCGGCGTGTGGCCCCGCGGATACGGGCACGTGGTCCTTGGCATTCCCGGATCCACGGAAGAGGAGAAGGCCTACCTGGAACCCGGCGGGAGTTTCAGTCCCACATTTGGGAGCTACGGAGTCCAACTGGTGGTGGAGAATGCCGATGGCGAAGTGGAAGTTGCCGGGGACTTTGTCCCGCTCGGCGACATCCGGCAGTCCTGGGTCTGGCCCCGAACCCGTGGCATTCCCGGTATCCGGACCGAGACTCCCGAATACCTCGCCACCTGGAGCCTGCCCGATGGAAAACGCTGGCGCCTCGAAGCCAGCAGCCGGCATCACCCGCGTTTGTTGGTCGTAATCCGATCCGTCGGTCCTGCCGGCGGTCCCATCACCAACGCCGCGTGGGACGGACGCGCCGTCCGGCTCAACGAGCATTGGGCGATCACTCCTGCCCAGGCGCCGCAGGAGGTCCGGTTGGGGTACCAGAACCCCACCAGCCTGACGGTTGACTCCGGTATCACTGCCTCCACCACCAGTGGAACCCGGATCGTGGTCAACCAGGGGCCCCGGGTGGAAGCTGACCGTGCCGCCGGATGGGGACGGGTGGTGATGGTGTTTGACCGGGAGGTGACGCTGAACCTCGAAGATTCCCGGCCTCCGCGGCCCAATCCGCTCAAGTGGTCCAGCACCCGTGCGGAACTGTCCCTGACTGTTCCCGATGCCCGATTCACCAACTGTCTCAACGCCCAGGTTGCGCAGATGATGATGGGTTTGGTCGGGGAGGAAACCCGTCCCGGCGATCCGAACAATTATCCGCTCAACTGGCTCCGCGATGGGGCCTACATCATCGTGGCCCTGGCCCGAGCCGGACAACTGGAGGTCGCCCGCCAGCTCTGCGGTCCGTTTGCACGCGAGGACTTTTTCGGCGGTTTTGGATCCGAGGCGGACGGTCCCGGACTCTCCTTGTGGGCCATCACCGAAGTGGCGGGAATGATGAACGACCCGAAGTTCGACCAATTCCTCAAGCCCCATGTGCAGCGAAAGCTCCAGCGGATCGAGGAGATGCTGGCCACCACCGCCACGCTCCGCAAACCCTGGGCGGGCCCCCTGGTTCCCCGAAAGGTTCGGGCAGCCGACGCTGACGTCGTGTGCGACCCGGCAGGCGACGGACTGATCCAAGGGCGAATGGATGGGCATCGTCCCCTGCTCTACGTCAACGCAGTCACCTACGCCGGACTTCGGAACGCCGTTCCGTTCCTGCTCCGAACCCGGAATCGGGCACGCGCCGAACAGGTCAGCGCCCTTGCGGAACGCCTTCGGGCCGCCTGGAACGCCGCCCTCCCGCGACCGGAACTGTCCAACGAGCGAAACTGGATCTGCGGACTTCATCCCGCCTGGATCGTCTCCGATCCCGCAGTGTACCGGCGCCAGATGGAATCCGCCCGGAGCAGGACGCATCCCGTGGGCGACATCCCGACCGAACGTCCGCAGTGGACTTATTTCAATGCGGCCGCCGCCCACCAGTGGCTCGTCCTGGGTCAGCGCGAAC
>JBGAPN010000327.1:0-6104 GCA_044221235.1 Limisphaerales bacterium
AGGGTAATGTCCCGGATTCGCGGGCGTGGCAATAAGGATACCGAGTTGGTTGTCGCAAAGTTGCTGCGCGTGCACGGCATCACGGGTTGGCGGCGTCACCAATCAGTACAGGGATCGCCTGACTTTGTATTCTACAAATCCAAGCTCGCCGTTTTTGTTGACGGGTGCTTCTGGCACAGGTGCCGGAAACACGGAACGTCGCCGAAAAACAACGCCGAGTTCTGGCGCAAAAAGCTCGATGGGAACGTCGCCCGGGACCGTAAGGTCAACCGTGAACTCCGCAGGGCCGGGTGGCGGGTTATCCGGATCTGGGAACATGACTTGCCCATGCGGGGAGACTACTGGGCGAGACGGATCAAACGCCTTCTCAGCGAAGTCTAGAAAACGACCTGTCATGGGGCGGGAGATCTACCGTCGGCTTATCGAGGGCAGCCGACCCAAGACATCCCGCAGATAGCCCAAGGGATCGATGCCTCGACGCCGGCTTTTTCGAGGACGGTGTAAATCACCGCTCCCCGTTCACCGGCTCCCGCATTCCCCACGAACGTAAGCGTCCGCCGAACCCGATTGGCTGCCTGACAACCCGATTGACGGCATCAGGAAGGTGGTTTCGCCTTTCATAACTCGGGGCGCCTTGAACGATCTGGCCACTCGATCCCATGAAGAGTGGACTCAACGATTCTGAATTCCCTCAGCTAACCTTCAGGGAGTCATCAGCCCCTGTCATCGTTGGGCTGTGTGCATGCGGAAGCGTGTATGGGTTGGTGTACTCCGTTCAATCGAAATGGATGGCCATCCTGATGCTGGGCTTGATCTTCAGTGCCGGACGAACGATCGGAACCAAGGTTCGAAACTCCGGGCTTGAAGCCCTATTCAGGCGCCGCCAGCGGTTCGCACAGCAGCTTGCAGAAGACGACGAGTTGTTGGAGCGGGTCTCTCAGAATTCCCCGATATTCCTGATGTTGCGGGGATTCCGGGAAGACAACACCCGCATCCAAGACCAACCGGGTGCGATTGTTTCCAGCCCGTTCACGCCCTTCTATTTCTTTCGGCCCCGTCTTCGAACCGTTGAGGCCCTACTCACTGAAGCGATCCATTGCTGGGGCCCAGTGTTGGCCATCGGCCCTTCGCCTCCAAACACGTTCAACCGGGAATCGCCCCCCCGCGATCTGCTTCCGGCGTTCATTGTGTCCGACGATCTCTCCTGGTTCGAAAAATTTGAGAAGATCGCTCATCGCTCGGCCGCCTTTCTGGTGTTTCCGAGTCCTTCGAAGGGCTCGATGGATGAGGCGCGATGGATTGTGGAGAAAAGGCGATTGGAGGATTGCATCTTTGTGATGCCACCCGAGGAGGCGTCGGCGGTGAACCAGCTCCTGCCGAGAATGCTGACCAAGGGGCTTCACCTCCCGGAGTTTCAGGCTGAACTGGACTCCCATTGGAGTCGTCAGGCCAAGGTGTGGGAAGAATCGCGGAAACTGTGGGTCAATTGTGGCATCAACCTGCCCGCTCATTGCCCAAAGGGTCGAATCTTCGGTCTTTCGATCAATGGTGACGTCGCGATCAACCAGGATACCAAACTCCCACAAGTGTTTCCCATATCGGCCTCCACAGGGAGGCTTCGAGTCTATTTGAAATCCATCTTCGTGGGCCGCGTTCCCATGACGGGCGCAAGGAGATGGGAGGAGCGCGATTTCCGGGAAACTGTGGTTGGTCCCAGTTAGTCCATTCGAGATGGTGTGACCAACTCCACAGGGAACGGTCGGCATGGAGCGGGACGGCCCGGGTGTGTGGCTCGTTCCGCCGCCAGTCTTCCGGGGAAAGGCGACGAGTGTCTCCAGAGGGCGGGGAATAGATCCGCAGAGGCCCAGGATTGACGCAGATGGGGGAAACTGGTTCTCCGACGTTCTGGAAACAAGAAATGGTGGGGAGGGTGGTCCCCGAGCTTTCAGCACCTCCCTGTGGGGCGTGGGACTGGTTGAGCGGTGAGGGGAGGAGGCCGGGGAAGGGGTAGGCGGGAAGGGGAATCGGCGGTAATCGGTGGGATCTGCGGATGTTGTTGGGGGGCGCCTGGGCGGACCCGTGATCCTTGAATGACAGGCGAGCCGACACTTCTGCATCTCAGCGTCCGTCGCCAGTCCGGCATGCGCGGGGCAGCGTGGGCTCCCAGGTTCCACGGAATGGCACTCCACAGGCCGCGGGACAGGGACGGGATGCTTGAACCGTGTCTGGCGTGCTGAATAGGCTTCGCCAATGCCCCTATCCACCTCCGAGTTGCTCTCGTTTCTCGGGGCCATTGCCCTCCTGGGTACGGTGCTCTACTTCCTGCTGCGAACTTATGACCGTCACCTCGACGGTCCTGCCCTCCGCTCCATCTTGGCATGGGCGCGCGACAACAACCACCGCATCCTCGAGGTGCGCAAACGACGCGGCGGGTCCGGGCGGCTGGGAACCAACCCGCGCATCTACTCAGTGACTGTTTCGACTGAGACGGGGGAATCCCGGATGGCACGGATCGAATTCAAACCCACGTTTGCCGGGGTCGACCCGAACACCATGGAGGTGGCCTGGGACCAGGACGTCCAGGATTCCCTCCTCTGGTCCGAAACGCTCCGGTTGCCCGAGGGTCCGTGATGGCGCAGGTCATGTCCGCGAAAATGAACTGGCGAAACATCGCGTCATCGAGTGCTCTGCATCCGGGGCCGTTCGGCCAGCATGATCGTCAGCGTCCGCCGAACCCCATCGTGGATCGAGGAGGGGCAGCGAAGAACGGCAAAGGGGCGCTGCACTTCAGTTCAGATCGACGCGTTGACCCGTTTGGGCGGACTTGCGGGCGGCATCCAGGATTTCCGTGACGACCAGATTCGCCTCCAGCGAGGAAAGGCCCGACGGCTGGATCTCACCGCGCACAACGGCGGCAAGGTAGGACAGCGGATCGGCGTTTGGGCCCTGCAGCGGCGCGGGCACCTGCTCGGTTTCGGAGGCCTGGCGGGTGCGAAGTTTAAGCAGCCGGGCGTTCGGGACCAGGATCTGGCCGGTCTGGCCGTAGATCTCCATGTCCTTGCGGTCGATGGGCCAGTTCCACGACGCCTGGATGATTCCCTGGGCGTGCGGGTAGGTCAGCAGGATCGTGGCCTCATCATCAACCTTGGGATAGACGTCGGGTTTGAGGGTCTGAGTGTTTGAGGGTCTGAGTGACGGCGAAAACGGAAGTGGGCCGCTGACCGTGCATCAGCCAGGTGATGAGGTCGGCGCCGTAGCAGCCGAAGTCGGTGAGCGCGCCGCCGCCGTTGAGCACGGGATCGGTCAGCCAGTGGAGGAAGTCGGGCGAACAGCCGATCTCCTTCGGCCCGCGATGGCCGTCATGGACGACAATCTTCCGGAGGTCGCCGATGGCCTTCTGGTCGTGGACGGCGGCATACGCGGCGTGATTGGCCGGATACCAGGTGGTTTCGTAGTTCACGAGCACCCGGATGCCGCCCTTCTGTGCCGCCGCCTGGATCGCCCGCGCGTGTTCCAGATTCACCGCGAGCGGTTTCTCCATCATGACGGTGAGCCCCTTCGCCGCACATTCCTCCACGACGCGCTTGTGCTCAAAGGTGCTGGTGAAGGTCGCGACGGCTTCGATGTTGGTCTGGCGAAGCAGGTCGCCGAGGGTCGCGTGGAACAGTTCGGGAGGGAGTTGGTAGGCCTTGGCGTAGCGTTCCACCAGCGCCGGGTCGGGCTCGACGATGCCGGCCAGTTGGATGTCGCTGCGGCCGCGGGCGGCGGGAATCGCCTGTTCGGCCCGGAGGCCCGGGAGAATGAAAACGGAGATCGCGAAGGCGAGGAGACGGAGCTTGTTCATGGGAACCCGGGTGGTGCGGACAGGTTAACAATGGCGCGGGAGGGAACAACACATTCGGGCCGCCTCCTGGCCGCATCCACGCGATGGATTCGCACGCGAGGGCGCGAAGACGCTCCGACCAACGCAGGAACGCTCCTGGTTTGCGCGTTCCGTCGAGCCGGCTCACCATTTTCTTCGTGTCTCCGTGCCTTCGTGTGCCGTCGTCCCCAGATTAGAAAGTTGAAGGTCGAGAGCACGGGAAGGGATGTCGGAATCTCGCACTACCCTGCCGCCTGCTCCAGGAATTGCCTGGGTGATAGGATTCGAATGCCGTGGTGCGCTTTCAAGACAAGCAGGTCCTGGTCCCCGGTGACGATCGCCTCCGCATGGGCCGCAAGAGCGGTGGCGAGCACGAGGTCGTCATCAGGGTCCCGGCAGACGGGTGCGGGCAGCGGAGGCGCATCCACGAGGGTCACCCGCTGCCGGTAGGCCACGAATATCGGAACGTCGGTGGGCTTGACGCCAAATTTGCCTCGGAGCTTTTCGGCGAACTCCTCCAGCAGCGCGGGCGAACAGCCGAGCTCATGGGTGTGGAGGTGTCTTCGCACCAGTTCACGGCACAAACCCGGCGCGATGACCGCGGCGAGCAGTACATTCGTTTCGAGTACCAACCTCACGAGATGAGCTTGAACACGTCCTCATCCGAGTGAATTCCGAGCGCCCGTGCCTTGGGCGCGAGCAAACGAATGCTCTCATTCACGGCATCCACCCAAAGTTTGTCCTGGATGGCTTTGCGGACGAATTCACTCTGGGTCAGATGCTGGGCCTTCGCGGACTTGGCGAGTTCCCTCCGAAGCTTGCCGGGCAGGCTGATCGTCAACGTCTCCCTCATGCTGTAAGACAATATGAGACACCCGATGGGTGGTCAAGCCCAGGCACCCCTGCGACGTGTACCCGGAAGCCGCCAGCACCGCCGGTCCAAACCCGTCAGTGCCCTCCTTCACCGCCGTCCTTGTCATGGCAGATCTGGTCGATGACCACGGCGCTGGCGAGAAGCAGGACGGCATCCTCGCCGTCCACGATGTCCACCGCATAGGTGTCGCGGAAGGTGAACCACTTTTTGGAGACCGTGGCGACGGTGCGGCCGTGGCGGGTGAAGGTATATTCGTGGTCCAGGAAGCTCCCCTGGGCTTCGTAGTCGTCCGGACCGGGGACATCCACCGTGAAGTGGCAGCGGAAGAGGTTGAACAGGTCCTTGCGCACGGTGGCCACGTGGCGGCCGCCGCGGTGGATTTCGTAGGCCTTGCGCAGGGAGACGAACTTCTCGCGGAGGAAGGCGAGCTCGTTTCCGGCAGCGTCCTTGAAGACGAGCTTCTCGCGGAACAGCGTGAAGGCCCGGCCGTCCACGAGGAAGGCGTTGTTTCCGGTGTCGTCCTGGATCCAGAAGTCGTCGCCGAGACAGAGGATCTTTTCGCGGATGAGGTAGCGCATGGCGGTGCGCGGAAGGGTCGGCACCGGAAGGCCGGAAGCCAGTCAAAAGCTCGCCACCGCCAGGCCGGAACCCGGCGGTCGGCAGAGAGGGGAATCCACAGAGGAGCGCCGATGAGCGCAGATCCGGAAGCGAGCCCGACCCTTTCCCGGTCGAGGCGGATCAGGACAAGACCCGTTGTAGTGCGGGCTGGGTTGGCGCGGGGATCAGCCCAAAGCAAGCCGGGTTCGCACTGAGCCGGGGCGGATGCCTTCGGGCAAAAAGACTGGCCGAACCGTCAAGGCGTCGTCCACCGTCACGAGCAGGCAAGCCGGGCCAGGCAAATGGGCTGTGGCTGCTTCCACAAAGGCGAAGTCCGGCCCAAGCTGGTTCACCGGCAACCGTTCGCCGCCCACGTCCAAATGCATCCGAACCCGGGTGGTGACCTGACCCGGTGAAGATATGATGAGTGACGCCGCCGACATCGAGGACAGAGTTGCCGCATACTGCCGGCAACGTAATCCGGGCGGGATCGTCGGCTGCCGCCGGAGAAGTGGCGCTCAAGGTCCACCTGCGGCGCGAGCCGTTCGAGCTGGAATTTGGAAACCTATCTCCGGCTGCAGGAAGCGAACGTCGCCCAGGTGCTCGGGTTCAATGTCCCGCAATTGCTGGGCTACGACGTCGAATTGCTGGTGCTGGAGATGACCGTGGTGCAGCAGCCCGTCGTCCTGGATTTCGCGGAGGAACGGCTTGCTTCCCGTCCAACGCTTCACGGTAAGACTTGGCCCGCAGGTTCCTCCATCGAGTCGGGGG
>JBGAPN010000328.1:0-6096 GCA_044221235.1 Limisphaerales bacterium
GGGATTTTTAAGGACCTTCCGCTGCCCGGTGCGACGATCCATGACTGTCGGGGTGGCGGGACTGGCGAATGGCCCTTCTGGAGTGGTCACGCCCCCGACCGATGATTCCATGTGCCGGAGCCCGGTCCTGAGCCGGCGTCCCTCGGTCCAGGGTTGGCAAATGGATGTGAACATGGAAGGCTGCCCATAGTCCCCGTTAATTCCCATGAACATCCTGTGCGGAACCGATTTCAGCCCGAATGCGGCCGATGCAGTCGCCACTGCTGCGGCGCTGGCCCGGCGGTTCAATGATAGTCTCGACCTCGTTCACGCCACGCTTCCTCCGGCAGAAGAGGGGGTTTCCCCCGAAGTGTGGCTTCCGGTCGAGGCGGCGTTACGGCAACAGTTGGAGCGGGTGGCAGAGCCGCTCCGGAAGTCCGGAACCAAGGTTCGGACCCACATGGAGCTGGGCGCGCCCACCGAGACCTTGCGGCGGCTCTCCAAGCCAGGTTCGACCCGGATGATCGTCGTAGCGTCCGTCGGACGGGTGGCCTTGGTGCGTGTTCTTTTGGGAAGTACGGCGGACCGGATCGCCGAATCAGCCACGGTGCCGACTCTGGTGGTCCGGAATGCCATGCCATTCCATGACTGGATGGACGGCAAGCGCGCCCTGCGGGTGGTGGTGGCCGTGGACCTGACGGAGGCGAGCGATGCCGCCTTGGGAATGGTCCGCGAGTTGGCGATGGCCGGACCGTGTGAAATCCGTGCTGGGCATGTGACCGAGGATTCGGAAGCCTTTCTGCTGACCCCGGGCACGTCGCCTTCAGGCCGGGGGCGCACTCCTGCGGAGGAAGAACTGAGGGAGAAGATTTCTGCCCAGCTGGCCCCTCACCGATACGAGTTGGTGGTTGCGCCCGTGGGACGAACCCCTTCCGAGGGACTGATTGAAATCGGGCGTGAGTTTCGGGCGGATCTGATTGTCACCGGGGCCCATCAGCACCGCGGGCTGGGCCGGCTCTGGCATCACTCGACGTCCCGGGCGCTGCTGGCGGACGCGCCGGCCAGCGTTCTGGTCGTGCCGGCGCGCTCCAGGGCGCTGGCTCGGACGCGAATCCCTCCCATGAACCGGGTCCTGGTCACCACCGATTTCTCCCCGTTGGGCGACCAGGCCATTGCCGCGGCGTGTGCCCTTCTGCCTCTGGGAGGCACCCTGCGGCTCCTGCACGTGGTGCCGCCAGTGGAACAGGCCTTCCACCTGATCGGCGGGCGTACGCGGCGCCCGGTGATTTCTCCGGGTGAACACCGAAGCCTGGTTGAACATGCGCGCCGGAGACTCGGCAGCCTGTTTCCAGCCGAGGCGGTTCAGCGCCGGATCACTCCGGAAATCGTCGTGGCGGTCGACGAAGACATCCCATCAACCATTGTCCGAAGTGCCGACGAATTCGGTGCGCATGCCATCTGTCTTTCCTCCCATGGACGGGGAGCGGCCATGCGGGCCCTGCTCGGGTCGACGGCGCACGAGGTGATTTCCCAGAGCCGTCGTCCGGTGCATGTGGTCCGGTCCCACCGGAGGTGACCCAGCCGGCATCGTTGCCCGGGGACCGGGATCCTCCCGACGGTCTTGCGGCTTCGAAGTTGCCCGAAATTGGGGCCGCGATAGGGTTCGGTCGTGAGCCGCGCTACTGTCCCCAGTCTCCTGGTCCTGCTCGCCCTGGTCGTCGCCGGTTGCCAGTCCATGTACTACGCAACCATGGAAAAATTCGGGGTCGAAAAAAGGGATATCCTCAAGAGCTCCGTGGAGAAGGCGCGGGACAGCCAGGACAAGGCGGCCGGGGAGTTCAAGGACGCGTTGACCCGGCTTCGTGCGATGTATGCGGTCAACGCGGGCGACCTGGAGTCCCAGTACGACAAGCTCAAGGACGAGTACGCGGATGCCGAGTCGGGTGCGGAGACGGTCCGCAAACGAATCCGGGACATGGACCAGGTCGCGTCGGACCTGTTTGCCGAATGGGAGAAGGAAATCGGACAGTTTAACAATCCCACTTACGCCTCCAACAGCCGCCGGCAGCTGAATGAGACACGGGCCAAGTATCAGCAACTTGCCGTCTCGTTGAAGGCGGCTGAAGCCAGCATGCAGCCCGTGCTCTCGCAATTGAAGGATCAGGTCCTGTACCTCAAGCACAACCTCAATGCCGCCGCCATCGGCGCGCTCCGGGGGGAGGCGACCCGCATCGAGACCGACATTTCCCGGCTGATTGACCAGATGAACACCTCGGTCCGTCAGGCGGACGAATTCATCCAGACGCTTCCGAAGTGAGCTTCGCCCGAGGTGAGCCGAGCCGTTGCAAGCCGCTACCGCCATGAACGTCTTCCTTCGCCTTCTCGCCCTCGCCTGGATGGTGGCCGCCGGATCGGTGGGGTCCTGCCTGGCGGTCACCCTGCTGCGCGGACCTGAACTCGATGTGACGCCGACCAACGCGGTGGTGCGTTGGACGACCGACGGCGAGAGCGGATCGCGGGTTCAATTCGGGGTCAGCTCTGGCCGATTGGATCGCCGGGCCGAAGGGGCTGTGGGCACCCAACACCGTGTGGAGCTTCCCGGACTGAAGCCGGGAACCCGCTACCATTTTACGGTCGGCACCTCCCGGGTACCCCTGGCCACCAATGCCTTCGTCACACCCCCCCTTCCGGGTTCCAAGCCGGACACGAACGCGGTGCCCATCGTTGAATCCCCGGCGGCGCCCTCCACCAACGCCGTCCCGGCCACCCAGCCGCGGCCGCCTCCTTCCCGCATGACCTGGGGGACGCCCCGGACGCTCCAGGACCATTTTGACCGGCACGGATCCGATTTCTCCGCGCGGAATCCGGATGACTACGCCGCACAGGCATGGCTGTTCCTGGTGCGGGCCCGGAAGGAAGGTCTGCCGGCGAAGCAGGACGAATCGGGTGTGATGCGCGTCTTCGACCCGAAGACCGGGGCGTTTGCCGCCTACAACCGCGACGGAACCACCCGGACGTATTTCAAGCCCGGTCGCCGGGATTATTTCGCCGACCAGCCCGGCGAGACCGTGGACCTTCGGCGTTTCAATTCTTTCCAGCCCCCGCAATGAACTCCTCCCAAACGTTCCACCAGTGTCCGGTTTGCGGCTATGCAGGGCTGACAGAGACTCCCCATACCCCCGGTGGGGGCAGTTCCTACGAGATTTGTCCGTCCTGCGGATTCCAGTTTGGCTTCGACGATGAAGCTCGCGGGACGACCCATGAAGGGCACCGTCAACACTGGATACAAGAGGGAATGAAATGGTGGAGCCGCGGAACCCCAAAGCCCGTGGATTGGGACCCCCGCCATCAACTTTCCTCCCTGGGCAGACCTCCGGAAAATCAGCGTGGGCAACCGCCGGGGTCCCGTTAAGCTCATCCGGCCATGATCAAACAGCATTCCGATGTGCGCGATTCCGAGGCGACCGTTCGTGCCGCGGGCGGGTTGGTCTGGCGGCGTGGACCCGCGGGATGGGAATTGCTTCTGATCCGGCGTGATCGGCACGGTGCCAACGAATGGTCGCTGCCGAAGGGCAAGCTGGATGCCGGCGAGAGCTACCTGGAAGCGGCCTTGCGGGAAGTGGAGGAGGAGACCGGTGTGGTCGCCAAGCCCGTCCGTTTCGCCGGCGTGATGCAGTACCTTACCTGGTCCGCGGCGAAAACAAGGTGGTCTGCTTCTGGGACATGGAGGCGGTGAGTCAGGGGCGGATTCACGACAATGGCGAGGTGAGTGAGATCGGGTGGTTCAGCCGGGAGGAAGCCCTGCGCCGCCTCACCCACGAGCAGAACCGCGAACTGTTGCGCCACCTTCCGCCCCTCCCGCTGTGAACGGCAACGGCACGGCGGTTCCCGCCATGGCGACCGACATTCTCCTCGCCACCCTCAATGCCCGGTACATTCACGCCGCCTTCGGCCTGAGATACCTGATGGCCAACCTGGGCGACCTGCGTCCCCGCGCCGGGCTGGCCGAATTCGACATCAACCAGCCGGTGCTGGAGATCGCCGAGGCGATTCTCGCCCGACGTCCGCGCATCCTGGGCCTGGGCATCTACATCTGGAATGTCCGTCCGGCGACGGAGCTGGTCGCCGTCCTGAAACGTCTCGCGCCCGGCATGGTGATCATCCTGGGTGGACCCGAGGTGAGTTTTGAAACCGAGTCCCAGGAGATCGTCCGTCTGGCCGATCACGTCATCACGGGCGAGGCGGATCTCACGTTTGCCGAAGTGTGTCGCTCCATTCTGTCCGATGCCGACGGCGGCGGGCGACCGATTCCCAGAATTGTTGCGGCGGAGTTGCCCGATCTGACGCGGTTGGAACTGCCCTATGAACTCTACGACGAGCGGGACCTTTCCCATCGGGTGATCTACGTCGAGGCATCCCGCGGCTGCCCATTCACCTGTGAATTCTGCCTGAGCTCGCTCGACATTCCGGTGCGGCAGTTCCCGCTCGACCGATTCCTGGCCGCCATGGAACGGCTTCTGGAACGCGGTGCCCGGCAGTTCAAGTTCGTCGACCGGACCTTCAACCTCCATCTACCCACCAGCACGGCCATCCTTCGGTTTTTTCTCGACCGCTGGCGTCCGGGAATGTTCGTGCACTTTGAGCTGGTTCCCGACCGCTTGCCCGAGGCCCTGCGCGAACTGATTGGCCGGTTCCCGCCCGGCGCGCTGCAGTTCGAGGTGGGATTGCAGACGCTCAATCCGGATGTCGAAGAGCGGATCAGCCGGCGGCAGAATCATTCCCGAATGGAGGACAACCTGCGCTGGCTGCGCGATCGCAGCGGAGTGCACGTCCATGCCGACCTGATCGCCGGCCTGCCTGGGGAAAGCTTGGAGAGTTTTGGGGAGGGCTTCGACCGTCTCATGGCATTGGGTCCCCAGGAGATTCAGGTTGGGATTCTTAAACGCCTCCGCGGGACGCCCATTGTGCGCCATGACCGGGAATGGTCGATGGTGTACAATCCGCAGGCGCCCTACGAAGTGCTGGCCACCCGGGACCTGGATTTTGCGGCGCTGGCGCGGCTGCGACGATTCGCTGCGTTCTGGGATGTCTTTGGCAACAGCGGCCGGTTTCGGGAAACCATTCCCCAGCTCTGGAGTGAACCGGGATCCTTGGGATCCCCCTTTCACGCATTTCTGGGCTTCAGCGACTGGCTCCACAGCCGTGGGGTTAAAACCAGCGGCATCGCCCTGTCCCGTCAATTTGAATGGATCTGGGAATACCTGACCACGGAGATCCATCGGTCCCAGGACTCCGTCCGCGCGTCGATGGAGTCCGATTACCTGCGGACTGGACGGAGCGATCAACCTGGATGGTTGTGCGGACAGGATGCTGGCGCCGTGTCGCCACGCACGCCGAGGGGTAGACTGCCACGTCGACAACGACAGCATCTGCAGGGCGACGAGATTCCTCGGGAGGCGAACTAAACATTCCATGACGGCGTTCTGAAAGGATCCGTCCCGAGCCGCCTCAAGCGAGGATTTGGACCTTTGGAAAGGCCTTCCCGAGGATGGGTTCCGCCGGTGTCTGCATCCACTGTTCAAGGATCGTCGTGTAGACACTTCGGAAATCGGTGTGGAACGCCACGTCGCCGTTCACGAGGTCCTGTCTGGCCAGCCGTGGAGCGGTGCCGTGGAGTCCGGGCCGGACCTGTGGTCCCACGAGGAACAACGGGGCTGCGGCGCCATGATCGGTCCCCCCGCTGGCGTTTTCGGAGACGCGGCGGCCGAATTCACTGAAGGTCAGCAGGAGAACCTGGTCCGCCAGTTTCATGGATGCGAGATCCTTCCGGAAGGCGGCAATGGCTCCACCCAGCTCGCCGAGCAGGCGGGCGTGGGTCGCGGCCTGGTTGGTATGGGTGTCATAGCCACCCTGGCTCACATAAAAAACCCGGGTTCCCAGTCCACCCGAAATGAGCCGTGCGACCAACTTGAGATCGTTGGCGAGGCGAGACGCCGGATAGCTCGCTTCGTTTCGACTGCGGGAAGTGATGGTTCGAATCCGATCCGAACTCACCTGGGCATCCAGCGCGGTGCGCTCCAGAAAGTCGAGGGGCGACCCCGCGGACGTGGAGGCCGA
>JBGAPN010000329.1:0-6114 GCA_044221235.1 Limisphaerales bacterium
AACAAGACGCTCGCCGGACTGCTGGTCGCCATCCCCACGTTGGTGGCGTGGAGCTATTTCAACAAGAAGGTCGAGGTCCTGGCGGTGGAACTGGAGGGCGAGTGCGATGACCTTATCCGGCGCCAATACCTCGGCGTTGACGAACCCGCGGCCCCCGCGGGCACCCGGCGGCCATGAAGTTCTATCCCCGCCGACGCCGGACCGCTCCGGCCATTATCATCATTTCACTGATCGACGTGCTGTTGGTCATGTTGGTGTTCCTCCTGTTCACCACCACCTTCAAGAACACCCCGGCGGTCAAACTGGAGTTGCCGGAGAGCAGCCAGGCGGTCAAATCCGGCGCCGGAACCGAAAAACCGCCACTCGTCGTCACCGTCGCCTCAGCAGAGCCGAACTACTACATCGGGAATCGCGCCGTCACCGCGGACAAGCTCCTCGGGGAACTCAAGGTCGCCAAGACCAACGATCCCGCCGTCCGGCTGGTCATCCGGGGCGATGGCGATGCCGCGTGGCGGCTGGTGGTCAAGGTGCTGGATTTCGCCAAGCAATCGCAGATCACCAACGTACGAGCCTTTACCAAGGGCAAGGACAAGTAGTCGGGCACCTCTATCCACCCCGTTCCCGGCGTCAGCCCAATGCCGCCACCAGCTCGGGAAGGATGCGGCCCGCAGGTCCCACCAGCCTGAAGTCAGCTCGATCGGATATCGGCGTCCAGTCCGGGTTGATCTCCACCAAGGTTGCACCGTTTCCAAGCGCAATGACGGGCAACTCGGCCGCAGGATACACGACGGTTGCGGTCCCGATTGAAAAGAACACCTCGCAGTGGGCCGCTGATCGCATGGCGGCCTCCAATTCTGCAGCGGGCAACGATTCCCCGAACCACACCACGTCGGGACGCAGCCAACCTCCGCATCGGGAACAGCGGGGAGGTCCCTCATCCGTCTCCTCCCAGACGCGAACCACGTCTCCTTCGTCGAAGCATTTCACCCGCGCGATGTTGCCGTGTAGTTCATGTACGTTTCGGCTCCCCGCCCTTTGGTGAAGGCCATCGACGTTTTGGGTCACCAACTGGAACTCGGAGAACCGGGACTCCAGCTCCGCCAGGGCATGGTGAGCCGGGTTCGGTTGAACTTCCGCCACCTTGTGCCGCCGCCACGAATACCAATCCCAGACCAATCGGGGATTCCTCCGAAAGGCCTCCGGGGTGGCCAATTCCTCCGGGCGAAATCTCGACCACAGGCCAGTCAGGGCATCCCTGAAGGTGGGGACCCCGCTCTCGGCCGAGACGCCCGCACCCGTCAGGATCGTCACCCGGGACGCTGCTGCGAGCCGACGCGTCAATTCCATTGGGATTTCCACCCGGAGACTGTGAAAGGCTGGGTCGAAATCTCAAGTGCGGGCTCTCTGCGGAAACAACTCACGGAGGAAATCCCGAGGATGGGCTTGTAAATGCCGCGTCGACCGCCCGGTGCCCAACCGACTGGGCCAAAGGGAACGTTCACCCCATTTCCGAAGCCGTCCCTTGGCGCCTGGCCAGGCTGCCAATCCAACCGGACTCCCGTCGTTCCTGATCAGAACCGCACGGCACCTTACGCATCGATCCGAAGAAAATCCCTTTTGCCATGGCCAGCGCGCGCTTCCTATCCTCGCCGGCATGTCGAAAACGGGCTTGGGACGCGGCTTAGGCGCACTGCTGGCAGGTGGTGCCGGTCGCCCACCCACGTCCACCGCTCCCGCAGCGCCTGTGCCTCCGGCGCCACCCGCCGATGCGGCAGCCTCAAATCCACCGGGTCCCGGCGCCGTCAGGAAGGTACCCCTGACCCAGATCCACCCCAGCCCACTCCAACCCCGAAAGGATTTTGGACCCGAATCGCTTCTGGAGCTGACGGAATCCATTCGGGAACAAGGCATTGTCCAGCCTCTGATTGTCCGGCCCAGCCGGGATGGATTTGAGCTGATTGCCGGCGAACGTCGCTGGCGGGCGGCCCAACAGGCCGGGCTCTCCGAGGCGCCCATCGTGGTGCGGGAAGCAACCGATCGCGAGGTCGTCGAGCTCGCCCTGATCGAGAATCTTCAGCGCGAAAACCTGAATCCCATCGAGGAAGCCCAGGGCTACGCACAGCTGTCCGCACAGTTCCAGCTGACCCAGGACGACATCGCCCGTCGGGTGGGGAAATCGCGCGCGGTGGTGGCCAATGCCCTCCGGCTGCTCCGCCTTCCGGAACCGGTGCGCGAACTGGTCCGCCATGGCCAGCTCAGCGTCGGCCACGCCAAGGTGCTGCTGGGTTTGCCGGATTCCGCCCGGCTGGAGAAGCTGGCACACCGGATTGTCGCCGAGGCCCTGAATGTCCGTCAAACCGAACACTGGGTTGCCAAGATCAACCAGCCCGCCGCTGCGACGCCCGCAGCGCCAGTAACCGGCAAATCCGCCACTGCCGACCCGCATGTGGCCGACCTCGAGAACCGTCTTCGCGAGCGCTTGGGAACCCAGGTCCACCTGAAGTACCGCGCTGGCAAGGGCACGTTGGATATCCGGTTCTTCTCCGACGATGAGTTGAACCGCATCCTGGAACTCCTGGGAATCAGCCTCGACTGATCCCGACCGCCACCCCAACCCCATTTCCCTGCATGATTGACACTCCTGAATTCCGCCGGCAGACGGCCGACCGCCTCGAAGCAGTCGCCTCCCGGGTTCCCTCTCTCACGGCCTTTGTTGGGCTCGACGGCTTCGTGGATGAAATCCTCCACGTCGTCGACAAGCGCTACGACGCCCACCGCTACGACCGTGTCACCACCATTGCCGCGTACGCACAGCGGCTCGCAGCGGCGGCCGGCAAGAGTACCAATATCGAACTGGTCAACGTCATGACCAAGCTGGGCGGCAACGGCCCCATCATGGGCAATGCGCTCTGCCGGTTTGGGCTGGGAGTCACCTATGTGGGATCGCTGGGCTGGCCCTCACCCCATCCTGTGTTCGAACGATTCGCCCAGCATGCCGACGTCAACAGCATCAGCGAAGCCGGCCTGACCGACGCCCTGGAATTCGAGGACGGCAAGCTGATGCTCGGGAAGCACTACATGCTCAAGCATGTCACTTGGGAGAACATCAACGCCCGCTACGGCCGCGAAAAGTTCGCCCGGAAGTTCCAGACGGCGTCACTCGTGGCGTTCGTCAATTGGACCATGTTGCCCTACATGTCCGACATCTGGGCCTCCATCCAGGAGGAATTGCTGCCCTCGATCACAGGTCCCCGCCGCCGGCTCTTTGTTGACCTCGCGGATCCCGAGAAGCGTCTCCCGGTCGACATCGCCCAGGCGCTGGAACTGATTTCCAAGTTTCAGTCCAAGTTCGACGTCATCCTCGGCCTGAACGAGAAGGAGGCGTACGAAATCGCCCGGGTTCTGGGTCTTGATGCCTCTCCGCGGGACCCACAGGGGCTGGCCAGCCTGTCCGTGGACATCCAGAAGCGGGTGCCGGTCGAAACCCTGGTCGTTCATCCGACGGCCTTTGCCCTCGCGGTTTCCGATGGGAAGGCGGATGTGGTCGCCGGTCCAATTTGCCGCCGACCGAAAATCACAACCGGTGCGGGAGATCATTTCAACAGCGGGTTCTGCCTCGGCAAACTGCTGGGACTCGACAATGCCCAGAGCGTCCTGTGTGGCGTCAGCACCAGCGGCCACTACGTGCGCTCGGCGGAGAGCCCGGCGGTGGGCGACATCGTCCAACTCATGCGGGCCTGGCCCCAAGCCTGACCATGGTTCTGCCTGTCGTTAAATTTGGTGACCCGGTCCTGCGGAAGCGGGGAGCGCGGATCGAATCCATCACTCCCGAGGTCCGGCAGCTGATTGCGGACATGTTCGAGACCATGGAGTCAGCCCGAGGGGTCGGGCTTGCCGCGCAGCAGGTCGGGCACGCCCTCCAACTGACCATCGTGGATGTCCGCGGAGTCAAGGAACGGCCCTCCCAGCTCTGGCTGGATGGGCAGCCGGCCGACGTCGAAGCCTTCATGCCGCTGGTCCTGATCAACCCGGTCATCAAGCCCACCGGCGATCCGGACCGGGGCCCCGAGGGCTGCCTCAGTTTCCCGGAGATGTATGCCGATGTCACCCGGCCCTCCCAGGTCGACGTCACTGCGCTGAACGAACGGGGCGAACCCTTTTCCTTCCGGGCGGGCGGACTGCTGTCCCGCGCGGTTCAGCATGAAGTGGATCACCTGAACGGCATCCTCTTCATCGACCGCATGGATGCGTCCTCCCGGCAGGAACTGGATGAGGAGATCAAGACCCTCCAGGCGGAAACCAAGTCCCGGATGTCCCGTCGCTGACCCCGTTCCGAATGCCGGTCGAAGTGGTCCATCTCTACCGTGCTCCCGGGCACAGCTATGTCGGGCGCCACGGCCAGACGCCGCTGGACAACCCGATGATCGAGGTGGACCAACTGGAGTGCGTGGCGGGTCGCGGCATCGTGGGGGACCGCTATTTCGACCACCGGCAGGACTACAAAGGCCAGGTCACCTTCCTCGCGTGGGAAACGCACGACGACTTGTGCCGACACTTCCAGCGAACCGATGCCGCCCCGTGGGTGTACCGGCGCAATGTCATCACCCGGGGTGTGAACCTCAATGCCTGGATCGGCCAGGAGTTCGAAATCCAAGGCGTCCGCTTCTCAGGTACTGAAGAAGCCCGGCCCTGCTATTGGATGGATCAGGCCTTTGGCCCCGGCGCCGAACAACGCATGCGCGGCCACGGCGGTCTCCGGGCCCGGATCCTGACCTCCGGCATCCTCCGCCGACATCCTGCGAGGTAGGGCTGCAGTGCTCTGCGGCCCCATCTGATCTCCCCTCCCCTGGGTAGGGCGGGTGCGCTGTGCCCGCCCCGCCGCTCCGAGCGGAGCGATGGACGGCGGACCTTCGCGGCATGGCGGCGGACACCATCCACCTCACAACCTAAACCCCACCCCGGAACCGGGAGAGTCATCCACAGAGGCCGCCGACGAGCGCAAATGCGGAGCCATGCAGTCGACCGAGGGGGAAATCCGCAGATGAACGGGATGAGCGCAGATCAGGAAGCCCGGGGGAGGAGCGGCGAAAGAGCTCACCCATCGGTGCGTTGTTTCCACCGCTTGGGTTTCCGCCGCCGACCCCTCCCATCTGCGTCAATCTGCTGGGATCTGCGGATTCCTCTGCAGGGTTCCGGCCAATGCGGCGATGTGGAACATCCAATGGGACACGCCGAAATGCCTTTGGATCCCGCGTGTTGGCCTATTTTTCATCTGCGTTCATCAGCGAACTCTGCGGATGCCCTTCCGTCTCTCGCGAGAAATCAGGAGTGACGGAGGGGCCATTGTCGGACGATCGGCCAATCGTCCGACAGGGGTTTTGGGTAATCCACGACCTCTCAATAAGTTCCAGAATCCAGAATCTGCGGTACGAATAATCGTCCGACAGACGGTCTGTCGGTGAATCAACTGTTAGCTGTTCAGAATGAATGCTCTCGGTTTTTCTCTAGTTCTGATTGGGCTTTCGTGTGGATGCTCAAAGCCACCGGCTACAGTTTCGCCCCCAGTTGCGTTACCTGCCCGTTTAGAAGAGTACTTTAAGCAGTATTGTAACGACACCGGTAGCCTGGGCATTGGCTTTGTCGCATGGCACACTTACGACTATCGATTCCGTCAACACCTAAAGCAGACCCAAGACCCGGAGTTGAAGCGTCTTTATGTCCTGCGACATCTTCATGGAGATGTGGACTGGAGTCTCCGCGATTTCGAAGCAGGCATCATCAGAACCGGCAAGACCTCCTCACGCCCTCTTACGCTTCCCGAGTGGCAGGCTGCGCGGCGGCGGCTCTTGGAGCAGATCGAAGATCTCGATGCGTACGCGGCCTTCACCAATTTTGTGACGATATCGCGTGACCCGTTTGACCATCCCGACCCAGTTTTTGAGCGAAACTGGATCGAAGAACTGCGTAAGAAGGTCAGCAGCATTACAAACGCTCCGGAAGCTAACAACCACGGTGCAGCGAACGGGAGCCAGCCGATTCGCTCGGAATCAATTTCAACGTCATCGGCGGCTGGCGCCCGTCGCTGACCTTTCCGTTCGGCCGCTGCGCACACAC
>JBGAPN010000330.1:0-6081 GCA_044221235.1 Limisphaerales bacterium
GTCCGAATCCGAAAGTCAGGCCTCGTCACCGGGTCCTCGTTGCAGCACGACGCCGGATTCTGGTTTCCTCCCTTCCCATGCCCCGCACCGTCTCTGTCGCCCTGGGTTTTTGCCAACTGGCGTGCGCCGTCCTCCCCGCACTCGCGGACAACTCTCCCATTCCCATCGGGTCACGGCGGGAATTGTTCGTGGACCGGACCTTGATTGAGCGGCTCGATGGGGTCGAACTCCGCCTGCAAACCCCGCAGCCCGCAGGCGTGGTGTTCCGCTTCGACCGCCCATGGGAAGGCATCGTCAGCGGCTACGTCACGGTGCTGCAGGACGGCGGCCGGTCCCTGCTCTACTACCGGGGACGGCCCAGCACCTCCCGCGGTGATGCCACGGATGAGGCCCGGGAAGTCTCCTGTGTGGCTGAGAGCCGGGACGGACGGAACTGGACCCGTCCGAACCTTGGGTTGTTTGAGGTATCGGGAACACGAGATAACAACGTCTTCCTGGTGGAACCCAAGAACGTCACCCACAACTTCTGCCCGTTCATCGACACCCGGCCAGGAGTTCCGCCCGACGAACGCTTCAAGGCGGTGGGCGGGACGGGCAGCGCCGGACTGTTCGGGTTTCTGTCTCCCGATGGCATTCACTGGAAGCCGGTGGGGGAGCATCCGCTGATCACGCAGGGCGCCTTTGATTCGCAAAACATCGTGTTCTGGTCGGAGCACGAAGGGCGCTACCTCTGCTATTACCGGACCTTTCGAAATGGGGTGCGCTGGGTGGCTCGGACAACTTCGACCGACTTCCGAAATTGGGAACCCCCGGTTGACATGACCTTTGCCGATGCGCCGCCCGAGCACATCTACATCAGCCAGACCCAGCCCTATTTTCGCGCGCCACACCTCTACGTGGGCATCGCCGCCCGATTCAATCCAGGACGCCGGGCGCTGACCGACGAACAGGTTCGCTGGCTGGACCTGGAGAACCCAGCGAACTATGGCGAACTGAGAAATGATGATTCCGACGCCGTGCTGCTGACCAGCCGCGGGGGAAGCCAGTACGATCGCACCTTCCTGGAGAGCTTTATTCGACCCGGCCCCGACCTGCGCAACTGGGTGGCCCGCGCCAACTATCCCGCCCTGGGTCTCCTGCAGACCGGGCCCGATGAACTGTCGGTTTATGTGGTCCGCCATTACGGGCAGCCCTCGATCCACCTCGAACGCCTCACCCTCCGCTTGGATGGCTTCGCGTCCGTCCATGCGCCCTACCGGGGCGGAGAGTTGGTCACGCGTCCGGTCACCTTTGAAGGAACGGACCTGGAACTCAACCTGTCCACCAGCGCCGCCGGTTCGGCACGGGTGGAACTCCAGGATGAGTCGGGCCAAGCCTATTCGGGATACTCCCTGTCCGATAGCCCGGAACTAATCGGGGGCTCCTTGTCCCGGCGGGTGGTCTGGAAGAACGGGAAAACGCCCGCTGCCCTGACTGGCAAGCCGGTCCGCCTGCGATTCGCACTGAAGGACGCGGATCTGTACGCCTACCGCTTTCATGCGCCAGAATCTGCATCGGCCTCCACCGAGTCGCACCCCTCGACGGTTACGGTCTGCTCCGACGGCGGCGCCGGCGCCTACGAGGCCTTCCCGGATGTCTGCCGCCTACCTGACGGCCGGCTCCAGTGCATCTTCTATGCTTCCTACACCCATGTCGGCGTCCCCAACGACCGCTGGCCCAAGGGAGGTCGCATCAGCGTGTGCCGGTCATCGGACGAGGGCAAAACATGGACCGCCGCCGAAACCCTGTTCGACAGCCCGGCGGATGACCGGGATCCCTCTATCACCCAACTGCACGACGGCCGCCTCGTGTGTTCCTTCTTCACCGGCGAGGGCATCCAGGTCATCGAATCCCGGGACGTCGGTGCGTCGTGGAGCCTGCCGAGACTCATTGGTCGCGGCCTGGGCGTGAGTTCGCCCGTGCGGGAGCTTTCGGACGGCACCTGGATTCTTGGAGGTTACTTCGAGGATTCCGAGCGAGCCTACGGCGTCACACTGCGAAGTCTGGATGCCGGGAAATCCTGGGAGGCGCCAGTACCCATCGACAGCAGCGGCCAGTTTCTGGATGCCGAAACGGATGTGATCGAATTGCGGAACGGGACCCTGCTTGCCGCCCTTCGCGGTGGAAAGGGAGCCCCGTTGAACGTGGCCCGTTCCCAGGACCGCGGGGCTCATTGGTCCCCGGCCACACCACTGGGATTCGTCGGACACTGCCCCTATCTGCATCGGGCACCCTCGGGCGAAGTGGTGCTGGCGTACCGTCAACCGAAGAAGGAGCCCGCCTACGGCACGGCGCTCCGGGTCAGCCACGATGACGGGGAAAGTTGGAGCGCGCCGGTGGGGGTGGACTCCGTCATTGGCGCCTACCCGTCGATGGTCAATCTCCGGGATGGATCGGTCCTGATCGTCTATTACGAGGAAGGGGGCGGCTCCAACATCCGCGCCCGCCGATTCCGGCTGGAACCGGATGGCGCGCACTGGCTCGCCTTCTGAACTCGGAATTCCAATTCTTGGCTCTCCATGAAGCGACTCCAATCCTGGTTTCCCACGCTGCTGTACACCGAACGCCTAACCCGCTCCGGTGGGGCCCGCCTCCATCGGGAGCTTCTGACGGAGTGCCGACAGCTGCGGGAAGTGGATGACGCAGGACAACGTTGGTCCAAGCGCAACTACCCCGGCGGGTACACCAGCTACGGGTCCTACGACCAGATGCATCGCTTCTCCTCCACCTTCGGAGAGCTGGAGCGTCAGATCGACCGCCACGTCGCGGCCTTTGGCCGGGCCTTGGACTGGGACCTCGGTGGCCGCCGACTGGCCATGACCGACTGCTGGGTCAACATCATGCCCCGCCAGGTCTCCCACAGCCTGCACCTTCACCCCAACTCGGTCGTCAGCGGGACCTACTACGTCGTCACGCCCCGCGGCTGCGCCGGATTGAAATTCGAGGACCCGAGGCTCAGCCGTTTCATGGCGGCTCCGCCTCGGCGCGCGGACGCCCGGCCCGCGAACCAGGTTCACGTCACCTACCCCGCCCGCGCCGGGCATCTCATCCTGTTCGAGAGCTGGTTGCGCCACGAGGTGGTGGCCAATCCGGTCCCGTCGGAACGGATCAGCATCAGTTTCAATTACGACTGGGCTTGACCGAACGGGGCCGTTTCGCGCCTTGTTTTCGCGCGCAACGCCCTTGAATCGTCACCCGCTACGCCTCCTGCACGCCACCAGCGAGCTCCATCCCTTCTCCAAAACCGGGGGGCTGGCAGACATGGTGGGCGCCCTCGGACAAGCCCTGGCACGGGTCGGAAACCGCGTTCACGTGGTCACCCCACTGTACCGCGGCATCCGCCAGAAGTACCCGGGTCTTCAGCCGGCCCAGTGGAAATTCGACCTGAATCTGGGGGGCAACATCGTGACCGGCGAGTTCTGGCGCCTGGACCCGGAACCCGGGTTGACCCTGTGGTTCGTCGACCAGCCGGGCTTTTACGATCGGCCGGGCATCTACCACGAACGCCTGGTCGACTATCCGGACAACGCGGCCCGGTACGCGTTCTTTGCCCGCGCCGCAGCACTGCTGGGCCGCCACCTCCCGGAACCGCCGCAGGTGGTCCACTGCCATGACTGGCAAACCGGTCTGCTTCCCCTCATCGTCCGCCACGGGGCCGTGTCCGGTGCCTGGTCCTTTGTCCCCAAGACGGTCTTGACCATCCACAATCTGGCCTACCAAGGATGGTTCCCATCGGCCCAATGGCCGCTGTCGGGAATCCCCGCGGAGTGGTTTCACCTCGAAAGCGCCCTCCACCACGGTCACCTCAACTTCCTCAAGTGCGGGATCGCCCTGGCCGATGCCCTCACGACCGTCAGCCCCACTTATGCCCGGGAAATCTGCACCCCGGAGTATGGATGTGGTCTCGACGGCCTCCTCCGCCGCCGCGAGTACGAACTCACGGGCATTCTGAACGGCGTGGACTACGACGAATGGAACACCACCCACAACCCGGCCCTGCCCTGCTCCTACGATGCCGACAACCTCGAGGGCAAACGCGGGAACAAGGAGGCCCTCCAGGAGGAGCTCGGACTTCCCGTCGATCCGGCGGTTCCCCTGTTCACCAACATCACCCGTCTTGCCGAACAAAAGGGGGCCGATCTGCTGCTTGCCGCTCTTCACGAACTGACCGCTTCCGGTGAACCGTTCCAGTTCGCCTTTCTCGGATCGGGCGACCCGGCGCTGGAGGAAGGGTACCGCGCCCTGCAGTCCCGGTTTCCGCAACAAGTGTCCGCCCGCATCGGATTCGATCCCAAACTGGCCCACCGGATGGAGGCCGGCGCCGATTTCTTTGTCATGCCGTCCCGGTTCGAGCCCTGCGGCCTGAACCAGATGTACTCGCTGCGCTACGGGACCATCCCGATCGTCCGCGCCACCGGAGGGCTCCAGGATTCCGTGGTTGACCCGCGTGAAAACCCCGCCCGCCCCACGGGCATCAAGTTCCACGACGCCAATTCCACTGCGCTCCTCAATGCGCTGCACAAGGCACTGGTGTTGTACCGACACCCGGAATCCACCGACCAGATCCGACGCAATGGCATGCGGACTGACCTCTCCTGGACCCGCCAGGCCTCGGAATACATGGACTTCTACCAGGAAGTCCTGCACGGGGTGTGAGCCGGACAGCCCAGCCGGCACCGGAGGTCGCCGCTTCCCGACCTCCCCGAACACAAGGCCATTGACTCCATTCAACCCGGTGGCATAGCTGCCGCATGGGCCGCCTTTGGATCATGCTCCTCGCCGCGTGGAGTGGATTCCTGGCCGCCGTCGTCCCGTCGGAGGGCGCGGCGACCGCCCGGGGAGACCTGCCGCCGGTTCCCGATTTCGAGACCCTGGAAATCCGGCTGCAGACGGAATCCACGAATGCGCCCCTCCTGATCAGCGCCGCCCTGGCATTCCACAATCGGGCGGCCTTTGGGGACAAGAATGCCGAGACCTGGCTGGGCCGGTCACGACACTGCCTCGAACAGGTGCTCCAACTCGACCCGCAGCACACTTTCGCCAAAACTCTCCTCGGAAGCGCTACCGTCATCAGTGCCCGCGACGCCTTTTGGCCCGGCACCAAGATCCGGCGGGTTCGCGATGGCTTGGCCCTGATGGACGCTGCGCTGGCAGCGAACCCCGACGATCCCGACGCCCGGTTCACCCGTGCCAGCAACAATCTGTTCCTTCCCTCCCTGTTCCACCGTGATGGCATTGTCCGGGCTGATTTTGAGTGGCTTCAGGTCCGCGCGGATCGGGGTGAGTTTGTCCCCGATTTTCGCCAATACGTTCATCTGTATCACGGCATGGCGCTCCGGCTGACCGGTGAGACGGAGGCTGCACAAAAACTCTGGGAAGCTGGGCTTGCCGTTGACCCAAACTCGAAAGTCGCGGCGGAATTGCGCGATGCGCTGTCGGGGCACTCCAGCCTCGCCAGACTTCCCCATGGATGACATTGCAGTCCCACCCCGCCTCTGAGTTCCACCAGGCCGAGGTCCTGATTTCCGAGCGTCGAATCCGCCGTCGCGTGGCACAGCTCGGGGCAACCCTGAACCGCGAGTACGCGGGGGGCAGCCTGACCGTGGTGGCGCTGCTGAAAGGGACATTCGTCTTCCTCGCCGATCTCGTCCGGCATCTCGAACTGCCCGTGGAGATTGATTTCGTCGGAGCCTCCAGCTACGGCGCAGGAACCACGCCCGGCCGACTGACGTTCACCAAGGAACTCCAGATTCCCATTCGGGGGAGGGATGTCTTGTTGGTCGATGACATTCTGGACACCGGTACCACGCTCCAGGCGGTCTACAGGAAACTTCGATCCCGGCGCCCAGCCAGCCTTCAAACCTGTGTCCTGCTCGACAAGCCGTCGCGCCGGACGGTCCGCTTCCATGCCGACCATGTGGGCTTCACCATTCCGGACCGGTTCGTCGTCGGATACGGGCTCGATTTCGCCGAACGCTATCGGAACCTTCCCTTTGTTGGCGTCCTGGAATCCAATCGAACCACCCCGGAGGTCAAACCGGA
>JBGAPN010000331.1:0-6076 GCA_044221235.1 Limisphaerales bacterium
CTCGGGGATCGGAAGTGCGCAGACTGGTCTGTTGGCGGGTCTCGTTGTCCTGCAGATAAAACCGGCAGCCACGGCGAAAAAGGCGGTAGCGGTTGTTCATTTCCGGAAGGTTGCCGGAACGAAGCCCAGGTAGGTCAGCGAGGGGTGTCAGGGTAGCGCGGGAGTAGCGCTGGAGTTCCTCGGGGTGAGGCGACTTGCTGACACTTTCGCTGACAGTCAGGCGATTTTGGCCGTATCCGTCAGCGGAAGCCGTTGCACGGCAACGGCGGAAAAGTTGGCTCCAGAGGTAGGACTCGAACCTACAACCGATCGGTTAACAGCCGATTGCTCTACCATTGAGCTACTCTGGAACTCCGTAGCGGGGGCGGAACGTAGCGACGCGTTTTCCCCAGCGTCAAAGGGTTTTTCACGGTCGGTACCAGGAAAATTGCCCGAATCAACCCCCACCAAGCCCCGCCCAAGCGGGAATGCCAATGCTCCAACCGCTCCCGACCTACGCGGATTTCCTACCGGACCTTCGGTGGAATCTGGAAGGGAACCTGCTAGGATGGCGTCCGAATTTGTCACCCATAGCGAAATGAACGTCGCCCCCTTCCCGGCCCGATTCCCCGCCCTGTTTCTTCGCCTCGCCGGGGTCCTGGTCGCCTGTCTCCCGGTCCGGGCCGACGAAGTCAACGTCCCAACCCATCTCCAAAGCTCGACACTGACCGGGCAGATCACCACGTCCGGCAGCGGCGCGGCCCAGATCGACCTACAGTTTGAGCCCAGCCCGGCCACCGAGGAGTATTCCATCGAGTTCGCCCCCCACCTGCACGGCGCCTTCAATCCGGTCGGATCCGTCACTAATGGATTCCGCTGGGCCGGACCCGTGGATACCGGCGATTCCGGATTCTACCGGGTGGATTCAAAAACCCTTTCCACCAACGACCTGCTGGCAACCACGCTTTTGCATCGGATTGCCTATGGGCCCACGCCGGACGAACTGGGCCGGGTCCGCCAGATGGGTCCGGACGCCTACATTGCCGAGCAATTGACCGGGGAAACGATCGTGGAGAACCTCGACGCCATCGATCCCACGCCGCGCTGGCAGAAGGTCTCCGCCACCGGTCTGGGATCGGCCTCCCGGCTGTACCTCTACACCGATGGCCCCGGGGACATTTATCTGGACGACCTGCGACTGGTGGCCGGGGCGACCGACGATGGCACCCAGTCGAACCTCCTGCGCAACGGCGGGTTCGAGTCGACGCTGGGCACCGATTGGAACCTTTCCCCCAATGTGGTGGGCAGCGCCCGGACCACGGAGTTTGTCCACTCCGGGAGTGCGTCCCTGCACCTCGTGGCCACCGAAGCCGGGCAATCCCAGGGTTCGTCCATCTACCAGATCATCACGCCCTCCCTGAATGCGTCCCAGACGTACACGCTTACCTACTGGTACCGGACGTCGACCCAGGGGACCCGGCTGACCATCCGGCTTTCGGGCAGCGGCATCACCAGCAGTCACGACCTGAGCGGTGAGGCGAACAGCCCGGCGCCGCTGTACGCCAAACTCAGCGCGGGAACCGCCTCGCGGGCCGACCTGAGGGCGTGGCACGTCCTCCGTGCCTTGAAGTCGAAGCGGCAGTTACACGAAGTCCTGCGCCAATTCCTCGAAAACCATTTCGTCACACAGGTCAGCAAGACCCAGGACTATTTTGACGGCCGGGGATACGACACCCCGGATCCGGAACGGCTGTCGGTTCGGACCGAGTTTGTGGAAAATCGCCGGTGGCGGGAGGCCCTGCTCCGGCCGGACGTCACCTTTCTCGACCTGCTCAAGATCAGCGCCGAAAGCCCGGCCATGATCGTGTACCTCGACACGGTCACGTCCCGCGGCGACGGCAACAACGTGGCCAACGAGAACTACGCGCGGGAACTGTGCGAACTGTTCTGCTTCGGCGTGGACAACGGGTACGACCAGCAGGACATCGTTCAGATTTCCAAGGCATGGACCGGGTGGAGACTCGACATCCTGACGCCGGAGAACGAGTTCAACCCGCTGGCGCCCCGCAGCACGACCTACAAGGATCCCAACGCCACCGGCACCGGGCTCAACGCCAACACCAATGTTCTTGGCACCTGGAGTTTCCGGTATCGGACGGACCGCCACAACAACAACGCCAAATCCGTCTTCTATAACTGGGATGCGGCGGGCGCCAAGATCACCAGCCCGAAACATGTCCCGGCGCGGTTCGGGCCTCCGTGGGCGGGAAGGGATTATTCGCTGACCCTTCCCGCCCGGAGCGGAGCGGCCGGACTGCAGGATGGCTACGACATCCTCGCCCACATGGCCAACCAGCCGTTCACCGAGGAATTCATCTCCGTGAAACTGTGCCGACTGCTGGTGCACGACGGATTCGCGCTCGGCTACGACTTCACCGACGACGCCACCACGCCGGAGGAGGACCTCGTGAAGCAGTGCATGCTGGCGTGGGAGAATTCGAATCCGAAGGGGCAGATCCGCGAGGTCCTCAAGGTGATTCTGAACTCCGACCTGTTCCGGAGCCACGCGGCCTCGCTCCAGAAGGCGCGGACCCCGCTGGAGTTTGCCGTGGCCACGATCCGGGCGCTCCGGGCGCAAAAGCCGGATGGCAGCTTCACCGCGGAGACCGACGGCTACGAGGTCTACAATTTCATGAACCGCGCCGGACGGATGCGATTGTTCGACCGTGCTGAACCGGACGGTTACCCGGAGGACGCCCCGGGCTGGATCAGTGCCGGCACACTGGCGGAACGTTTGCGCTTTGTGCAGTCCGCTCTGATGCCGCCGGGGATGTCGGGCAAGGAGGATGCCGGGGTGAACACCCGGATCGACGTCCTGGGTCTTCTCCAGAGAAAGCTCGATTCCGCCGGCCAGCGGGATGCCGGCGCCGTGGCTGACCTGTTCCTCGGGCTGCTGTTCCCGGCGGAGGGCCGCGCGAATCTCGCCACCTATCGGCAGCTGGCCATCCAATACCTGAACACGGCCGACGACGGGACCACGTCCTCACCGTGGTCGAACCTTTCCCCGGGCAGCACCCTGCACGACCAACGGTTGCGGGGACTGGTCGGATTCCTGTTGTCGACCCAGCGCTTCCAGGAGCAATGACCTTCCGCCCCACCCTCGCATGAACATTTTGACCCGCCGCTCCTTCCTGTCGCACTGCTCCCGGCTCGGTCTGGGAGCCGCCCTGGCCTCCCTAACTGACATCCCGCTGGTCATGCAGCGGGCCCTTGCGGATGGCACCATCGGCAAGCCCGGCCCGAACGGACGCGTTCGCAAGCTGCTGTTCATTTTCCTGCGCGGCGCCAACGACGGCCTCAACTCGGTGATTCCGTTTGGCGACCCGGCGTATGCGAGCAGCCGTCCGAACCTCGCGCTGACGCCCGATCCGCTGCAGCCCTACACCCGCCTCGGCGAAGCCTTTTTCCCCCAGGCGGGATCGGCCGCGGGCATCTATGATCATCCCTACGGCCTGCCCCTCGGCAACGGCTTCGCGGCACTGCATCCTTCGCTGAAATTTCTCGCCCCGATCTACAATGCGGGCGACCTCGCGTTGGTACATCGGGTGGGTTATCCGAAGCAGTCGCGATCCCATTTCGACTCGCAGGCGTACTGGGAAACCGGTGCCCCGGCGGATTCCGCCACCAAGGACGGCGTTCTGTATCGGGCCATGGTGGAGTCGGGACTCGCGAACGTGTCGCCGCTGACCGGGGTCAGCATCGGGTCGTCACTGCCCTTGATCCTGCGGGGATCCAAGGCGGCGATGACCAACATCAGCGATCCGACCCGGTACGGTCTGCTCTCCATCCCGAACACCACCGCCGCCAATGCCAAGGCAGCGGCGGCGTTGCAAGCAGCCAACCAGGCCCGGTTCGCGGATAAGCGGGAGCGGGATTTGCTGGAACTTCAGTACAGGAACCTCAGCCAGACACTGGAACTCTTCGCCCAACTGCAGTTCGAAGAATCGGACAACTCCTTCCGGGACGATGTCGCCACCGACGGGGACACCGACTGGGCCAACGCCAACGGAGGCGGCTATTACCTGTTCCCGACCACAGCGGAGAAAAACGGCGGATGGCTCCGGTCCACCGGAAATCGGGCGGACAAATACGTCGTCCCCACCAGCGCCCAGGAGTTCTTCACCCGGCTCAAGGCGGCGGCGATCATTCTCAACCAGACCGACGCCATCGTGGCCGGGGTGTCCATCGACGGATGGGACACCCACAGCGACCAGGCGGACCCGAAGGATGAAGCCACAGGTCGCGGCGCCCACTCGGGCTCACACGCCGGACTGCTTCGACGTGTGGGCTGGTCGTTGTACGCCCTGCAGAAGTACTTCACCCGCTATGGGGAGAAATGCCGATGGGATGATCTTGCCGTCGTCACCTTGTCCGAATTCGGACGGACTACGGTGGAGAATTCCGCAGCCGGCACCGACCATGCCGAGGCGAGCGTGATGTTTGTCGCCGGCGGCGGCATCAAGGGCTTTGAACCCGGCACCCTGGGCGGCGTGAAGCGGACCGGCGTGTGGAATTGTGGCGGCACCGGCGACCAGTCGATCCCGTGGGTGACCGGCCCAACGGGATCCCTGTTCCGGGCCGGCGACCGTTATCTCCAACGCAACACCGACTACCGCTCGGTTCTCGGCAAACTCATCCGGGACCATCTCGGAGCGACCCAGGAACAGCTGAACCGGATCATTCCCGGGTACACGGATCCGGCCGAAGCGCTCAAGGGCGGTACCCAATCCCGCGACAGCACCCGGATCGTCGGAGAGCCGGATATTGTGGGGTGAACGTTGAGCGGTGGGAGACGCGGGAAGGGGTAAGGGCCAAGCGGTAAGGCAGTCCCTACTTTTGGCAGGATGGCGTGCGTTGCGAGAGCTCCCAAAGGGCGACGGATTTCCATATCAACCCGGGATTGTTGGTGATGATCCCGTCCACCCCGGCGTCCAGCAGCGTCCCGGCGAATTCAGGATCATCGATGGTGTAGACCCACACCTTAAGTCCCCGCTGGTGAGCCGCGTTTACGGATTCCGCACTGACCTGCCGATTCCACACCACCCACTGGGCGCCGATGGACTTCACTTCGTCCAGCCAGGCGGCGGACAACTCCTTCTCGGAATCGGTCAGCTTGCGGCCGCCCTTGGAACCCGGCGGACCGAGGGCTCCCAGAACCTGGTCGGCGTCCTGGCGTCGATAGTCCCGGAGGTAATCCCAGTCGAAGGACTGCACGACGGCGTGGTTGACCCACTTGTGGCTTCGCAGCAGGGCAATGCACGCGGCGGCGTCACCACCCTTCCGTTCAATCAGCGTCACACCGCCCCTCTGGATCGTGGACAACGCTTCCTCGAGCGTGGGCAGCCGCACCCCCGGAAATGGAGGTTGAAACCAATCGCCGGCGGACAACTCGCGTAATTCGGCCAGGGTGCGCTGGTCCACGCGAAGATCCTTCCCGCCCCACCGCCGGACGGCATCGGTCGTCCGGTCGAGAGTCCCGTCATGGATCACGATCAACTGACCGTCCCGCGTGTGGTGGTAATCGAGTTCCACCAGGTCTGCTCCGACGTCCTTGGCCCGTTCGAAGGAAGGCAGGGTGTTCTCCGGCGCGATCGCGGAGTATCCGCGGTGGGCAATCACCAACGGCCGGCGGCTGCCGAGCAGCGCGAGGGCTGGAGGCACCGACTCGGCACTCCAACTGGTTGGAAGCAGCGACAGGCTGCAGATCGCGACGGCAGCCCAGTGGGCCAATGAACTTCGGCTTCGATGCATGGACGGGACTTCCGGGCCTATGGTGGAAACAACGTCAGGGTGCGAGCCGAAAGCTCCGCTAGCCGCGTTGGAGCGTCTTCCGGAGTTCGTCGGTCAGGGTCATTCCTGCTTCGAGGAAAACCACACCCTCAACCCTTCGGAGCGCTCCAAAGGCCGCCATGAGTTCCTTCGCCGGATACACGTCAGCCAGTTCGCCGTAGGTTACCTTTCGCGGATGCTGGAGCAGCGTCCAGAGTACCCGGGCGCCAGCGCTCCGGTCGGCGGACCGGGCTCCGCCGCTTCCCCG
>JBGAPN010000332.1:0-6042 GCA_044221235.1 Limisphaerales bacterium
CCCAGCCGAGCGCGCCAATCAGAGCCGGAGTCATAAACGAGCCACCCGGGGCACTGCCAAGTGATGCCCGGCCGTGAAGGTTCCGCCCCGGCTCCAGGCGTTGCGCCGGCTGGCCAACGCCGCAGTCGCCCTGACAGGGCTTCTCCTGACGGGTGTGGCCGGGTATCGCTGGATCGAGGGAATGTCGTTTCTGGACGGCCTGTACATGACCGTGATTACGGTCACGACCGTCGGATACCAGGAAGTCCACCCTCTGTCCCCTTCGGGTCGGATCTTCACGATGCTGCTCATCCTGGGCGGTGTCGTGGTCGTGACCTACTCGCTGGGCACCGTCGCCGCCTTCGTCTTCACCGGCGAGTGGCAGGCTCACTGGAGGGCCCAGCGCCGTGACCAGATGATTCACCGCCTTCATCAGCATGTCATCGTATGCGGTTTCGGCCGGGTGGGACGGCACGTGGTGGAGGAACTGCAGACGGAAGGCATACCCTTTGTGGTGATCGACCGGAACCCCGACAAGGTCCGCCGAGTGGAGGATGCCGGACATCTGTCGATCCCCGGAGATGCAGCCCAGGAGGCCAACCTGCGGGCCGCTGGCATCGAGCGGGCCCGAGGACTGATCGCCTGCGCCAATTCCGATGCTGAAAATGTGTTCATTGTCCTGACCGCCCGGTCGCTCCGCAACGACCTGACCATTGTTGCCCGGGCGGACTATGAAGAGTCGGAGCCCAAGCTGCATCGTGCCGGCGCCAACAAGGTCATCCGGCCCAATCATCTCGCCGGCCGGCGCATGGTGGGAATGCTGACCCGGCCGGAAGTGGCCGACTTTCTGGATGAAATCACCCACAGTGGGGACCTGGAACTGCTGGTGGAACAGATTCCTGTGGATCGATCCTCCCGACTTGCCGGCCTTCCTCTCGCGGAGGCCCGAAAGCGACATGACCTCAACCTCACCGTGCTCGCTTTGAGGCAGCCCGACGGCCGATTCCTCACTCGTGTGGACGGAACAACCGTGCTGGAGCCGGGATCGATCCTGATCGCTGTGGGGACCAAGCCGGAACTGGCTGCAGCCCTCGGCAAATAGAGGGCGGCGCCGGGGTGCAAGAGAGGCTGTTGTCCACGACGTGCGCGGGATGGCACGGTCCCGGCTTGCGAAGTGGGCGTCTGGGTCCCTTGAATGGGCCTGCCCAATGGATTCCTCCCAGCGAACGCCAGCCCTTCACCGCGTGTGTGACACCCTGTCCGGGGTCCTCCTGCTCGCCATGCTTGTGTTCGCCCCATGGGCGGTCGGGTGCACCGTATCGTGGGCGATCTGGACGATGTGTGGGGCCGGGTATGCCCTCGGGGTGCTGCTTCTGCTGAAGTATGTCTCCCGCTGGCGCGACGATTACTGGCCGGAACGCTGGGTCAACCATGAGGGAATGGGCCTCTGGGCCGTCCGCGCCCTCGCAGGCATGACCGTGCTCATGCTGGTTTGGGTGCTGGTGAGCCGTTGGAATGCCCGGGCGGATGTGGAGATCACCAAGATCGGCCCCGTCCTTCATTACCGGGACACTCCGCCCATCCCGTGGTTGCCCACCTCGTACGACGCGGGCCGGACCTTGCGGGCGTTCTGGCGGTACCTGGCCCTTGCCCTGACCTTTTGGGCCGCCCGCGACTGGATCACCACCAAATCCCGCCGCGAACGGAAGGACAACGAGGAGGCCATCGTCCCGACGGCCCGCGTCCGGCAGCTGCTCTGGACCCTCTGCATCAGCAGCGGACTGCTGGCCCTGGTCAGCATCGCCCAGCGGATGGATGGCACCGACAAGCTCCTGTGGCTGATCCAACCCGCCATCAAGAACCCGCCCCGGTTTTCCGGGGGCCCCTATGCCTACCGGACCAACGGGGCGCAGTATTTCAACCTCGTGTGGCCAGTCGCTCTGGCGTTTTGGTGGACCCTTCGCGAACGAAATCGCCTCACCCAAAAAGGAACGGCCCGGCTGGGGAGCGACTCCACGATCGTGCTGTTGCCCTGCACCCTGTTGCTGGCCGCCTGTCCCCTGATCTCCGCCAGCCGTGGAGGCACCCTCATCATGTTGACGCTGCTGGCCGGCACACTGGTGGTGTTGGCCACATCGCGGGGCACCTCCAACCGGAAGGCGCGGCTGATCGTAGCAGGCTTCTTCCTCGCCGTTCTCGCCTTTGGATGGTTCGCCGGCGGCGACGCCCTTCGTGAACGGTTCGCGACGGTCTTTGAGGATCGGCTTTCCAACCGCCTCGACCTCTACGAGGCGGCAGGGCGCATGGTGGGGGACGCCGGCCCGCTGGGGACCGGAGCCGAGACCTTCACCGGACTGTTTTCGCTCTATCGGACCAACCCCGACGACCTGTGGCATGCCTTTGCCCACAACGACTGGCTCGAAACCCGCATCACCTTCGGCTGGGTCGGACTGAGCCTGATCGTGGTCATGCTGGTCTTGCTGGCGATCATTTGGGCCACGGGAAAAGGATTGGTGGCTCCGCGTGAGTACAATTTCCTGCTGGGAATGTCGCTGGGCGGACTCCTGGTCCACGCCCGGTTCGACTTTCCATTCCAGATGTTCTCCCTGATTTTCCTGTTTTTGGTGTTGAGCGCGTTGGCGTTGTCCACGGCAGCGCGGGAGGGAGAGGTGATCGCGCGTGTTTCACGCCGCAGTCGACGGAGCTCACGATCCACCCGTCGTCACGGATCGACCACCGACCCGGACACGGAGCAGCCGGACGCCGGATCCAGCCGGAGTCCGGCCGCCGCCTGAACCGCGCTCCCCTTCGGGTCAACGGACAACCGCAGACAGAATCCGAGGGCGGGCTCACCCCGTCTTCCGAAACCAATCGACCGTTTCCGCGAGGCCTGACTCCAAGGTGAACCGGGGCTGCCAGCCCGTGGCCCGAATGCGGTCCGCGGAGGCAACGGAATGTTTCACATCGCCCGGGCGTTCCGGCTGATGGACCCGTGGCGAGGTCGAACCGGTCAGCTGACAGATGACCTCCGCCAGCTGGTTAATGGACGTCCCCGAGCCGTAGCCGAGATTGTAAACGCCGCGGAGGACGGGATGACCGGCAAGGTGCAACAACCCACCCACCACGTCCCCCACGAAAATAAAATCCCGGGTTTGCTCCCCGTCGCCATGAATCAGCAGGGCTTCGTTTCTCATTGCCCGCTGGATGAAGCCGGGAATCGCCGCAGCGTAGGCGCTGTCGGGGCGTTGACGGGGACCGAACACATTGAAGAACCGGGCGCAGGCCGTGGTCATCCGGCCGCGGCTGGCATACAGGTCGCAGTAGAATTCGCCGTCCAGCTTGGTCAGCGCATACGGACTCCGCGGCTGGGGCACCATGCTCTCGCGTTTGGGAACCGTCGGATCATCCCCATAGACCGCAGCCGAACTGGCGAACACCAACCGCTTGACCCCAGCCTTCTCGGCCGCCTCCAGAACCGACAGGAGACCGGTGACATTCAATTGCGCACAGGACACCGGATCCGCCATCGAGGCCGGCACGCTCACCATCGCCGCCAGGTGAAAAACCACGTCCACTCCCTCAACGGCCGCCGCCACGGCAGAGGTGTCGGTGATCGATCCGGAGCGGAGGTCCACCTCCACTCCCTGGAGATTCGCCGGATGGCCGGTCGACAGATCGTCGAGGATCCGGACCGGGCCAAGGTGTGCGCAGGCGGCTGCCAGATGGCTCCCGATGAAGCCGGCGCCGCCGGTGATCAGCGTTTTCATGTGTCGAAACGGTTCGTGACCAGCGTGCTGGGCCGGAATCGAGGCTCCAAGCGCAAACACCTTCCAGCCATTCACCCCGTTTTCATCCCCGGGGAACCTTTCTCCACGTTGGGACTTGGCCGGATTCGGGGGCTCCAGTTTGATTCCGCGCAAACGTGAACCGACCCGTCGTCATCTTCTCCGACCTGCTGCCACCCAAGCGGGGTGGATTGGCGGACCACACGTTCGGGCTCGCCGAACACCTGTCGACGCATCATCCCGTCACGGTCATCTCCTCGGTGGGCGTCAGCACCCAGGCGCCGTTCACCGTCCGCCCGGTGATGGAGGATTGGCGCGACATCGCCTTGCTGCGCGCGGAACTCTCGGCCGTCCCGGTCGATTCCATTCTCCTCTGGCAATACGTTCCCCACATGTACGGGCATGGCGGCGTGAACGCGCAGCTGCCCCGGTTCATCCGCGAACTGCACCGGGCCCGGCGTCCGCAAGTGGTCCTGGCCCACGAGATCGCCGCCGATTATTCCTGGCATCCCGGACGATTCTGGTACGCGTGGAACCATCGCCGGCAATGGCGGCAGCTGATGAAGTTTGCCGACGTCCTCCCCATCGCCTGCGGACGTTGGGTGGAAGACTGGAGCCGCCGGAAGCCCCGCGCGGCCGGCAAAATGTTCACGTTACCTTCGCCGTCCAATCTGCCCCATGAACCGGTCGGCCCCGACCACCGGGCCCAGTGGCGCCGGGAACACAAGCTGGATCCCTCGACGCCGGTGCTGGCGTATTTCGGCACTCTGAACCCCACCAAGCAGCTGCCTTGGATTATCGAAGCCTGGGCCCAGGCCCACTCCCCGTCCTCGCCGGTGGCCTTCGCCGTCATTGGAGCCGCGCCCGCCGTGCCGCTCGAAGGGGAACTCCGACAGTATTTCCGCCCCCTGGGTCACCTGCCGGCCGCCGAGGCGTCGCGGGCACTGTCGGCCGTGGATCTGATGGCGCTGCCGTTTGTCGACGGCATTTCCGAGCGGCGCGGAAGTCTCATGGCGGGGCTCCAGCACGGTGTCCCGGTCGTCAGCACCATCGGACACAACACCGGCACCGAACTGCGGAAGGCGCCCTGGCTTCGGCTGGCACCGGTGTCCAGTCGGGACGCCTTTGTCCAGGCGGTGGGCGAATTGCTGGCCGATCCGGCGGCCCGGACCCGCTTGGGCGCCGCCGGAAAGACCCAGTACGACCAACATTTCTCCTGGCCGGTGGTCGTGGACCGATTGCGTCAGCGTTTTCCACGCTGATCCGGCCCGGCCTCTCCGCGCCGATTCACGCGCCATGCGTCTCCTGCTCGTTGCCTATTTCTACGAAGCCCCGGCCGGCGGCGGAATCATCGTGGCGCGACTGCTCCGCGAACAGTTGGAATCCCGCGGCCACACGGTGGACGTCCTGTGCCTCGCGGGTTCGCCCGAGCGGCAGCCGGGAACCGTCTGGCGCCTGCCGCCGCCATCCTGGATCCCCGTCACCACGGACCGGTTTCGACAGATTCTCCTCTTTCTCAACCATCGGCTGTTTGACCGGCATTTTCTGGCGCAGGCCGGCCGGTTCCCGCTGGCGCAACAGCGCTATGACTTCGTCCTCGCCCAGGATTTTCTCGGACTTCGCGTCGCCCGGAATCTCGCATCCCGGCTCGGTGTTCCGTGCGGCGCCACCCTGCATGACACCCTGCCCCAGCAGGTGGAGGTCGGAGCCCCCAATCCACTGGTCCGGGCAATCCTCCGCCAGTTGAGCCGGCGGCGCGATTCCGACCTCCGTCCCGACCTTTGCCAATTTCAGTGGCTGGCGGCGGTGTCCCGACATGTGCGCGATTCCGCAAGGGCTTGGCTCGGTCCCGGCGCGCCGCCGATGGAGGTCATTTACAACCCCGCGCCGGCCGCCTTTTCCGGGATGGCGTCAGAACAGCCCGCCGGCCCCACCCGCTTCCTGTTCGTCGGCCGCCTTTCCCCGGAGAAGGGTGTGGACATTCTGGTCGACGCCTTTCGTCAGACACCCGGCCCGCAGAAGCTGACCCTCATCGGACTCTCGGGAACGCTCGCGGGACGGATCCGCCAGCAAGCCTCCCACGACGCCCGCATCGAGCTGAAACCCGCCGTTCCCTATTCCTGCATGCCCGGAATCTATGCCGCGCACCACGTCGTGTGCTGCCCGGTCCAGTGGAATGAACCCTTCGGGCTCACCGTGCTGGAAGGACGCGTAACCCGCCGCGCCGTGATCGGCACCCGGCTGGGCGGACTCCCGGAGATTCTCGAAGGTTATCCTC
>JBGAPN010000333.1:0-6041 GCA_044221235.1 Limisphaerales bacterium
TCCTGTTCGGCCACCGCATGCTGGGCGGACTTGATGGCATTCTTGCGCATCGTGTCGGCTTCCACCTTCGCCCGGGTGGCCCGTGCCGCCTGCCAGACGCTGGCCGACAATCCCATCAGCAATGCGGCGACCACCGCGAAGGCGGCGGTGAAGACCAGGCGGTTCCGGCGAAATGCCTTGTGGAACCGGTACACCGTGCTCGGCGGGCGCGCCTGGACGGGCTCATTGGAGAGATTACGTCCCAAGTCCGCCGCCAGATCGGTCGCGGAGTCGTACCGCCGGGTCCGGTCCTTCTCCAGGCACTTCATCACGATCCAGTCGAGATCTCCGCGGAGTTGCCGAACCAGGCGCGGGGCCTCATCGGAACGGCGCCGGGCGGTCTCGGTGAGTGCCTCGCCCTGCAGCCGCGACAGCCGCGTGCTCGGTCGCGCAGGTTCCACCTCCCGGATGGTCCGTCGCATGCCGTCAAGGCCCGATGCCAGCAGCGTGGCGGCATCAAAGGGCGTGCTGCCGGTCAGCAGTTCATACAACAGCACGCCCAGGCTGTAGATGTCGCTGCGGGTGTCGATGTCCAGCCCGCTCATCTCCGCCTGTTCGGGGCTCATGTAGGCCGGAGTCCCGATGAACTGGTGCAGCTGGGTGTAGACGGTGTTCTCAGTCAGGCGCCCCTCCGTGGCCTTGGCGATGCCGAAATCGATTACCTTCGGAACCGGCGCGCCGTCATGGAGCGTCACCAGGATGTTGGACGGCTTGATGTCCCGATGAATGATGCCCTTCTGGTGGGCATGCTGGATCGCCTGGCAGACTTTGATGAACAACTGAAGACGATCCTGGGTGCGGAGGCTGGCCTGGTCGCAATAGTCGGTGATGCGGACGCCCCGGACCAGCTCCATGACGAAGTAGGGCCGTCCGGTCTCGGTTGCCCCGGCATCGAGCACCCGGGCGATGTTGGGGTGATCCATCATCGCCAGTGCCTGGCGTTCGGCCTCGAATCGCGCCACGACGGCCCGGGTGTCCATGCCGAGCTTGATGACCTTCAATGCCACGCGGCGATGGACCGGCTCGGTCTGCTCCGCCACGTACACCACGCCACAGCCGCCCTCGCCGATTTTTTCCAGGAGCTTGTAGCGGCCCAGGGACTGGCCCACGGCTTCGTCCTGTCGGGCCTCATCCTGGGAGGTCGACGGCGCCGAGGTCTGGGAAACCGGAACGGGTGTGATCCCCTCATCCTCCGAGGTGGCAAGTCGGGTGGCTTCCAGGTCCGGCTCCTGAAGTCTCCGTTCAATGCGTTGGCGCAGCGACGGGTCGTCAGCGCACTGGCTGTCGAGCCAGGCCGGCCGGTCCCCGGCAGGCAGGGCGAGGGCCCGCTCGATGATCTCGTCCTCGCGCGCCCCACTCATGGCCACCTCCTCTTCATGTCCGTCGTCCGGACGCCGGCGTCCCGCAGGTGGTTGGCGATGGCTGGGATCATGATTGCCACTCTGGGCATACCGGAGTCCCGGTCAAAATCCAGCCTGGAAAGCGGCCTTGGGAGTGGGGGCCGAGGAAAACCTTCACGCTTGCCGCTGTTCGCCTGCTCGCGGCCGCGGGCCCTCATCTGCCCTTCGGGCATCTTCTCCCTTCCGCCGCTTCGCTCTGGAAGGGAGAAGAGGGCGGGCTGTGCCGTTGGGGTCAGAGCTCACCCACGGTTTCACCCTCGCCGCCAGGTCCCCCTCGCCCTTCTGAGCCATGCGAAGAAGGGAGAGGGTTGGGGTGAGGGCTCGGGGCGGATCAGAGGCAAGCGGAAAGCGGGAAGGGACAAGGGGCACGCTTGTCGGCTTACCTCTTGCCCCTTGCCGCCTGTCACTTCCACGACAGCCAAGCCATGACGGGAAAATGATCGCTCGGCCACTGCCCGTTTTGTTCGAAGATCACCACCTCCGCGGCCCGCACCCGCAGATCACCCCGGGCCAGAATCCAGTCGATCCGTTCGCTGTTCTCCTTGCGGGGCTGGAAGCCATTGAAGGAATTGGACGTCTCGTTTCGACGGGTCTCCGCGAGAAACCAGGTATCCCGCAATCCCCCCTGGCCGGTGAGGAATTCGTACACCGGATTCGATCGGGCCACGGCGTTGAAATCCCCGACGAGCAGCAGTGGGACCTTGGCGTCCGTTCTCCGGGCGATTCGATCTACAATCAGGGCTGCCGCCTTCTCACGGGCCGGCTGAAGTGCATGGTCCAAATGGGTGTTCCAATAATAGAATTCCCGCCGGGTGCGCCGGTCGAGAAACCGTACCCAGGTGACCATGCGTTTGTTGGTGTTGCCCCAGGTGCTCGACGCGATGACGTCCGGTGTGTCACTGAGCCAGAAATGGTCGTATTCGAGCGGCTCCAGCCGATCCCGCCGGTAGAAGACCATCATGAATTCCCCCCGACTGCCGCCATCCCGCCCCAGCCCGATGGTATCATACCCGGGCAGGTCGGCGGAAAGATCCTTGAGCTGCGCGTAGAGCCCCTCCTGAGTTCCCATGACGTCGGGCCGGTATTGCTGGAGCAGGGCCTTCATCACCGGTCGCCGCGTCGGCCAGTCGTTGGGCGGCCGATCACTCGCAAACCGCAGATTGTACGTCATCACCGCGAGCTCCTCTTCCGACGCGGTGGAGGAGGCGGAGGCCGATGTGGCTGGTCCTGTAGCCTGCGCCATCGCCCGGATCCGGGAGCCGAATGCGGCAGACAGGGCGGAAGAGGACATGAGGGCTCCGAGAAAATGACGACGATTGGGCATGGGACGACTCTGGCGAACGGGGGAAGCGATGGAAAGGCGCAAGGGGAGCGGCAAGCGGCAAGCGGAAGGCGGGAAAGCTCAACGTTCAACCTGGATTCCCCTCCCAGGTCATACCGGCTCCAGTTCGTCGGCGGTCATGTGGAGCGCGGCGGCCTGGCCGATGAAATCCAGGCGAAGGTGCCAGCCCGCGCAACGGGCCGTGTTTGATCCGCACGCGCTGGCCTTCGACGATCTGCGGCGCGAGCTGGATCTCAATCTCCGTGTCGAGGGCCTGGAGAATGTCGCCGAGCTGCTGGTTGAACTCGGCCTGGTCCGGTGGCTCGAGTAGGTTCGCGACATGCTGGTTTTGACGGAGCTTGGGAGCCGACTCCGGCAGGATCCGCAGAAATACGTATCCCGGAAAAAGGGGCTTCCGGAACTCCACCTTCTTTCCCCGGTACCGCTTGAGGCTCCGGTACAGGGGAAGCGAAAATTCAAACCCTTCCCGCTGGCAGAACTCTGCGAGCTTCTTCTCGCACCGGGGCCGCACGTGGGCGACGAACCAGTACAAATCCGAGGAGGGAGAAGTGTCCATGGAGGGAACGAAAGCTGAGAGCGGGGAGTTGAGAGCGGTTGGCGCAGTCAATATATCGGTAAAACTGGGGCCGATCCGCATACGGTCCCATAAACCTTTTTGGACTTCGAAGATGCGGGTTTCCCATGATTTCCTCTCCACCCTCAACTCTCAACTGGTTTGTGGAGTGGAACGAGGACCTTTGGGAAGTGGCGCGTTTGGATCGTGAACGGGGTGAATGGACTCCCTCTCCCATCCGACTCGGGGAGGAAGGGAGAGGGTCGGGGTGAGGGTCCCCTCCCAACGACCTCACTTACCGCAGCAGTTCTTGTACTTCTTGCCGCTGCCGCAGGGACACGGGTCGTTCCGGCCGACCCGGGGAACCGATTTCACCGGACGCGCCTTGGCGAGCGTCTCGTTGGCCTCCGAAACCATTCCGCCATCGTCCGTGGCACCCGCATCGCCCGACGCCGGGGCATCACCGAAGGCCGGAAGGGACGGGTGGCTGGTGATTTGGGGGAGGTTGTGCAGGAACTGTTCGAAGGCCAGCAGACTGGTCGCACTGCGGAAGATGTTGTGACAGACCTCGGTCTTGATGTTGACCATCAGTTCATCGAAGAGCTTGAAGGCTTCCGCCTTGTATTCGATGAGCGGATCCCGCTGCGCATAGGCCCGGAGCCCGATCGAACTCCGCAGTGAGTCCATCGAATAGAGGTGCTCCTGCCACAGGCGGTCGATCGCCGTGAGGATCGTGTACCGCTCAATGCTCGCCAGCATCTCGGGACGCTCCAGGCTGACCTTGAGATCGTAGGCGTCGCGAACCGTCTTGCTGATGTACTGGAACAGGCTGAACTGGGCCTCGGACAGGCCGTCAAAGAGCGAACCGCTCACGGGCATTTCCTTGCCGGAACGGGCCGCCTTCAGAAAATCCTCCTCCGGCAAGCCGAGCGGGAAATTCATGTTCACCCAGTCCGACAGACCCCGGATGTTCCATTCCGCCGGATCGCTGTCGGCGTCGGAAAACTCCTGCACCTTGAGGAGGACGATCTCCTCCATGATGTCCATGAGGCGGTCCCGGACGTCGACCGCCTGGATTACCTCGTTGCGGAAGCCGTAGATGACTTCGCGCTGCTTGTTCATCACGTCGTCGTATTCGAGCGTCCGCTTGCGCTGCTGGAAGTGATGACCTTCCACGCGCTTCTGAGCCTGTTCGATGGAACGGTTGAGCAGCGGGTGTTCCAGTTCCTGGCCCTCCTCCAGGCCCATCCGCTCCATGATGCGGGTGATCCGGTCGGAGCCGAAGAGACGCATCAGGTCGTCCTCCAGCGAGATGAAGAAATGGGAGGAACCGGGGTCGCCCTGACGCGAGCAGCGTCCGCGAAGCTGTCGATCAATGCGGCGGGATTCGTGACGTTCCGTACCGAGCACGTGCAGACCGCCGACCTCCGAGACGCCGGTCCCGAGTTTGATGTCGGTGCCGCGGCCGGCCATGTTGGTTGCGATTGTCACTGCGCCCTTCTGGCCTGCCCGGGTCACGATCTCGGCCTCCTGCTCGTGGTACTTGGCGTTCAACACCGAATGCACGATGCCCTCGCGTTTCAGCATGCGGCTGAGCATTTCGGAGGTTTCCACCGAAATGGTTCCCACCAGGATCGGCCGCCCCTGCCCGTGCAGCTCCCGGATTTCCCTCACCACGGCTTCGAACTTCTCACGACGCGTCTTGTAGACGGAGTCGTTGCGGTCCTTGCGGATGTTCTGCCGGTGCGTCGGAATGGTCATCACCCCGAGCTTGTAGATGTCGTGGAATTCCTGGGCCTCGGTCTCCGCCGTACCGGTCATGCCCGCGAGCTTGTGGTACAGACGGAAGTAATTCTGGATGGTGATGGTGGCCAGGGTCTGGGTCTCTCGTTCGATCGACACGCCTTCCTTGGCCTCGACCGCCTGGTGAAGGCCGTCCGACCAGCGGCGTCCGCTCATCAGGCGGCCGGTGTGTTCGTCGACGATGATGACCTTGTTGTCCTGGACGACGTATTGGACGTCCTTCTCATACAGGCAGTAGGCCTTGAGCAGCTGCGCGATGGCGTGGATGACCTGGGCGCGTTCCTCGAATTCCTGCTGCAACTTGCCCTTTGCCTCCAGCCGGGCCTGGAGGGCGAGGTTGGAATCCGCATCGATCTGGCTGTACAGCGTCGGAAGGTCGGGCAGGACGAAGCCGTCGGGATTGTTCGGGGCGAGAAACTCCCGGCCCTTCTCGGTGAGATCGGCTTCGTGGGATTTCTCCTCGATGCCGAAGAGCAGCTGTTCCTTTTCCGCGTAGAGCTGCTTCTTCGACTGGTCTGAGTGGAGCTCCACCTCGTAGACCTGGACCAGCTTCTGGTTGGCCGGCTCCTCGAACATCCGAAGCAGTCCCTCCGACCGCGGCTGGCCGAGCTTCACCTTGTAGAGCAGCGAGGCAATCTCGCGTTCCAGGTTGTCGGCGCCCTTCACGTTGGAGCCATCCTCCGGGCGCAGTTGCTTGATCAGGCCCTCGGCCTCCCGCAGGTAGCGCGCGCACAGTTCGCGCTGGGCCTGCACCAGGCGTTCGATGGCCGGCTTCCACTCCACGTAGCGGTGCTCGACCGAAACCACGGCCGGTCCGCTGATGATCAGAGGCGTGCGGGCTTCGTCGATCAGGATGGAGTCCACTTCGTCGATGATGGCGAAGTAATGGCCCCGCTGGACCTGT
>JBGAPN010000334.1:0-6026 GCA_044221235.1 Limisphaerales bacterium
AGGCCTTCCTCCAGTCGCCGTCGGCTTCCGGTTTGCCGTCCGGGCCGAGGTCCTTGTAATCGATGCCTCGCTGGGTCTCCCACACGGTCTTGCCAGTTCCCTTGTCCAACGCGACGACGAACTGGTGATCACTGCCGTCGAAATTCAGGTAAAGACGCTGCGAATCCAGGATCGGCGACGATCCCGCGCCGCGGAAATGGTTGCAGACAAAATCGCGCCGTTCCCAAAGGACCTTGCCCGTCCGGGTGTCGAGGCAGGCGATCCCGGGTGAACCAAAGACGACATAGACGCGGTCCTGCTCGATGGCCGGAGTCGGCGAGGCGTAACTGTTGAACTTATGGGCAAACTGCGGCTTTTCGACGGTGAACAGCCGGAGATCGTGCAGGATCCGTCCGGAACCGCGGTCAAGGGCAACGGCAGAAAGTTCATGGCCGTTCTCGGTTGCGGTGGTGACCCAGACTTGATTGTCCCAGACCACCGGGGAGGACCAGGCCCGCCCGTGGATCGGGGTCTTCCACGCGATCCCGTTGGTTTCGCTCCAGGTCAACGGAAGCCCGGTGGACGTGGACACCCCATCGCCGCGGGGGCCGCGAAACTCCGGCCAATTGGAGTCATCCGCCGCCAGTCCGATCAGGGCCGGGCCGAGCAGACAGGAAATCAGAAGGCGGATCGATGCCATGCGGCCAGTCTACGAGGCCGGCCGTGAGGTGTCAGCAGTGGGTTGTTCGGCTCCATCGACCGGACATCGGGCGTTCGCCTCGTCGGTTGACTCTTCCGGCTGCCCGAAGTCCCGGGACGGAATCGGTGGTGTTCCTCGCCAGTTTCGAGTTGGTCCAGCCTTCGCCTTGGGGCAGTTTCCCGCCTCGATGCGGCTCGTGATATTGCTCGCCTTTGTTTCGGCCTTGTCCCTCACCCGGGCGTTCCCCCAGGAAAAGCCGTCCCCGATCGATGCACGGATGATGCGGTATCCGGACGTGTCTGCGACGCAAATTGCCTTCGTGTACGCCGGCGACATCTGGGTCGCGCCCAAGGCGGGCGGAGTCGCCACCCGGCTCAGTTCGCCACGTGGCGAGGAGATGTTCCCCAAGTTCTCGCCGGACGGTACGCAGATCGCCTTTTCCGGGAATTACGACGGCAATACTGATCTGTACCTGATGCCGGCGTCGGGTGGAGTGCCCCGACGATTGACCTATCACGGTGCGCCCGACCGTCTGGTGGGATGGTATCCGGACGGCCGTTCCCTGCTGTTCGCGTCGTCGCGCACCAGCTACAAGGACCGCTTCAACCAGTTGTTCCGGGTGAGTGTGGACGGCGGACTTCCCGAGAAGCTGCCCATGCCGTACGGCGAGTTCGGGAGCGTCAAGTCGGATGGGAAGACCCTGGCCTACACGCCCATCTCCCTCGATTTCCGAACCTGGAAACGCTACCGCGGCGGGATGACCCCGGACATCTGGCTGTTCAACCTTGAAACCTTCGAGTCACGCAACCTGACCCGGTCCGGCGCGGATGATTCGATTCCGATGTGGCACGGGGACACCCTGTATTTCATCAGCGACCGCGACGAAGCCAAGCGGGCCAACCTCTGGGCGTGGGACTCCAAGACCGATCAGTTCCGTGCCCTGACGCAATTCGATGATCAGGACATCCATTTCCCCAGTGCCGGGCCGGATGAAATTGTCTTCGAGAACAGTGGGAAACTGTACCTGTTCGACTACAAGACGGAGAAGTCCCGGGAGGTGCGGATCGAGGTGGTGACCGACCAGGCCACCTTGAAGCCGCGCGACGTGAACCTGAGCGGCTGGCTCCAGGACGTGAGTGTCTCCCCAACGGGCAAGCGGGTGGTACTTGAGGCTCGTGGAGAACTTTTCAGCGCCCCGGCGGAGCAGGGGGTGGTGCGGAATCTCTCCCGTTCCTCGGGCGTGGCGGAACGGTTTCCCAGCTGGTCCCCCGACGGGCGGTTGATCGCCTATTTCTCGGACCGGACCGGCGAGTACGAATTGACCGTCCGGCCGGCGGACGGCAGTGGTGGCGAGACCAATCTGACCCATCTGGGGGCAGGATTCCGGTATTCGCCGCAGTGGTCGCCGGATTCCAAGAAGGTGGCGTTCATCGACCAGGCCATGCGGATCCAGGTCTTTGACCTGGAAGGCGCGACCAACCGGGTGGTGGGACACCAACTGTGGCAATATCACGGGGCGTTGGCGTCATTCCGGGTCAGCTGGAGTCCGGATAGTCGCTGGCTGGCCTGGGCGCAGGACCTCACCAACCAACTTTCGCAGATCGTGCTTCACGACCTCAAGGAGAGCCGGACGCATGCGGTGACCAGCGGATTCTACAATGACGATGACCCCACCTTTGATCCCGACGGAAAATATCTCTACTTCCGCACCATTCGCTCGTTCAGCCCGTCCTACAGCGAACTCGACAACACCTGGATTTACGCCAATGGCAACCGGCTTGCGTTTGTTCCGCTGAAGCGGGATGCCTCCAATCCGCTCGCACCGAAGAACGATGAGGAGGAGAAGGGACGGGCCAAGAAGGAGGCCGAGAAGGACAAGGAGAAGCCGAAGGACACCGCCGCCTCCACCAATGCGCCGGCCGCGACCAACGTGATCACGGCCGGGCTCACCAATGCACCGAATACCAACGCGGTGGCGTCGGCGGCGGGGGGAACGAATGCGGTAGCCGGGTCCAAGGCCGAAGAGCCGAAGCCCACGGAGATCGACCTTGAGGACATGGAACGGCGCGTGGTGCTGCTGCCGGTTGGAGCCGGCCAATACGACACGTTGATCGGCTTGCCGGGCGGAAAGGTCATCTACCGCCGACGTCCCCGGGTGGGCAGTGATGGCGGCGATGCAGTGCTGTTGATCTACGATTTGGACAAGCGGGAGGAGAAGGTGGTCATCGGGGATTGCGGTGCCGCCGAATTATCGGCGGACAATAGTCATCTGCTGGTCCATTCCGGGGGGCGCTGGGCGGTGGTGGAACCCAAGGAAGGTCAGAAGGCGGACAAGTCGGTTCCGACCGGGGATCTGACCTCGCGCGTTGAACCTGCCGCCGAGTGGCGCCAGATCTTCAATGATGTCTGGCGATTCCAGCGCGATTACTTCTACGACCCGCATCTTCACGGAGTGGACTGGAATCTGATGCGTGAACGGTACGGGCGGTTGCTCGGGAGCGCGGTGACCCGATGGGACGTGAACTACATCATCGGGGAGCTGATCGGGGAGCTGAATTCCTCCCATACGTATCGGAGCGGAGGAGATCTTGAAAACCCGCCGAGTCGCGGAGTCGGCTATCTGGGGTGTGATTTCCAGAGGACAAACGGTGTGTACCAGATCTCCCGGATCATCGAGGCCGCGCCGTGGGATGCTGAGCCCCGTTCGCCGCTGCAGGAACCGGGAGTTAACGTCAAGGCGGGGGATTTCCTCCTGGCCGTGAACGGACAGCCGCTCGATCCAACGCAGGATCCGTGGGCGGCATTCCAAGGCATGGCCGAGCAGACAGTCCAGCTGACGATCTCCACCAATGGAACACCGGAGGGGGCTCGCGAGGTGCTGGTGAAGACCCTCGATTCCGAAGCGCGTCTACGTCACCTGGCGTGGCAGCAGGAAAGTCGGAAGCGCGCCTTGGAGCGCAGTCAGGGCCGGGTGGCCTACGTGTATGTTCCGGATACCGGACAAAATGGGCAGAACGAACTGGTCCGCCAATGGCGCGGGCAGGTCCACCTTCCCGGCATGGTGATTGATGAACGGTTCAATTCCGGCGGACAGATTCCCGACCGGTTTGTCGAGTTGCTCAACCGTCCGCTGCGGAACTGGTGGGGCGTTCGCGACGGTCATGACTGGCCGTGGCCGCCCATCGCGCAGCAGGGTCCGAAGGCCATGCTCATCAATGGATGGTCCGGATCCGGCGGTGACGGTTTCCCGTATTACTTCAAGCAGAGCGGCCTGGGTCCGCTGGTCGGAATGCGGACCTGGGGCGGACTCATCGGCATCACCGGCGCGCCCGGATTGGTGGATGGGGGGAGTGTGACGGTGCCCACCTTCGGCATCTATGACCTCAACGGCGGCTGGATCATTGAGGGCCATGGTGTGGATCCGGACATCGAAGTGGTCGACGACCCGACCGCGATGGCCCGGGGTGGCGATCCGCAATTGGAGCGCGCGGTGGACGAGGTGTTGAAGTCGCTGGAGAAGAATCCGCCCCCGCAGCCGCACAAGCCGGAATCTCCCGATCGTCGCAAGTAGGGCGTTGTCGGTTTCGGCGGGATGGGTTCGCGACCCGATCCCCTGGAACGGCGAGTGCTCTGGCCGCCATTCCCATCAATCCATCGGCGGAGCGGGACGGTTGAAGAGGAATACGTCGCGCCGGAATCTGGAAACAGTGCCGCGTCGTTCCTGCGCCATCCCACCCCATTCCGCTGTTCATTTTCCAAATCCGGATTAGCCTGCAGGCATGAACGCCCTGGTTGAGGTTGTGCGCGGGCACCTCGAGGCCCTGGGGTTGACGTTGGATTCCACCCCAGATTCGCCGGTGCTTTCCGCGGATCTTTCGCTCAGTCACCTGACGGCCACGCTGCGCGTCGCCCAGGATACGTCGGCCGAGTCCGATCCGCTGGTCTTTGTCATGATCCTGCCCATCCGGGTTCCTCCGGCGAGACGGGTGATTCTGGCGGAGACCTTGCTGAGAGTGAACTACCAGTTGCGGCTCGGTTCCTTTGAAATGGACTATGAAGACGGGGAACTCCGTTTCCGCCTGACCCTCGTCCTCGGAGGCAATGAACCCGACAAGGAACAGGTGGGCCGCTGGCTCCTGCTGACATCAACCATGGTGGACGGGTTCTTCCCCGTTTTCGCCGGGGTCATGTACGGCAGCCTTTCCCCACTGCAGGCGGTGGAACAGGGAGAGGCCCATGTGGCGGCTCTGATGCGCCAACGGGAGGGTGGGCAGTCGGAAGGCGATGCGGACGAAGACGGAAGTTGAGCGGGAATGATGGATCAAAGCGCGGGTGGTGCCCTGCGGCACATCCCCGCATTACCTGGAATGCGCGGCCGAATTCCCGGTTGTCCGTGAGCCGGGCGAGGCGTTGGATTCAATGGGCGCCGTTCGGGACGCCTGGTTGCTGGATCGAATTCAGCCACCGAACCCGGATCGCTGCGTCGTGCCTGTCGCGCCCGGGAGCTCTGGACCGGTTCAAGTCCAGCGCTTCCAGGGGGCGTTTCCGCTGGTCCACATTTTTTCGAGCAGCTGCTGCTCCCGATAGGTGTCCATGCATTGCCAGAAGCCATCGTGGGTGTGGGCCTTGAGCTGACCCTCGTTCGCGAGCTGTTCCAATGGGCCCCGCTCGAAGACACAGGCGTCTCCGCCTTCGAGGTATTCTTTCACCCGGGGCTCCAGCACCATGAAGCCCCCGCTGATGTAGGCGCGTTCCTGTTCCGGTTTTTCCCGAAAGGCAGTGATGGTCTGCCCATCCATGGCGAGTTCGCCAAACCGTCCGGTGGGCTTGACGGCAGTCACGGTGGCAATGGCTCCGTGTTGTCGGTGAAAGTTGATGCCGGCGTTGAGGTCGGCGTCGGTCAGTCCGTCACCATACGTGAACAGAAAGGTTTCGTCGCCGACGTAGGGCAGGGCGCGCAGCAGGCGTCCGCCCGTCTGGGTGTCCTGTCCGGTTTCCAACAGCGTAACCGTCCAGTCCTCCTCGTCGTGGGTGGTGTGGTACTTGATCTTCGGGTTGCGCCCGAGCTTCAAGGTGACGTCGGAGGTGTTCCACAAGTAGTTGCGGAAGTAATCGCGGATGACCTCTCCCTTGTAGCCGAGGCAGAGGATGAACTCCGTGTGACCGGCGGCAGCATAGAGCTTCATGATATGCCACAGGATCGGGCGTCCGCCGACGGGCACCATGGGCTTGGGACGGTATTCGGTTTCTTCGCGCAGACGTGTGCCGAGGCCGCCGCAGAGGATGACCACCTTCATGTGGGGGGGGAGGCTAGGGGAGGGAGGTAAATTTGGAATCCAGGAATGCG
>JBGAPN010000335.1:0-6023 GCA_044221235.1 Limisphaerales bacterium
ACATTCACCAACGTCCTCGTAGGCGACGCCGTTCTGACAAATGCAGTCGCCAACAACGGGTCGGGCGTCGCCATCGGTGATATCAACGGAGACGGCCTTCCAGATCTCTATTTCTGCAGACTCCAAGGACCCAACGAGCTTTACCGAAATCTCGGCGGATGGAGATTCCTCGAGGTCGACCCCGGTCCGGCCGCCTGCACCCATCAACTGTCGACGGGAGCGGCTCTGGTGGATGTCGATGGAGACGGCGACAGGGATCTTCTGGTGAATGGCATTTCTGCTGGCACCCGGCTCTTTCTGAACGACGGCCAGGGCAATTTCTCCGAGAAGATCAACGCGGGCCTCTCCCAATCCAGCTCCCCCATGTCCTTGGCTCTCGCAGACATCGATGGAGATGGCGACTTGGACCTCTATTGCGCCCAGTACATCGACGTCATGTACCTCGCGGATCCCACGACCCAGCTCACGCTGGGAAACGTCTCGGGTCGAACGACGGTCACGGCAGTCAACGGGCAGCCGGCTTCGCTCCCGCCTTGGAAGGACCGCTTTGATATTCTGCCCAACGGGGAGGTTCGTGAATTACCGGAGGTGGACGCCTTGTACCGGAATGATGGAACCGGGAATTTCACTGCCCTCCAGACCACGCCCGACCGGTTTCTAGACGACCAGGGACGTCCAATGCCACCTCCGCGCGATTGGGGATTGGGGGCCATGTTTCGCGACATCAATGGAGACTGTGCACCGGACCTCTTCGTTTGTAATGACAACGCGTCACCCAATCGCCTTTGGATCAACACGGGCAATGGCACCTTCCGGCTGATTGCATCCCGCGCCCTTCGCCACAGCAGCCGTTCCTCCATGGGAGTTGACTTCGCGGACATCAACCGCGACGGGCAGGACGACTTCATCGTGCTCGACATGCTGGCCCGCCAGCATCCGAGGAGAATGAGGCACCCGGAGAAGTTGACCGGAGAGGGCGCGGCGCGGGTTCAGTTGGAAGAACGTCCCCTATTCAATCGGAACACGCTGTTTCTGGGGCGGCGTGATGGAACATTCCTCGAAACTGCCTTCGCCTCGGGCGTGGCAGCCACGGACTGGTCCTGGTGTCCGATTTTTGTCGATGTCGACCTGGACGGGTGGGAGGACCTTTTGATCACGACGGGTTTCGATCACGACGTCCTGGATCAGGACAGTGCCGACAATATCCGGCGTCAGAAGTGGACCCCCCAGCAGGTGAAACGCTATCGGCAGATCTACCCGGAATACCGGACCCCCAATCAAGCGTATCGGAATCGCAAGGATGGCACGTTCGAATCCATGGGTGAGCAATGGGGATTTGATTTGACGGGCGTTTCCCACGGGATGGCGTTGGCTGATCTGGACGGCGATGGAGACCTCGATGTCGTAGTCAACAACCTGAATGCGCCAGCCAGTCTTTACCGCAATGATTCTACTGCGGAACGGGTTGCCGTCGTATTGCGGGGGTTACCGCCCAATACCGCGGGAATCGGCGCAAGAATCCGGCTTTCTGGCGGACCGGTCGATCAGGCTCAAGAGGTCATCTCCGGGGGACGATATTTATCGAGCGATTCCCCCATGCGGGTATTTGCCGCCCGGAGATCTCCGGATCGGAAACTCCAACTGGAGGTGGAATGGAGAAGCGGCCGGAAAAGCATTGTGGCCGATGTGGAGCCGAACCGGATATATGAAATCTCTGAAAGCGGAGCCGGCGAACCACAACCAAGTGTCCAACGTCCCCTAGCCAGACCGCTGTTTGTCGACGTCAGCTCCCGCCTCGCTCATCAGCATCTGGAGAGCGATTTCCCCGACTGGGAGCGCCAACCCCTGCTGCCGTACCGCCTGAGTCGACTGGGACCCAGCCTGTGCTGGTATGATTTCAACAGCGATGGCTGGGAAGACCTCATCGTTGCCGGCGCGAAGGGTGGAAAATTGACGGTCTTAGCCAACTCGGACGGCAAGGATTTCACCCGATTGGAAGGGGAGGCACAGTCCTCCGGAGACCAAACGTCGGTGGTGGGATGGGCCAACGGCCAGGGCCAGCGAAACTTCCTGGTAGCGGTATCCAACGACGAGGATCCGACCTCGCAGCCCAGCCAACTCATGGAATTCTCACCCGTCGCGCCCCCCAAAACACGGGTCGCGAGTCGTTCGAGTCTCGGCGCCCTCGCTGTTGCCGATATCGATGGAGACGGTGACCTCGATGTGTTTTCTGCGGGGCGGCAGATCCCAGGGCACTATCCGCGACCTGCGACTTCCCTCATTTGGAAAAACGATCGAGGCAACCTTACCCGGGACGACCTGCTGAGCCGGCCATTTCAAGACATTGGATTGGTCACCGGAGCCGCCTTTTGCGACCTGGATGGCAATGGAACTCCGGATCTTGTCCTCACGACCGAATGGGGCCCGATCCGAATCTTTCTCAACCGCCAGGGCCTGTTTGAGGAGGCTACTGAATCCTGGGGCATGGCCAGCCATCGAGGAATCTGGCTGAGCCTCGCTCTCGGTGACTTTGACGGCGATGGCCAAGTGGACCTCGTGGCCGGAAACTGGGGCCGAAATTCAGAATACGAACTTCACGAGAACTCACCACTGCGACTGTATTTCGGACCAGAATCGAACCGATCAACTCCATCGCTGATTGAGGCGTGGCCGGATGGCAATCGATGGATGCCCACTCAGGATCGATCACGCCTCTCGCTGGTTTTGCCGGAGCTCCCTCAGCGATTTCCCACGCATGACTCATTTGGCCAGGCCAGCGTTCCGGACATTCTGGGTGCGGAGTACGCCAACAACAGTCCCCTGGAGGTGGCGGAGCTGGAATCCGCAATATTCCTAAACCGTGGCGGACGGTTCGAACGAATCCCGCTGCCCCTGGCAGCCCAGGCGTCACCCGTGATCTCCCTCTGTGTTGGAGACGTCGATGCCGATGGCATCGAAGACATCTTTGCCGGTCAAAACATCCTTCAGACTGCCTCCGAGCTGACCCGGCTCGACGGCGGAACCGGCCTCCTTCTCCGGGGTCGGGGTGACGGCACATTTGAGCCGCTGAGTCCGTCCGACAGCGGAATCGACGTCGACGGAGAACAGCGGGGAGCGGCGCTTGCCGATTTCGATCACGATGGCCGTGTTGATCTTGCCGTTTCCCAAAACAGCGGGGCCACACGCCTATTTGTCAATCAGTGCCCGCGCCGAGGCCTCCGGGTCCGGCTCAATGGCCCTTCCTTCAATCCGGATGCCATCGGAACCTACCTTCGGCTGGAGTACCCGAGCGGCTCACCAGGCCCGGCAAGGTGGATCTGCGGTGGATCCGGAACGGGATCCTATGATTCGACCATTCCGGTACTCGGCCGACGTGAGTCCGCCTGTATTCTCAAAGTCCGCTGGCCTGACGGCAGACAACGTTCAGTCCGAGTGCCGCCCTCAACCTGGGAATTGAGTGTTTCCCCCTGAGAAACGCGCCGCCTGGGCGAATGCATCAGCTCACTGGGCAGGGACTGCCGCCGTCCAATGCCGACGCGAGGCACGCATCCAGTAGGATCTGCGTTTTCAACGCCCGATCCGGCCAGTCAGGTCTCAAGCACCCCGAGAGAACCTGGTCTGCAAAATGGCGGAACAATTGTGTTTCCTGCGCGGTGGGATGGTTGTTGCTGTATTCCTGTACATGAATTCGGCGGGCATGGGCCTGCATGTCAAACCGGCAGCCCGTTACGTGGAATTCGGGTCGGCTCACCTCAAACTCCGTCTCAGAGCCGAAGAATGGCAAGACGAAGTCATCCAGATACAGATTCCCACCAGAGCCGCTGATGTGTGCCCACTGCTGGTTTTCCGTGACAAAGGAGCAATAAAAAGAAGCAGTCACGCCCCCGTCATAGATGAGTTCCCCGCTGAATTCGGCAGGCACACCGTCGGCCCCTTGCGTTTCACCGAGCCAGGAGTGGACCTTTCCGGTGACCACACGCGGCATTCGTCCGCCAAAGACTTCAAGTCCAAGAGTCAGGGAATACCATCCCAGGTCGCCGAGGCAGCCCTGGGGTTCCAGTTCGTGCCGCGACCGGATGTTGGTTTTCGCGAATTCCTCGTCGGCTCGGAAGCTGAATTGCGAGTTTAGCCGCCGGATTTCGCCCAGGGAGGAGCCCTCCGAGAACAGGTCCCGGATCCTCTGCATTCGTTCCCCGTGGACAAACATCACCCCGTCCATGAACTGCAGCCCGCGGCTTGTACACGCCTCGATCATCTCCCGCAGGTCAGTGGCATTGATCGCACAGGGCTTTTCGCAAACCACGTGCTTCCCAGCCCTGGCAGCCCGAAGCACCCACTCCTTCCGGACCCCGGTGGGGAGCGGGATGTAGACCGCATCCACGGTGTCGGACTCCAACAGCGCGGTGTAGCTGTCAAAGAGTTGGGGTGGCTCTGGGAAAGGAACCGTGGACTGGCACTCGCGAATGAATTCACGGGCCCGGTTCCCATCCCGGCTGGCAACCGCCGCCAGAACAGAGTTCCCCGAATTGTAAATCGCGTGCCAGTTCTTCCGGGCAATTCCGGCCGCTCCCAGGAAACCCCAACGCAGGTGGCGAGTTATCATGTGCTCCCCCAAAGGGTTGTGGCAACCCGCTGCCCAAGGCGACTTTAAACCGCCGGCCGAAGAAGATTCCCCCCCACCGAGGATATCCCCAGCGCCCATGTACCAACACCTCCTGTCACGACAACCACCTCATCCTGAAGATCCAGAAACTCCAATCGACAAGAATTCCATTAGGTTCCCATTAGACCGACTTTGATCCTGACGTTGCGCGTCTTCCGACAATTTTCGTCAAGCATTTCACCGAACCAAGACTGGTTTTCTTTCATTGGACTGCCATGATCTCGGCTCGTTGCGATTGGCCAAATGCCGCTTCGGGTGGAAGCCCGGGTCGGCACCAGTCAAGGCGACGACGACGTTTCTAGATCATCCATGTCTGATACTGCTTCGAATCCCGCTGCGAACACGAGCGCCCTGCGCCGTTCTGTCATCTCATTTGTCCACTGGTTTGACTCCGACTACGGGGTCGGGGAACTTGCGGCACTCCGGGACAAACCGGACCGGGTCGAGTGGGTTCGCGCCATTCCGTTCGTTATCCTGCACCTCGGCTGCCTCGGTGTCTTCTTGACCGGTTGGAGCTGGTTTGCGGTGGGAGCCGCCGTGTTTCTCTATTTTGCCCGGATGTTCGCCGTGACCGGGTTTTACCACCGTTACTTCTCCCACCGAACATTTTCCACCAGTCGAGCCTGGCAATTCGTACTCGCACTTTGGGGCGCCACCTGTGTCCAGCGAGGTGCCCTGTGGTGGGCGTATACGCATCGCCACCATCACCAGCATTCGGATGAGGAAGATGACAAGCATTCTCCCCGGCAGCATGGCTTCATGTGGTCACACGTCGGCTGGATCACCAGTGCCAAGAATTTTCCCACGGATTACTCCCGGGTGAAGGATCTGGCGAAGTATCCGGAATTGGTGTTTCTCAACCGCTTTGATGCGCTGGTCCCCTTCCTGTTTGCGGTGTCCTTGTTCGTACTGGGTCAGGTTTTTCAACGCTATGCCCCTGGTCTGGGCACGAACGGCTGGCAACTCTTGGTCTGGGGTTTCTTTGTGAGCACCACCGCCCTGTTTCACGGAACCTCCTGCATCAATTCCATGGCCCACGTGTGGGGTCGCAAACGCTACGCCACCGGTGACGACAGCCGGAACAGCTTTCTCCTGTCCCTGATCACCCTCGGAGAGGGCTGGCACAACAATCATCACAAACACATGGGCTGCACCCGGCAGGGCTTCTATTGGTGGGAAATTGACATTACCTACTATCTGCTGAAGCTCATGTCATTCACAGGACTCATCTGGGACCTTCGTCCCGTGCCTTCTGCCGCCTACGACCAGAGGAATCAGTTGGATGGACATTGATTCGTGGGGCTTTCCCACGGACCTTTCGGTTGCGGTTCCAACGTTGTGGCGAACGATGACAGTGAAT
>JBGAPN010000336.1:0-5996 GCA_044221235.1 Limisphaerales bacterium
TCGATTGGCGCGATCTGGCTGGACTTGAAGGCCGGGACCAATCCGGTCACCAGCGTCGCAAACACCGCCACTGTCGCGGTGAAGAGGAACACCCGGCCATCGACATTGAAGTTCATCCAAAACGGGGCTCCCCCGGTTAACGGCTGCTCCGTCATGATGTAGTCCCAGATCCAACGGGTGCCGAGGGAGGCAAACCACAATCCCACGACCGACCCCATTCCCGCGACCACGAGGCTCTCCAGCAGCATCTGACGGATCAGACGGGGACGTCCGGCACCCAAGGCGGCACGGATGGCCATCTCCTTCCGCCGATCCACCGACCGGGCCAGGATGAGGTTGGCCACATTCGCGCAGGCCAGCAGCAGGACCAGAAACGTAGCGCCCAGAACGGCGGTCAGCATGCGTCGCAGGGCCTCTTTGACCGTTCGCTGGGCAAAGGGCACGACCTCGACCCGGATGATTTTCCCGGACGGATCGAGCGGCGTATCGGCATCCCAGCGGAACGTCTCCGCATTGGAAGACCCTCCGGCAGCTTCCTGGAGCCGGTTGGCCAACTGGGTGAATTCCGTGGCGGCCGCGCCGGGACTGATCCCCGAACGAAGGCGACCAACGACGAGTCCGCCGGTGATCGGTTCATCCGTGCGGCGTGCGGTCCAAACCTCTTGATGGAAGGGAAACCCGAACCCTTTGGGCATCACACCCACGACGCTGCACTCCTCGCCGTTAACCCGGAGGTTGCGCCCAACGATGTCGGGAGCGGACTGAAACTCGCGTTCCCAGACCGTATGCCCAAGGAGAACGGCTCGCGTCGCACCCGGCCGCCCGTCTTCGGGCAGGAACCCGCGTCCCAGCACCGGTGAAGCGCGCAGAACCTCCAGAACGTTCGGGGACACCACGGCGGCCGGATACCGGCTGACCGAAGCGTCGACCTTCAGGGTGTGCTGGGTGGGAACGGCAACGGCCAACAGGTCACAGGACGATTGTTGCCGGACCAGATCGTCGTAGGCTGCGGCCGGCACGGCGATGCTGACCACACGGTCCGATTCTTCAAACGGGAGACGCCCATAGACGACCCCGCTGATCATGGTGAAGAGCGTCGTGACGAAACCGGTTCCCAACGCCAGCGTGAGCACCGCCACCACGGAATAGCCGGGGTTCTTCAACAACTGGCGGACAGCAAAGCGAAGGTCATTCATCAGTGGGCGCGTGCGTTGGAAAATCAGGCTCCTCAGCGGACTTCAATTGAATCGGGATGGGGAACAATTGGATGGGCAGAAGCTGAGCTGCCGTCGACGTCTCCGGGAGACACCAGAAATCCCAACGAGTTTCGAATCGCTTCCACCGGCGGACGTTGCGCATCCCTCATGCCACCCGGAAAAAGCCCACAATTGGGCGGAAACGACAGGATTCCCAGGCTGGTGTGCGGAACGGGATTCCGATAGCGGGAATGGCCGGTCCCAGTATCGGGATCCCGTTGGAAGCGGGAATGCGTCCGGGGAAAAGACGACGGTAGGACCTTAATCCTGGGACGGAAGGAAACAGAAAGGTTGACCCAGCCCGCATCGCCCCCGGGGTAGTCGACGAGGGAACGAGACGCTGACTTCTCCCCAATGAACCCCACAAGCCGAGCGCTCGGGTTGGGCGAAGGGATCTCAGAAGGCGTGTCCTCCCGTCCACGACTACGGACGTGGTCCAAAAACAGATCGTGGGAAAAAATTAACCCGGGCGGCAGTCAGAGGATGACCGTCCGCCCGGGGGAATTTTCAGAACAGGTTCAGTAGGATTATGTAGAGATTCCCGCCCGATGAACTACGCCGAACGGGAAATTGGTTTGGGCGCTTGAGATTTTTCCCTCTCGCTACCCGAAAATGTCTTGGTCCTACGACCCTTACGGCGGGCGCAGACTAAGGCGGGATCGCCGAAGGTCAAGGGACCAACATGGAAAAAGGTTGGTACTTTCGAACCATAGACAGAATTCGAAAAACCCAAATGACAACGTCATTATACTGATTACAAATAGGTTACGCGAAATCCAACCGATCACCAAGGCACTCCCAAGGGTCTCCTCAGTCACGAAATCGTAACCTCATCCGGGATCTTGCCGGTCACCGGAGGGATCAATCGTTGTATAGGCCATCCCACCAATGGATTGCAACGACTCCGTGCATCAACTTCCCCACCATTCGTCTCGCGTCGCTCGATTGGAGACTCCATCCAGCCCAAACTGGCGTACCGGCATTCCTTGTCCATCGCGGTGTCCCCCTCCCAACGACGATTCAACGTGTAAACAGGGTTTCGCCTTGCAGCCCGGGTCGGAATTTCCATTGATCCGCCTCCTATGCCGGACTGGCTCGTCGTCGTCATCCTCGGTTGCATCGAGGGCATTACCGAATTTCTCCCCATCTCCTCAACCGGGCATCTGCTTCTGGCCGAGCATTGGCTCGGACATCGAAGCGACCTGTTCAACGTGGTCATCCAGACCGGCGCCGTGCTGGCCGTGTTGGTGGTTTTCGCACGCCGCGTCCGGGAACTCCTGACCGGATGGACCAAACCAGAGGTTCAGGACTATCTGGGTAAATTGTTTGCTGCATTCGTGCTGACGGCAGTGGGCGGGCTAATCCTCAAGAAGCTTCACATGAAGCTACCGGAGAGTCCGCATCCTGTGGCCATCGCAACCCTGGTGGGCGGCGTCGCCTTCATCGCCGTGGAGCGGTGGCTGAAGGGTCGCCCCACTTCGGATGACGTCTCTTGGACGGTCGCCCTCATTATCGGCGGCGCCCAGTTGATCGCCGCCACCTTCCCCGGAGCCTCCCGCTCGGGAACCACCATCCTGCTCGCTCTCGCGTTAGGGCTGAGTCGTTCCGCCGCGACCGAGTTTTCCTTCTTGTTGGGGATCCCGACCCTGCTGGCCGCAGGCGCCAAGGAAACCTTGGATGCGTTGAAGGACGGAACCCCCCACGAACCCTGGAGCATGGTGGCCCTGGGAACCGTGGTTTCCGCCGTGACGGCCTTCCTCGCCGTCCGATGGCTGTTGGGCTACATCCGGAACCACACGTTCACGCCCTTCGGCTGGTACCGGGTGATCGTGGGCGCCCTCATCCTGCTCCTCGTGCGATGAGCGGATGCGATGGCGTCAACTGGGACGCCGGTGGACCTTATGAATGGCCGCCTGGTCGGTGGGCTTGAGAACCAGTTCGTCGATGCAGACGTGGGGTGGACGCGACGCCATCCAGACCATGGTTTCGGCGACGTCGTCCGCGGTCAGCGGATGCACTCCGGCGTACACTTTTGCGGCCCGTTCGGCGTCTCCCTTGAACCGCACGTCGGAGAATTCGGTCAGCGCCATGCCCGGATCGAGCGATCCCACCCGGATGCCGGTTCCATTCAGTTCCAACCTCAGGGATTCCGTGACCAGACGTTCGGCGGCCTTCACCCCGCAATAGGCGGCGCCGCCTTCATAGCCCCGGTGTCCTGCAATGGAGCCGATGTTCAGAATCCAGGCTCCGGCATCCCGAGGCAGGAGCGGCAATACGGCGCGGGTCACCCGCAGCAGGCCCAGGAAATTGGACTGGACCATCGCCTCCCAGTCCTCGTCGCGGGCCGTAGCCACCGGATCCAGCCCATGGGCACCCCCGGCGTTGTTGATGAGGATGTCCACCCGGGGAGCAACACCCCGGATCCGTTCCACAAACGCCTCCACGCTGGCGGTGGACGATACATCCAGGCCCTGGACCAGAACGGAAGGAGCACCCGCCGTCCGGGCCTCGGAAGCCACCTGTTCGAGTCGATCGACTCGACGTGCGCCCAGAAGCAGGTGACACCCTTCGGCCCCGAAGGCGCGGGCGGCTGCGGCGCCGAAGCCACTCGACGCCCCCGTGATCAACACCCACCTGCCGGCCAGCTTCATGGAGGCCAAACCCACGGAGTTCAAACCACGCCTTCGCGAATGCGGTCCAGCAACAGCTTGGTCGACCGGATTCCGTCGGCCTCGCTCAGGTGATCGCCTTCGTACTCGATGCCGACGAATCCGTGGTAACCCGCGCCCAACACGATCTTCATCATGCGGACATAATCCGTCTCCACGCAGAGTCCCTGGGCATTGAAGTCGTAGGACTTGGCGCTGACTGCCTTGGCAAAGGGCATCATTTCCTGGACGCCCTGATATCGGTCGTACCACTCGCCCGGCTTGATCTGGAAATTGCCGAAGTCCGGCAGCGTGCCGCAATTCGGCCGGTTCACCATCCGCATGACTCCGGAGAGCCACTGTCCATTGGAACTGAGGCCGCCGTGGTTTTCCACAATGCAATTCAATCCCAGCGTGCCGCAGTACTCGGAAAGCTGGGATAGTCCATCCGCCGCGCGTTTCTGCTGTTCCTCGAATGAACCCACACCGCCGGTCCCGGCATTGACCCGGATGCTGTGCCCGCCGAGCGACTTGGCGGCATCCGCCCATTTGTGGTGGTTCTGTACCGCTTGGCTGCGCTTGGCAGCGTCGGGATCGCCCAACTCCCCTTCGCCATCGCACATGATGAGCAGGATGCGGACGCCCTCGTTGCCGGCCTGCCGTTTCAAGTCGGCGAGGTAGGACTGGTCGGTGGCCTGGGTCATCATGAACTGATTCACCAGTTCCACCGCCTCAATCCCGTAGTCCTGCCGCGCGATGCGGGGAAAATCGAGGTTGGTGATGGTCTTGGCGCGCAGTTCGCGGTGTAGCGACCACTCGGCGAGGCTGATCCGGAACGGTTCCTGGGGAACCTTGGGGCTGGCGCACCCCGCCGCCACGGCCGCGGCGGCGAGGGAACCCTGCTGGAGGAATTGGCGACGGTTCATGGGGACAGAGGCGGAAGGAAGAATCCTTAATGGGCCGGAGCACTGGATCCGCCCGCCTCCGGAGTCGGAGTCTTCGGAGGATGGAAGGCGAGAGCGAGCAGCAGGACCGCGCCGATCGAGATGAAGCAGGGCACGAGGAACAGCCCCTTGAAGTCGGTCACGCTACCCTTGGTGTACACCTCCTGGATGAGCCACGGGCAGATCGAGTTGGCGATCAGGGCACCCATGCCGAGGATCATGACGTTAAACAATCCCTGCGCACTGGAGCGGGCGTCCTTGGGGAAGTAGGCATCCACGAAGATGTACACGGTGGCGAAGAAGAACGCGTAACAGATGCCGTGGAGGATCTGGATCAGAATGATCAGCTCCTTGTGGTCGGGGAAGAAGGCGTAGACGGCGAACCGTGCGGTATGACCCAGCACACCCACGATCATGGTCGTCCGCCAGCCCAGGGTCTTGAGGGTTGCTCCGAGGACAAACATGGTCAGAATTTCCGCCACCTGTCCGATGCTCATGACCGGCATGATCCAATTGCCCGGGATGCCCACGCTGGCACTGGAGAGAAAGGTGCCAGTCCAGTTGAAGTAGCAGTTGTGGACGAAGGAATCGAGGAAGGTCACCACCCAAAGCACGAGCACGAAGGGGTGTTTGAGAAGCTTGACCGCCTCCAGCCAGGCCAGGCTGTCATTCGCTCCACCTTTCTTAGGCGGAGTATGCGGCAGAGTCAGGCTGAACGCCGCCAAAGCGAGCGACGCTACACCCGAGACGATGTAGGTCCACCGGGTGGCATTCTGCAGCGCCGGTCCGGTCAACCCGTTGGCCAAGGCGGCACCAACCCAGGCCACCACTCCCTGCGGATTCGCCTGCTGCACCTTTGCCCAGTCCACCAGGATGAACGTGAAGGGCCACGCGGCCAGGATCCATCCAATGGTACCCCCCATGCGGATGATGCCGAACTCCTTCTGGGGATCCTTCATGTTGGCGAAGGCAATGGAGTTGGTGATGGAAATGGTCGGCACGTACAGGAGGCAGTGGACCAGCATCAGCACAAAGAACGGCGCAAACTCCCGGACAAACCCGAGTCCGAGCATCGACAGACCCCCGACCAGGTGGGAGAACGCCAGGAATTTCTCCGCCGCAAACTTCCGGTCGGCGAACTGGTTGCT
>JBGAPN010000337.1:0-5988 GCA_044221235.1 Limisphaerales bacterium
CGGGGCAATGGGAATCGGGCGCTGCTGGTGATTCAGGATCTCTGTCTTCGGATCAATGCCCAGCAGGTGGAACACGGTGGCAGACAGGTCCTCGGGCCGGACCGGCTTCTCGGCCGGATACATGCCATAGCGGTCACTGGCCCCGTGGACGAAGCCCCGCTTCACGCCGCCTCCCGCCAGCAGCGCCGTGTAGCAGTGCGGCCAGTGGTCGCGGCTGGTCTGTTTGTTGAGCTCGGGTGTACGGCCGAATTCCCCCATCCAGACCACAAGGGTCTCGTCCAACAATCCCCGCTCGTCGAGGTCGTTCAGGAACACGGGCAACGTCTGGTTGGTGATCGGAAGGTGGTATTTCTCCACGATGGGGAACATGTGGGTGTTGTTGAACCCGTGGGTGTCCCAGCCGCCGCTGTCCGTGCTCTGGCCGCCGATGTTGTCACTGAAGTACACGGTGACGTACTTCACGCCGGCCTCCACCAGCCGCCGGGCCAGGATCAATCCCTGCCCGTAGGTGGTGCGTCCATAGCGATCGCGCACGGTCGACGATTCGCGGGAGAGGTCGAAGGCACTGCGCAGGCGGTCGCTTTGGAGCATGGCCAATGCCCGGTCGTAATAGGCGTCCAGACCACGGGCTGCCGTACTGTAATCCAACAGCCGTGATTGCCGGTCGATCATCTTTTGCAGTTCACGACGGGCCGAAAGCCGCTCGAAGCTCACTCCGTTGGGGAGGCTGAGTTCGGGAAGCGCGAAATCGGGGGCATTCGGATCCTTGAGCACCAGCAGCGGATCATGTTCCTTGCCGAGGAAGCTGGCGTGCTGTCCGGGAGTGACCGAGCCGTCCCGGCAGACATGGGGATAGGCCACGAAGGTGGGAAGGTCGCCGGACACCGGGGACAGGGCATCCACCACCGATCCGTAAGCGGGTGCGAGGTCCAGCGAATCGCGGAGCCGGATGTCGTCGACCAGAGGTGCGTGGCCGGTCAACGCGTAATAGCTCGCCGAATTGTGGTTGAGCATCCGATGGGTCATGGTCCGGACGAGCGTGACCTTGTTCATGACCGGGGCGAGATCCGGAAGTCGTTCGCAAATCTGGATGCCATCGGCGCTGGTGCCGATGGGCCGATACGGGCTCCGGTACTTCTCCGGAGCGTCCGGCTTCATGTCGAACATGTCGACATGAGAGGGGCCCCCGAATTGGTACAGAAACACCACCGACTTGGCCCTGGCCTTGGGGTGGGGCTTGATTGCGGTTCCGGCAGCCGCCTCTGCGCCGCGCGCCTGAGCCTGCAGGAGCCGTGGCAAGGTGAGTCCGAGCATGCCCAGTCCGCCCACCCGAAGGAGGTCCCGACGGGAGAACCGTTCGGCGTGGAAGCTGGAGCAGGCGGACGAGTTCATGGGGCGGCTCAATAAACCACAACGAGGGCGTCAATAACGTAGAACAAACTCTTTCGCGTTGAGAAGGCCCCACAACAGGTCTTCCGCCGATTCCCGGCGCGACGCCGGAGTGCCTGCGAGCCGGGGAATCAATTGTTTCCGTTCCTCATCGCTGGGTGCCCGTCCTAACGCTTCCCAATACAGCGTCTCGACCATGTCTGTCGGAGGTTTTCCGGACTCCAGGAGCGGGCCCAGACGATTGTCGGGCGAGGTGATGAAGTCGTTCAGGGTCGGCCCGCTGATCAACGCGAACGCCTGGGTCATGGCTGGTTCCGAGGTGCGCTCGCATTCGCTGGGCACCTGCCGGGGCGGCTTTCCGAAGGTGGTCAGGAGCGTTTCGAGCGTAGACCGTTCGCGGCGTCCTCCGGTCCGGAGCAGGGGCACCTGTCCGGCGCGGGTGCCGCGGGGAAAGCCGGCAAAATCCAGGGGGACACCCGTGGCCCGGCTTTGCGCATCCAGCAGTTGTTCCGCAGTCAGACGGCGGACGGCGGTATGGCTGTAGTTTGCCGTGTCCCCGCCGGATCCCGCCGGCGGTTCGGAGGTTGTCTGATAGGTGCGGGAATTCAGGATCAACCGGATGACTTCCCGCGTGTCGTACCCGGACTGCACGAGATGAGTGGCGAGGAGGTCCAGGAGTTCGGGATGCGACGCCGGGTTGGTTTGCCGGAAATCATCAATGGGCTCCACCAGTCCACGGCCCATCAGGTGGTACCAGATCCGGTTGGCCTGGACGCGTGCGAACAGCGGGTTGTTGGTGGCGGTCAGCCAGCCGGCCAGCGCATTGAGCTCGGTCTTCCCGATGATGGCGTTGGTTGGCCAGGATCGGGCATCGGGATGGTCGGCCAGTGCATTGGTTCCTGGCACCGCGACCGGCGCCTCCGCACCCAGGAGTCGGGCGACAGCCGGCCGGGAGGTACGCGGATTCCGGTGTTCCCCGTTCGCCTTCACGAAGACGATCTGTTCTCCCTTGAACTCGTGGCTGTCGTTGTCATCGCGGCGCCGGTTTTCGAGCACTTGAAAATCAATCCGCGAGAACAGGGCCGTCCAGTCGTGGTAATTGTCCTGGGTCCAGCGTTCGTACGGATGGTTGTGGCACTGGGCGCACTGGAGGCGGGTCCCCAGCCATACCTGGGCCGCGGCCTCGGAACGCTCCACGGGAGTCCGGAGGTTCCGATAGTAATTGGCGGCAGGATGGTCGTACGTGCTCCCCAGGGTGGAAACCAGGTCACGGGCGAAGGCGTCCAGCGGCTGATGGGTCTGGATGGACGTCCGAATCCAATCGTAAAACTGGCGGGCACCCTTGTCGTCGAGCGTGCGTTCGTCGAGGCGAAGCAGGTCGGCCCATTTCAAGGCCCAGAATTCGGCAAATTCCGGTCGTTCGAGCATCGCGTCAACCCACCGGTCCCGCTTGTCCACACGCCGATCCGAAACGAAGGCCCGCGCCTCTTCACCGGTGGGCGGGAAACCCAGCAAATCCAGAGACGCGCGCCGGATGAACACCTCGTCGGAGCATGGACCCGATGGATTGAGCCGAAGACGCCGGAGCTTGGCGTAGACCGCGAGGTCCACTGCATTGGTGGATTTTGGAAATCCGCGGGAACGGAATTCGGACCGTGGGGGTATGAAGGCGACCCGGACCGGCGCCTGCAATTGGAGGTATCGCACCATCACGGTGGTTTCACCCGGCTGAAGGCGTTCCACGATGCCGCTGGAGGAAACTCCGGCCACCGCGGGCTGGGAAGATTCATAGACCGAGAGGCGGGTGACATCCCGATGGGTCCCATCGGGGAAATGCGCCTGGACCCGGATGGGAACCCGGACGGCCGGCTCCCGAACAAAGGACTCCGCGGGGGTCACCTCCAGGCGGGCCGGGGAGGTCGCGTGGTCATCGGGAGCCCGCTGGGCGACCCAGCGTCGCAGGATCTCATATTCGGACGAGCCCGGGGCGAACCGCCGGCCGCCTTCATGGGCCACTTCGGTGGTTGGCTTGAGCAGCAGCAGACTCTGCTCCGGGTTCTCAAAGTTCAACCGGCGTCCCGCCAGCCCGGTGGTGAGCGTCAGATAGTCCGCCTCGGGATCCTCGCCCCGGAGGGACAGCTTGAACCCGCCCTTTCCGGATCGATTGCCGTGGCACGGTCCGCTGGCGCAACCGGCCTTTGACAGGACCGCCATGACCTCCCGGCGGAAGGAAACGTCCTCTCCCTGGGGTGGGACGGGTCGTTGGGCCACGGCCGCCGCTGACGCGGGCAAGGGCGCTGATGCCAGCGCCAGGGTCAGGACCCACAGCGCGCCGGATACCGACAGGATTCGTTGGAGGCGAAGATTCATCAGCGGGGCAATCGGAGTCGGACGGACCGGGAGCTGTCGGCCTTCAGGAGGAGCCGACCGACACCATGACCCGGGGGGCAGAGCGCAGCAGCGGTCATTTCCTGAACTCGATCACCTGTCGGTTTGAGAAATCCGGTTCGGCGGCGGCGGGTGGCGCCACCCCCAATTGATGAGCGGCGAACGCCAGTCGGTCCGCACTTTCGTCGATGATCTTGGACGTGGGTTTTCCTGCCCCGTGGCCGGCGCGGGTCTCAATCCGGATCAGCGCCGGCTTGTCGCAGTCCTGAACAGCCTGGAGGCGGGCGGCGAACTTGAAACTGTGACCGGGCACCACGCGGTCATCGTGATCGCCGGTGGTGACCAGGGTGGCGGGATAACAGGTGTGAGGCTTGAGGTTGTGATAGGGCGAATAGGCGAGGAGCGCCTTGAATTCGTCCGGGTTTTCGCTGCTGCCATAATCGCTGACCCAGGCCCATCCGATGGTAAACCGGTGAAACCGCAGCATGTCCATGACGCCGACGGCCGGCAGGCAGGCCGCATACAGGTCGGGTCTTTGGGTGAGACAGGCCCCGACCAGCAGGCCGCCATTGCTGCCGCCGGAAATCGCCAGCCGGTCCGGCGCCGTGTACTTCTGGCCAATCAGCCACTCGGCGGCTGCGATGAAGTCATCGAACACATTCTGCTTCTGGAGCCCCATGCCGGCGTGATGCCAATTCTCGCCATACTCTCCGCCGCCACGGAGGTTGGGAACCGCGTAAATTCCCCCCAGCTCCATCCAGAGGAGATTGGCCGGTGAGAACGCCGGCGTGACCGAGACGTTGAATCCACCGTAGCCATAGAGGAGGACCGGTGCCGGATGTTTAAGGGTCAGATTCCTGCGGTGACTCAGGAACATCGGAATCCGGGTGCCGTCCTTGCTCTGGAAGAATTCCTGTTGGGTGACGTACTCCGATGGCTCGAACGGAAGCGTGGGTGCCCTCCACAGCTTGGTTTCCCCGGTGGTGAAATCGTGCCGGAGAATCCGGGCGGGCGAGGTGAAGCTGGTGAAGGAGAAGAAGGTGTCCGAGGCATCCTGACGGCCGGAGAAACCCGAAGCGGTTCCAATTCCCGGGAGTTCGAGCTGCCGGTCCAGGCGTCCGTCGAGGTGGAAGAGCTTCACCTCGCTGTAAGCGTCCTTCAGGTACAGACCGACAAACCGTCCGCCCACCAACCGGATGGCTTCCAACGTGGAGTCACCCTGGGGGATCAGTTCCTTCCAGTTCGCCGGCTCGGGATGCAGGACGTTGATGGCGACCAGACGTCCCTGGGGCGCATTCGAATCCGTCAGGAAATACAGGACATCTCCCTGGCTGCCAGCGAAGTTGAAGCTGGCCTCAAAGGTTTCGACCACGGGTTGGACCGGACTGTCATCGCGAGTCAGGTCCTTGATGTAGACCCGATTCCGGGTGTCGGTTCCTTCCGTGGCAAGGATGACCAGATACTTGCCGTCTTCCGTCGTGAGTCCGGAAAACCCCCAGTTGGCGTGGTCCTTCCGCTCAAAGACCAGGACATCTTCGGACTGCGGGGTCCCCAATCGGTGGAAATACAGCTTCTGGAACTCGTTCACCCGGCTGAGCGCCTTTCCTTCCGGAGGCGCATCGTAGCGGGAATAGAAAAAGCCCGAGTTATCGGCCTTCCAGCCGCAGGACGAAAACTTGACCCAGTTCAGCAGGTCGGCCGTGTCCTTGCCGGTGGCCACATCCCGGACGTGCCATTCCTCCCAATCGGATCCGGCCACGGAAAGGGCGTAGGCGATCATGGTTCCCGCATCGTTGGGGGAGTAGGCCTTCAGGGCGGTGGTGCCGTCCGGGGATAATTGATTTGGGTCGAGAAGGACCGTGGGTTCCACGTCGAGATTGGGTGCGGAATACAGGACGGTCTGATTCTGAAGTCCCTGGTTCTTGGTGAAGAAGTAGCGGTTTCCCTGTCGGACCGGGACTCCGTAGCGGTCGTAAATGTAGAGTTCGGTTAATCGGCGTCGGATCGGGTCCCGCTCGGGCAGCTTCTTCAGGTAGTCCGACGTCAGTTCATTCTCGGACCGGATCCATTCCAGCGTCTTGGGATTGTTTTCGTCTTCCAGCCACCGGTAGGGATCGGCGACGGGAGTTCCGTGGTAGATATCGACGACATTATTGGTCGCGGTGGCCGGGTATTTCAGCGCGGTCGGGTTTTTCGACTGAAGGGAAACGC
>JBGAPN010000338.1:0-5967 GCA_044221235.1 Limisphaerales bacterium
CTGCCGTAGCCGATACCAGCGTTGGGACTGGTCGAGGGCCAGGGTGTACGGGGTCGTTGCACCCGCCAGCGGCCCCCACGGTCCTTCGGACGTCGGGCTGGATTCCAGGATGGCATTGGGATCCGCCCAGAGCAGCACCAGATCCGGACCCGACCGGTAAAAAATCAGGACGCCGGGCTTGGAGCGTCCGGCGGTCACGAAATGAGTCAGGACGCGGACGGAGTCCAACGCCTTTCGGTAGTAGGCGACTTCATCCAGGTTGCCATTCAGGATCGTCCCCGGGACAAAGCCGGCTCCATTTCCGGCACCCAACCGGAAATTCTGTCCCGGGCTGGGAAGAATTGGCGCCACCTGTTCACCGGCCAATACGCCGTTCACGTAGATCCGCTTGGTCTGGCCATCGTAGGTGGCGACCACATGGTTCCAAACCCCGTTGTCGACCCGCCCCGCCGTCAGGTCGTCAAATTGACGGGCCGCTGGATTCGAAGAAGCCCCGGTTCTGAAACGGACTTCCCCGGCTGCAGTCAGCAGAAGCTGGTACCCCGTGCTGGGCAGGTTTGCCAGAGCCGTAACCAGCGCGTATTCGGAGCCCAAGAGAGGCTGAACCCAGGCTTCCACGGAAAAGCGACGGACATCATTCAGCGTCGAGTCGAGGGTCCGCTCCACATAATTGAAGAAACCGGGAACGAACTGCGCCGCCGTGTCGGGTTCATTGAGCAATGCTCCCGGGATTTCCAGCCCGCTGACTCCAAACTGCACGTAGGTCGCGTCATGAGTGCCCGCCGCATCCTTCGCGAGTGTCGACAGATTGGTTTCGTTCAGCCGCCAGTACGCCTCCGGACCATCCCGCAGGACAGTGCCGGAATAGGTGGACGGCGGTGTTTCAAGCACCTGCAGGACCACCGGAGCACTGGTGACGGACAGTCCTCCCCACGTCACCTTCACCCGATACAACCCAGCATCCGTCAGTTTGAGATTGATGCGGGAGAGCTTCGCGTTCACGGCCTCGGGAGCCGTCTCTCCGTCCTTCTCCCACTGGTAAAGGTATCCATCCACCGCCGGCATCTGGACGGCGAACGTGGCGGCCCCACCCACCAAGACCGTCTGTTGCGGTGGGTCCACAGGACCAGTGGTCAGGCGAAGGACCGCCGCGTCGCCCGTACTGCCCGAGCCGTTGGACGCCGTGACGCGATACTCGCCGGTGATGCCGGGGCGGGCGCCGTTGATCACCAGTTCAGGCCCGGTCTGCCCAGGAAGGACAAGCCCCCGGAATCGCCACTCATAGTTCATGGGCCCGCGACCCGCGACCGCCGCGCGGAAATGGACCGACGCATTGGGATCCCCCAGCACCAGGGACGCATCGGGCAGCGGCCGTGCAAATCGCGGGGAATCACCCTCCCGGCTCGCCAACTCCCGGATCTGGTTCTCCGAAAGGGCTTCATCATACACCCGCACCTCGTCGAGGGTTCCGGTAAAACCATACTCCGCCGTCTGCCAGCCCCCATCGCCGATGTACATCAGCTCCTTGGGTTCCTGCACATTGACCTTGGTATCCAGCGTCACCGGCGTTCCGACGTAGATCCTGGATTCCGGGATTCCATCGACGTAAAGCGTGCTGTCGTGCGTCGTGCCCCCTTCGGGCGTCACCACCGCGACATGATGCCACTGGCCATCGAGGACCACCGTTTCCCCAATGATGGCCTGTCCGGAGGCTTCGAGACGAAGGCGGCCCTGGTTGATTCCCGGCGGAGTTTCGATCCTGAACGTGTACCGGGACGCCTTTTCGTTGCGTCCCCAGGAGACGATCACACCGAAATTCGCCTGCGGCAGCGTTCCCCGGATCCAGGCCGCCACGGTGCGTGATTTGGCCCCCAGCACCCCAGGGCAGGTGGTGGCAATGTGCGGGTCGATGCCGGGAAAAGATCCCTCAAGGAATAGACCGGTCTCGGTTCCGGTGGGAACCGGCGCGAGAGAGTTGGTCACCCATTGTCGGAGGCTGCCGAACAGGTTTCCCGTCCACCCTCCCACGGTGGAATACACCCGATTGGTGATCGGGTCGGACAATCCCTCCTCCAACGGGAACCGGGCGATCAATTCGGCCCGCACCGGGACGAGGCAGACCCACGCGGCCAGCCACCCTGCCCACCACTGGAATCTTCCCTGCCAACGTCGGTTCATCCGCATTCAGAATCTCCCACCCACTCAGCGCGGCCTGACAATCATTTCCTCGATGACCACGTGAGATGGCAATTCCACGCAGAACACAATGCACCGCGCCACATCCTCCGCATGAAGCATCCGGGCCCGGGATTCTGCATCCGGCACCGCGGGACGCTTGTTCAGCAGCGGGGTGTCGATATCCCCGGGAAAGATTCCGATCGCCCGAACGCCCCGCCCCCGCTCTTCGGCATTGATGGCCTGCGTCAATCCGGCCAGGCCAAACTTGCTCATCACATACGCCGGTCCGGCCTTGGGCGATGCCTGTTTACCGGCATCGGAAACCACATTGACGATGGTTCCCGAACCCCGGGCCCGCATGGACGGCAGGAAGGCCTGAACGCAGTAATAGGCCCCATTCAGGTTGGTATCGATCATCCCATGGAAGTCCTCCAGGGAAAGGACGTTGAGCGCACGGCGCGGCGCATTGGTCCCCGCGGCGTTCACCAGGACCTCCACGTCTCCAAGGGTGGAGCGGACCGCGGCGGCCATCCGGTCCACCGCCTCGGCATCCCCGATGTCACAGGCCACCGCGAGCGCCTGGGATTCCGGAACACCGGCGAGGGCAACGGTCTCTTGAAGCAGTTCGAGACGCCGACCCACGAGTCCGACGTTCCATCCTTCCCGGAGCAGCTGGAGCGCCGTGGCGCGTCCCACACCGCTGCCGGCTCCTGTCACCACAGCCGTCTTCAGCACGGCCGGAAGCTACGCAAGGAACGTCCGAAGGAAAGAGTCGAAGTGGCCGGCAGCCAGCGGGATCACACGTCCACCCAGCAGCCCTCCGACGCCGACCGAACCGCGGCATCGGTCACCCGCTGGACCTCTACCCCATCCCGGAATGAAATGGCGCACGGCCGCTGTTCGCGGATGGCATTGACGAATTCCACCGCCTGGTCGTATCGGAACGACACCAGCGGGTCTCCCACTCCCGGATCCCGGGGACTGCCCGGCCAAACCCAGAATTCCCGGGGAACCTGCAGGGGCCGCAGTCCCGGCCCACCCAACTGGCCCGCCTGGAGCTCGTTCCATTTGCCGGTGGTGAATTGGAAGGTGCCTGCACTGCCATTCAGCTCCACATAGTCCAGGCTGCGCCATGATTCGTTGTGTCCGCTGGCCAGCTTGGAACTTTCAAAAACCCCGGTCGTTCCTCCGGCAAATTCCCCGAGGATGGCCACCCAGTCGTCCGTGTCGTTCGGCGCCCCGTCCCGCATGGGCGTCAGGGTCCGCAGGCTCGCCACCAACCGCTTCAACGGGCCGATCAGGTAATGCGCAAAATTCAACCGGTGACTCAGCATGTCCCCAATCTCCCCGGTTCCAGCCAGTTTCCTGACCTGACGCCAGCCCAGGTTCCGGGTGCCCCAGTCCTGCAGACGCAGGCATCGATAGTGATACGGCTGCCCCAGTTCCCCCTGGTCCAACAGGTGCTTGAGATACCGCATGGCAGGAACGAACCGGTAGGTGAAGGCCGTCATGTGCCGAACTCCGGCGCGTTCGGCTTCGTCCAGCATGCGCCGGGCGTCTGAGGCATTCAGGGCCAGCGGCTTTTCGCAGAGAACGTGTTTGCCGTGCCGCACCGCCGTGATGGCGATGTCGGGATGGACCATGTTCGGCGTGGCGATGATCACCGCGTGGACGTCATCCCGGGTCACCACCTTCTCCCACGACGTCTCACACACCGGCGCACCGGTTTGCTGGCGGGCGGTCTCCAGGGTGGCCGAACTCGCATCGCAAAGGGCGTGAACCCGGACATCGCGGCACAACGCCAGGCCCGGGACGTGGTTTTGCAGCGTGATACCGCCCGTGCCGACGATGGCCACATGGAGAGGTGAGGACATGGACGGCGAACGTTCCCAAGATGAAGCCCGGGGGCAAGCCCTCAGGGACAGCCTTCAGGGACTCTGCGGGCGGCGTACCCGGTAGAACCGTGCCGCGTCCGATTTGGGAATCGTGACAGCCACCTTCCCGTCCGCGGTCAGGTTCAGCAACGCGACCTGCACGGTGGACCACGGTCCATCGACGCGATCCGCCCCCTCGAGCACGTGACCCAGGGCGCCCTCCAACGGGACCGGCCAGGTCAGCAATACCGCGTCCTGAATGCTCACCGGAATGACGGAAAGGTCAGCGAATCGGATGTTGTCGATCTGTGGACCGGAGGCGCCTTCGCGCGTGCTGACCAACTCGATCGTCGATTCCGCACCCGTGGCTTCCAGTTCCACCTGTCGGGTCTCCCACTTCATGTCGAGCTGGAAGCTGTTGGCCTTGGCGATCGGATCCCAGGTGAAACGGGATACGGGGTTCCCATTCCAGCGCACCTCCAATTCGCGTTCCACGCCGTTGATGGGGTTCCCGGAAAAATCGAAGGACAGCCGGTATCGGGTACCAGGGCGGGTGGCGAAGATGCGCTTCAGGGAACCCGCCGCCAGGCCGTTCAAATCAATCGACTGCGCTCCATCCTGGGCCGTGCCGGCCAAATGATACACTACGTCGACCGACCCCTGGGTCACCGCCCAACCGTCCAGCACCGAGCCGGCCCCATGTGTTTTGTACCAGAGTTGCGCCTCCCCGTAGAGCGTTCCCCCGTGGGTTCGAATGTCTGGATCCTCGAAGGTGGAGACCACGGATTGCGCGGAAACGCAGGTACAGGACAGCACCAACGCAGCAGCCGCGAAGAGACTGGATCGACAGAAGCGGGACAACATGGAGGAGAGAAATGTCCCCGAAGGAAGCTGGAAATCCACCGCGATTGCAAGCCGCCCACGAGCCGGGCCTCAGCCGTTCCCACTCACGAGTTCTGCAGGCAAGGCCCAGTAGGGACTCTCACTTCCGATACTCCAACACGTCCCCCGGCTGACATTCCAGCGCTTCACAAATCGCCTCCAAGGTGGAGAGCCGGATCGCCCGCGCCTTTCCATTTTTCAGGATGGAGATGTTGGCCATGGTGATGCCGACCTTTTGGGCCAGCTCGGTCACGCTCATTTTCCGCCGCGCCAGCATGACGTCGATGTTGATGATGATGGGCATGCGGTCTTCTTATACCGTGAGGTCGTTCTCGGATTTCAGGTCCACGGCATTTTGAAAGATCCGCTCAAAAACCGTGGCCGCCGACGCCATGACCACCGCCACAAAGCTCGCCAGAACACTCATGAAAACCCCCGCCGGGCGATCCTCGCGATCGCCCACGATCAGGATGATGACCAATCCGATGGCCACAAAGCCCACAAGGGCCAACGCGCAGTATTTGATCGTCCGCGACGCCCGGACAGTCTCCGTCGAGAACGCCTGCTCACGCCTCAGGTACCCCAACAGTTTGAAAGCCTGGTACAGGGCGACAAAAAACGCCGAGGACGCGGCATACACATACGCCAGGAAGGGATCCTTGAAGTAGATCTCGAAGACCGAAGCGTGGGCATTCCTGCCTTCGACATGGGGTTCCCACAACATCACGGCCAGGGTTCCCAGCCCGACCAAGACCACCACGGCCTGAAGAAACAGCGTTGCACCTCGTTTCATGAGAGGATCCTCCGGAAGTTCACGGAGCGGAGCCTGAGTCCTATTTATTGTTTATCAATATGTTTTTATCGCCATGCATCAAATTTCAATCAGACAAGCCCAACTAACATGTAGGGAATCGAACCGGTGAACGCAGTCTGATGAGCCGTCCCCTTGGACGGCGACTCGGTCTGGGCGGATGTCCTGAATCGAGCCCGGCATTTCACTCGAGTTCCATCCCGCGTCTTGCACCTGACGTCC
>JBGAPN010000339.1:0-5946 GCA_044221235.1 Limisphaerales bacterium
CAGGGTCCGCCGGGCGCTCCGTTCCCATCGGTCCAGGACTTCCCCCCAACGCCGACCGCAGACGGTGAGCGCTTCCAGTTCCAGCAGCCCCAGCGAGCGCAGGTGCAGCATGACCTCCGGGACGCCGCCCGCCAGGAACACCCGGACGGTGGGATGGTGGACCGGCCCGTTCGGAAGCACGCTGACTAATCGCGGCGTGCGGCGGTTGATGAGGGTCCAGTCGTCGACAGTTGGCCGCCGAAGTCCGGCGGCGTGGGCAATCGCCGGAATGTGCAGCAACAGGTTGGTCGAACCGCCAAACGCAGCATGGACGGTCATGGCGTTTCGGATGGACGCGTCGGTCAGCACCTGGCGGGTGGTCGTCCCGGAGGCGGCGAGGTCCACCAAGGCGGCGGCAGATTGGGAGGCAATTTCGGCCCACACCGTTTCCCCGCTGGGGGCCAGCGCCGAATGGGGCAGGGACAAGCCCAGGGCTTCTGCGACCACCTGCGACGTTGCGGCCGTACCCAGGAACTGGCAGCCGCCTCCCGGTGTGGCGCAGGCGCGGCAGCCCAATTCGGCGGCTTCCTCCATCGACAGGAGCCCGTGGCTGAAACGGGCCCCGATGGTTTGCACCTTCCCGGCATCGTCGCCGTGTTCCGGTGGCAGTGTCACCCCACCCGGAACCAAAATGGTGGGAAGCCCGGGGGTTCCGGCGAGTGCCATCATCATGGCCGGGAGTCCCTTGTCGCAGGTGGCGACGCCCATCACTCCCTTGCGCGTGGGCAGTGACCGAATCAATCGACGGAACACAATGGCGGCATCATTCCGATACGGAAGCGAGTCGAACATGCCCACGGTTCCCTGGGTCCGACCGTCGCACGGATCCGAGACATAGCCCGAAAAGGGAAGCCGCTTCAGGCGTCGGAATTCCTCGGCGGCCGCTTTCACCTGGAGTCCCAGCTCCCAGTGCCCGGTGTGGTAACCCAGTGCGATGGGACGGCCATCCGGGGAGCGAAGTCCGCCCAGCGTACTCAGGATGAGGAACGCATCGCGGCCCACCTCTCCTGGGTCCCAACCCATTCCGGCATTCTGAGTGAGACCGAACAGGTCACCGCTGGGTGCGTCCCGAAGGAGGTCCTCGGTGAGCGGGAGTCGGCCGCTGGGACCGGGAGCGCAGGTTCGGAGCTGGTAGCGTCCGGCGTCGGTGTCTCCAAACCAGTGGTCGAGCGTCATGTCCGGACGCTAACCATCCCCGGCTCCGGGCTGAAAGTGTTTTGCCCGGTAAGGTGCCGAGCTGAGAGCTAAGGGCTGAGAGCCCCCAACTCGGCGGAATCAGTGATACATCTCCCGCGACAGTTCGGCGCACCGGCGGTAGAGATCGTAATCGCGCACATACCATTGTTTCAGGTTCCGAATGGCGCGAGGACTCAGGCGTCGGTCCATGTCCGGGGGGCTTCGATGGGCGGCAAAATCGCTGTGCGGGAGCTGGATGGTCTCCGGGAGCTTCAGCAGCGGTCACAGGCGTGTTATCTCCTCTTCCAGGCGTTCCTGAAACCCGATGAAGAAAATGTCCTTCCAGCGGGAGTCGAACAGCTCGGGGCTGCCAAACCAGTACCAATACGACAGGTTGATGTGTTCGATGGAGTAGATGGCCCGGACGGCATCGGCTTTGGTGTCCCTGCTTCGGGAATCGAGACCCTCGGCCAGGTCGTTGGGAGAGGGAAAGCGGCAAAAGGCATCCGCCTCCTGCGTGGTCCAGGGCGTGTAGTATCGGGGGCGTCCCTCCCTCAATCGGCTGTTGAATCCGCTCACAAACCGGCTGATGGGGTCCCGGATGAAGAACGCGACTTTGTCCCCCTCCGGAATCCGGGAAAGCGTGGTTTCGTGAGTTCCGAGATTCAGGAGATGCGCCGACTTCTCGCGATGCGGCTCCAGGGCAAACTTGACGGCTGTGCCTCCGGTTTTCCGGATATGCATCAGATGGATCACATGACGTCCCCGCAGTTCCCGGAAATACAGGCGCGATCGTCGTGTGGATTGAGAAACAGCCTTGGCGAAGCGCCGGGGCAGCACGCTCCGAATACCCGAGCGGACTGCGCCGATCATCCTGTCTTTGGCCATCTTCAGGGCTGGGATCCGTTGGACTGCGCGCTGCCACCCGGACCAAGTGCCCAATAATCGATCCCAGGGACCACGCTCGTTCAAGAGGCAAGGGGCGAAATGACAGGAGTTTTGAACCGTGGAGTCGGGGTTTCCCGTTCCGGCCCAGGGAGATTGCGCGAGATCACCCCAGGGTGTCGCTGGAGTCCTGGACATTTTCCTCGCTCCCAAACCCGGGCTCGCCTCTGATTCTCAGCTCATGAGGCTTCGATGGTGGATGGGATTCCTGCTGACGGCGCTGCTCCTTCGGGCAGCGGAGCCGTCCCCATCCGACCAGGCCCGGGAGAAGGCGGCCGCCGCACTGAAGTCGGGCAATCTGACCAATGCCATCACTCTGATTTCCGATGCGATCCGTTCGAATCCGAAGGATGCCCGGCTGTGGAATTTTCGGGCCCAGATCCGGTCCCTGATGGGCGATTCCTCCGGGGCGGTCACGGACCTGACGGAAGGGATCCGCGTCAACCCGACCTCCGGATTCCTCCACCAGGACCGCGCGGTCGAGCGGTTCAAGATGGGTCAGTTGACGGAGGCCTTGGAGGATTTTGACCGGGCCAATGAACTGAATCCCGAGGTGGTTCCCTACAACTGGCAGCGGGGCATCGCGCTGTACTACGGCCGGCGTTATGCCGACGGGCGAAAGCAGTTTGAGCTTCATCAGACGGTCAATTCGAACGACGTGGAGAACGCGGTATGGCATTTCCTCTGCGTGGCCCGGGCGGAAGGCACCAATGCCGCGCACAAGGTGTTCCTGCCTATCACCAGTGACGACCGCGTCCCCATGGCGGAGATTCACGACCTGTTCGGCGGTGAGGCCCCGGAATCCGAGGTCCTGGAGGCCGCGGAACTGGTGACGACGAGCGCCGAGGAACAGCGGCGTGCCCGGTTCTATGCGCATCTTTATCTGGGACTTTATGATGACGTCCATGGACGGAGCGATGAGGCCCGAGAGCATCTCAAACAGGCGGTGAACCTGGCGGCACCGCGGGATTTCATGGGCGTTGTGGCCCGGTTCCATTTGAACCGGCTCAATCCCCCGCCAACGTCGACTTCCACAAAACAATGACTCCTCGTCCTCCCGGTGATCCCGGGGAATCGGGGTCACGCCCTCCCAAGCGGGGTGAGCCGTGGCCCAAGCGTTTTACCTTCAGTCCCGATGGCCGCATGCGCTTCGACAAGCAGGATGCGCCCGGACGGCCAGAGTTTCGGCGGAATCGCGGCCCGTACCCGGGCGGACCCGCAAGTCGCGGCGGACCTCCGGGCCGTCCGGACCGGACCGACCGGCCGAACCAACCAAGCCGGCCGAACCAACCACGCCGACCGGACCGGCCAAGCCGACCGGAGCGACCCGGGCCGTGGCAGACAGCACAGGGGCAACCCAGAGGCGAGGGCGGGGACACGCGACGGCCAGCCCGTCCGCCCTTCCGATCGTTCGGACCCCGGCCCGATGGGCCGCGTCCCGAACGCCGTGGCGGCCCCGGCGGACCGCGCCGACCGGACGATGGATTCCGCCCGGAAGCGTCGGGTCGTCCCCAGCCGGGGTGGCGTCCTCGTCGGGGACCTGGTTCCTTTGAACGGCGGGATTCCGGATTCCAATCGCGCCCGCCCGGGCCTCGGAAATCCTTCGGTGGTCCCCGGGTATTTGACGCCTCGGCGGAACGGGGGCCTCGAGCCTCCGAAGGCTGGCGTCCGGAACCGGGAGAGGAGCGTCCATTCCGGAAGGCTCCCGCCGCGGCGTTCCCGGAATCAGCGCCCCTGAACCGGATGGAAATGGCGGAAAAGATCCTGGCCAAAGCGACGCCCACCATCCCGGCGGATCTCCTGCTGCGACAAACCCTGGCCCGCCGGAAGCAGTTGAGCCGGGCGGACTCCGCCTGGATCAGCCGCGCCGTGTTCAGTTATTTCCGGTGGCTTCAGTGGCTCGATACCAGCCAACCGCTGGGACGCCAGATGGATCAGGCTCTTGGGTTGGCAGATGACTTCGCCATGAATCCGTCGTCCCTTCCCGTGGATCAGCTTCGTCGGGCGGTACCAGATTGGACCGCCGAGGTCATGGAGGTTCCGGAGGCCTGGCTGCGGACCCTTCAGGCTGAGCCGGTCCTGTGGATCCGTTCCCGCACGGGAATGGAATCGGACGTGGCCGCCGGATTGGCGCCGTGTGAACGCCCTTTGGGAGGGGCCTGGGGACAAACCCTGCGGTACGACGGGCAGGAAGATTTGTTCCGAAATGAACTGTTCCAGTCCGGTGCGTTTGAGATTCAGGATATTGCGTCCCAAGCGGTCGGGCTCGTCTGTGCGCCGCAGCCTGGTGAAACCTGGTGGGATGCCTGTGCCGGCGAAGGTGGCAAGACCCTCCACCTTTCGGACCTCATGGGCGGGAAGGGGTTGGTCTGGTCCAGTGACCGGGCGGAGTGGCGCCTTTCCCGACTCAAACAACGCGCGGCCCGGGCCGGTTGTTTCAACTACCGAAACGTGACCTGGAATGGCGGACGCAAACCGCCCACCCGGACCATTTTCGATGGCGTATTGGTGGATGCGCCCTGCTCAGGGATTGGAACTTGGGGACGCAATCCCCATGCCCGATGGACCACCCGTCGGGAGGACGTCTTGGAACTCGCGGTTGTTCAGAAGGAACTTCTGGACCATGTGTCGCGCTCGATCCGGCCCGGCGGTCGACTCATCTATGCCGTGTGCACCCTGTCGCGCGACGAGACTCATGGGGTGGTCGACGCCTTTGCCGCGGCGCATCCGGAGTTTGAGCCGCTGCCGTTCCGCAATCCCTTCCAGCCGGAGGCGCCCGAGGCCGACCGACTGCTGCTCTGGCCCCAGGAAACCCGGGGCAACGGGATGTTCATCGCCGCGTGGCGACGTTGCGAGGTGCCGGCCGCGGCACCGGAGACGGAACCCGTCAACGCCCCGGTCGAGGGCAACGCCTCCTGAGTCCGCACCCCTGATGGAAGCCTCCCGGGTCACGTTGTTTGATACCCATGCCCATTTGGATTTTCCGGAGTTCGCTCCGGATCTTCCCGAGGTGGTGGCGCGGGCGCATGACGCCGGAATCGAACGCATCGTTTCCATCGGAACGGATCTGGAGGCCAGCGCCCGGGCCCTGGACATCGCGGGAGAATTCCCGGGCGTGTATGCGGTTGCCGGATGGCATCCGGGACATGCCGAGGAGGCGCCCGACGATTTCCGGGAGGAACTTCGGCGCCTGGCGTCCCACCCCAAGGTGGTGGCGATCGGGGAGTGTGGACTCGACTTCTTCCGCCTGCCCACGCGGACGGGCACCGGGACGCCGGCCGACGACGAACGGATCCGGGCCAAGCAGGCCCGCGTGTTTCAACAACAGCTGGAAGTGGCCACCGAGTTGGGGTTGAACGTGGTGGTTCACACCCGGGATTCCTTCGCAGAAACCCTGGAGCAGTTTGCACCGTTCGCCGACCGGGTCCGGGCTGTATTTCATTGTTTTGTGGGCACTCCCGACGAGATGCGCACCGTGTGTGGGTTGGGGTCGCTGGTCAGCTTCACCGGGATCGCGACCTTCAAGAACGGGGTCAATGTCCGGGAGACGCTGATGGAAACGCCGATGGACCGGTTTATGTTGGAGACGGACTGCCCGTTCCTGGCTCCAGTGCCCTATCGCGGCAAGCGATGTGAACCCGCCTATGTCCGCGATCTGGCCTCCGTCGTGGCCGGAGTGAAAGGGTGCAGCCTGGAAACCCTGAGTGCCGCCACCTGTGCGACGGCGCGGAGTTTCTTTCCGAGACTGAAGTGACCGGAGCCGGGAGGCGGATTGCGCCACGGCTC
>JBGAPN010000340.1:0-5872 GCA_044221235.1 Limisphaerales bacterium
GGTTCAACGCGAGAGTGAATGCAGTTTCTTGCGTGTGCTGCTGTACCTGAAGAGCTCGGCATTGCGCGCCCAAGCCACCAGCGTCCGGAAAATCCGGTGTGGGCGTTCCATCGGAAACTGCAGGGCGAGCTGGGTCAGAACAGTCTCCTCGTCAACTTCGCCGGTCTCCGACTGGCGAAGCATCTGGATGACCATGCTGAAGACGAGGATCTCGCGCAGGCTGGCATTGAGGATGTCCTTCCGCCGATTGACGTCGGCCGCCAGGAACTCCCGTCCGGCACCCGTCATTTCAACCCGCTGGCCGGGCGTGGTCACCCACCCGAGCAGCTCTGCAGCCTTGACCACGAGCAACAGCTGGGTCAGGTCGATGTCGACGTGCCGGGTCAGTTCGAAGAGTTCCATCGCTCCCTCGTTCTCCAACACCTCGAGGAGACCCACCGTGGCTCCCAGGGAGACGGCGGGGATGGACCGGACCGCCAGGCGCGGCTGGCCGGGGGGCGGAGTGGGTGCGGCGTCCTCGAGCATGACGTTCCTGGTGACGAGCGCGTGCACCCGCTGGCTGAGCCGGAGGAACTCGGGATGGTGTTCGTCCCGCGGATAGGGCAGGGCGTTGTCGAGGACCGCGAGTACGGTGCCCGGATGGGCTCCCATCACGACAATGCGCGTGGCCATGAAGACCGCCTCGCTGATCGCGTGTGTCACGATCAACACCGAGTTCACGCGCGACGACTTGCTGGTGTAAAGGTCGATGACCTCGTTTCGGAGCGTCTCGCCCGTCAGGACGTCGAGCGCGCTGAAGGGCTCATCCATGCAGAGAATCTCCGGCTCGGCCGCCAGCGCGCGTGCCAGGCCGACCCGCTGCTTCATGCCGCCGGACAGTTCCTTGGGATAGGCCTCCTCGAACCCGCCCAGCCCGACGTCCTGGAGCACGCGGCGCACACGGTGTTCGCGCTCGTCGCGCGTCAAGGGCTGGTTGGACAGGCCGACGGCGACGTTTTGGTGCACCGTCAGCCACGGGAACAGGGCGAAGTTCTGGAAGACCAGTGCGGCGGAAGGGTTCAACCCCGTCTGTCGTACGCCCCGATACAGCACCTCCCCGGAGGCGGGCTGTTCCAGTCCGATGATCGCGCGGAGCAATGTCGATTTTCCGCAGCCGGATGGTCCCAGGATGGCGACCACTTCCTGCTCGCGGACCTCCAGGTTGACGTCGTGCAGGATCTCAATGTTTTTGCCGCCGGCGCCGGTGAAGTGCTGGTAGAGGTTGCGGACCTGCAGGAGCGGCAGCGACATGGTCAGAGGTTCAGGTTGTAGCGGGATTGAGCCAGGTGTGCGAGGGGACGCCAGACGATCCGGTTGAATCCGACAACGACGAGGGCCATGACGCCGACGGCCGCCGCGAGGAGCTGGAAGTTTCCGCGCTCGGTGGCTTCGCTGATGGTGGCGCCCAGCCCCACGGTCGCGAGGGTCTGTCCCTGGTATTTCATATATTCGGCGACGATGCTGGCGTTCCAGGCTCCACCCATCGCGGTGATCCAGCCGGTCAGCAGGCTGGGAAAGAGCGCGGGAAGGATCAAGGTTCGCCAGCGTTGAAGGAGCGGGAACCGGCCCAGCCGTGCCACCTCCCACAGCTCGCGGGGAATGGCGCTGGTTCCCGCAATCACGTTGAAGAGCACATACCATTGGGTGCCGAGCACCAGCAGGGCCACCGAACTGACATTAAGGCCAACCCCGGCTCCAAGCATCGTGCCGACCACGAGGGGGAAGATCATCGGCGCAGGGAAGCTGGCGGCCATCTGGATGACGGGTTGCAGGAACCGCGACCAACGCGGGTTGCGGCCCATCAGGACACCGGCCGGGACGGTCCAGAGCGACGCCAGGGCGACGGCTGCGGACACGCGCAAAAAGGTTGCCGCCGTGCTGGAGACCAGGTGCCGCCATTCCCCGGCGGTGAGGAGAGTCAGCAAGTGGAGGTATCTCACCGCGCCATACAGGATGCATCCCGCGAGGCAGACCCCTCCCAACCGCAACAGCCACCGGATTGCGCCGGAAAGGCGGCGGACCCCGGAATCGGTCCCGATCGCCGCCGAGGCGAACACCGGTTTCGACCGGCGCCACACCCGTCCAGCGGGCCGGGAGATCAAGCGCCAGACCGCCGACCGCCGAAGCCGCTCCCAAAACCAGGATTGCGGCATGGCACCGGGCTCTTCATCGGTGAACTTCTGGGACCACGCCACGACCGGACGCCAGACGATCTGGTCAACGAAAATGATCATCGCGAGCATGGTCAGGACGCCCAGCACCTGTCCGCGCAGGTCGCCCCGTTCTATGGCCAGGCTCATGTACGAGCCCAAACCGGGGAGTCGGAAGTCATGGTCTCCCAGGACAAACGCTTCGCTCACTGTAAGGAAGAACCAGCCCCCGGCCATGGACATCATGCTGTTCCAGACAAGTCCCGTCGCCGCGAACGAAAGGTCCAGCCGGAGGAATCGTTCCCACCATGTCATCTTGGCGAGCCGCGTGACGGCGACGAGGTCGGGAGGTACGGACCGGAGGGAGGCATAGAACGACAGGGTCATGTTCCAAGCCTGTCCGGTGAAGATCATCAGGACGGAAGCGATTTCCAGCCCGAGGTTTCGATGGGGAAACAGATGGACCATTCCAAGCACGAAACCCGGAAGGAACCCCAGGACGGGAATGCTCTGGAGGATGTCCAGCACGGGCAGCATCAGGCGCTCGGCCCCGGGGATTCGGGCCATGGCGTATCCATAGAACATCGTGAAGATGAACGAGACGCCATAGGCGCACACGCCTCGTGTCAGGCTGAACAGGGCATACACCGGGAGGTATCGCGCCTCGGTGTGGATGGCTGCTACCGGCTGCAGGGGTCCGCTCCACTCGCGTGCGACGGTGACCACCGCGTAAATGAAGGCAACCAGCAGGCTGAAAACCGCCAGATCGGCCCAGCCAAAAAGTCGTTGTGAGCGGACGAATGACGTTTCGGCAGCCACGGGGTGTTAGGGGATGTCCAGCCTTCGGCGAATGTGGATCCGGTGCGCGGGAATGTCATTCCCATTGGTTCCGCCCGGGAGGCCGCCCGTCGCCCTGACGGCGAGAACACCGTGACACAGCATGTGGACACCGGAGGCGGCCCCTAAATGCCGAAATGGTTCGCAGGGACGGGGCTGAAATCAGTTGGGGCCGCCCGCCGGCGGGCTCCGCCGTGGGGCGCGCGCTGTCCTTTTACCGGGTCCAGACCTGCACGGTGGTGAGGACGTTGGGAACGAAGAAGACAGGCACGGTGATGCTGGCAGGATTCGCCGTGGTATTGTCGACTTCGGCGTCGAAGACCTGGCGTGGGCCGTTGTCGGGCGAGAGGATCACCGCGATCGGAACCTTCGCCCCAAAGTGGCTGGCCTGGACGACCACATTGCGGTTGGTGTCGGATCCAAACGGCAGGGTGATGCTGACCGGACCGCTGCCGAGGGGAATGTCCGTGTCGGCCACCTTGGTCAGATCGAGATGGGGAAGGTTGGGCGGGAATACCGTGATGACACCGCCGACGCTGGGTACCTGTCCGAGGTTCAGGCGCAGTTCGGTGCGGTCGAGGGCATCCACCCGGGTTCGTCCATAGCCCTGGGAGCCCGGGGAATCGGTGTTCAGGCGACCGCGTCCGGCCACCTTGGGGGCCACAAGACGGATGGCGCCGCCGCTGCCGGAGTTCATCTGCCAATTGCCGGAGCCGAGTCCTCCATTGGCCTCCACAGTCCCCGACAGGAGGATCTGGGTGTTGGCGGCAATCAGAATGGCACCGCCGCCTCCACCTCCCCCACCCACGAATCCCGCGACACCTGTTCCCGCGTGGCCCCCTCCTCCCGAACCGCCGGCCAGTGGGACCAGCAGCGGGCTGCCGTAGGTGGCTCCGCTGAGCGGCATGCTGGTGTGCCGGGCCCCGTAGCTGCCGCTTCCCGCGCCCGTCAGGAAGATATGCGGACCGCCCCGCCCACCCCCGGGGCCGTATCCGTCTCCGGGCGGAACTTCCGTGCCAATGCCGCCGTTCCCTCCAGCATAGCCGCCCGGACCACCCCGGCCGCCATTGTAGTCCCCGCTGATCGCGGGTGAGCCGCTGACCGAAATCACTCCATTGATGATGACGTCGCCTTGGGACAACAGGTAGGCGGGCGTGTTGTTGCTGTTGCCTCGGAAGCTCAGGGTTGCCCCGGCATCCACCCGCAACGTTTTGAAGTGAAGGATGCCGTCGGGTGGAAGATCCATGACCGTATTCTGGGAAACCACCATGTCGCCCAATGAACCGTTGCTGCCAAGATCGAATCCCTGGCCGTGGGCGCCCACGGCGGCGATGAGCAGCCCCACGAAAACGGTCAATCGATGCAGGCAGTGAAAGGAGGATTTCATAGATTCACGGGTTCAGGCTGGAAACGGGAGAGCTGTTAGGAAATCGGACTTGAACCGGTGGCTGGCCGATGGAGGTGCCGAGGGCCGGATCTGTTGTGGTCAGGGGCAGAGACAGTCCCACACGAACGTCCGGACGGGCGACGACCCAGCTTCCCGCCGGCAGCGCGAAGAGTTCCCGGGACGGCCAGGCTGAGAGGGAGATCTTCACGGCGGGATTCCCGACAACCGTATTCCACGGTCCGTCCAGGGCGTCTGTCGTGGCCGGCGCGGACAGGCCGACGCGGATGTCGGGGCGGGCGACCACGAAGCTGCCCGGTGGTAGCTCGACCAGTCCATCCGATGGCCAGGCGGACACAGACACTGCTGCGGTTGGGTTTCCAATAAAGGTGTTCCAAGGACCCCTTCCAGGAACCAGCGGCGATGGACTGGATACGCCCACCCTCGCGACAGGCCCCCCGCAAATCCAGAGATGGGGTCGGCTCGCTGGGTCGATCGGGCTGCTGCCTGCCGTCAATTCTTGTTCGTCATTCCAGCCGTCGAGGTCGGTATCGGGTCGGTCGGGCCGCGTGCGGGAGGCGTACTCAATGGCGTTCGGTACGACATCGAGGTCGGGGTCCTCGGCGCCGTCGTCAACGCCATTGCCATCCGAATCCTTCAAGCGCGGGTCATATCCGTACCGGAGTTCCCAAGCGGTGCCGAGGCCGTCGCCGTCCATGTCCTCGTCCCCATCTCGGATACCATTGCCATTGGAGTCCGGATTCGTCGGATCCATCCCGAGGAGCCGTTCCGCGTTGTCGGGGATTCCATCCTGATCCGCATCCTGGGTTCCAAGGATTTCGAAATCCCAGGTGGTCGGCTGCACCACCCCGTTCCCCGCCAGATCAGCGAGGGGTGGTCCTACCGTGGCCCGGTAGGAACCCGGGGGAAGAGGCTGATCGAAACGCAGGAAGATGGCGTTCCATTCGGGCTGGGTCTCCGCGGATGCGGGCTGGAGGAATCCATCGTCCGGGGTGCCGAACACTTCATCGGCACCCGCCCAGCTCAGGCGGAAGGAAGTCCCATTCAGCGTCTCCGGTGCAATGGGTTCATTGAAATAGACGGACACCCTCTGGCAGGAGCCCACCAGGGCGAGCGGGGCCGGGACCGTGGTGCGGATCCGAGGCGGAGTGGCGTCGGGGACGATCTCAAAAGCCAGCGTTTCGCTGCGGGCGGTGTTGCCTCCGGTGTCCACGGCCGTGGCATGGACTTCGAAGGAATCCACCCCGGTTAGCCAGGGCGGTCCCACCCGGAAGCTGAACTCAAACGGATCACTGCCGTCGGTGAAGGCGGGAACCCCGTTGATGAAAAAGGAGACCCGGGCCACCTGCACATCATCGGACACGGCGGCGTGGATCCGCAGCGGGGTTCCGGACTCGGCTTTCCCGGCGGCGCCATCGGAGGAAAGCCGGATGACGGGGGG
>JBGAPN010000341.1:0-5855 GCA_044221235.1 Limisphaerales bacterium
GGCTGAACGCGCAGGGGCAATTGGGTTCAGGCCGTGCCTCGGGGGCGGGCGGCTGGTCTGAGGTGGAAGGGCTTTCCGGCGTCACGGCGATTGCGGCGGGGGCACAGCATTCGCTTGCTCTGAAGAGCGACGGCACGGTGTGGGCGTGGGGCGCCAACTCCGAGGGGCAATTGGGTGATGGGACCCTGGTCCAACGGTCACGGCCCGCGGCGGTGACGGGGTTGAGCGGCGTCTCGATGATCGCGGCGGGTCCGCTGTTCAGCGTGGCGTTGAAGAGCGACGGGTCCGTATGGGTCTTCGGGTCGAATTGGAGCGGGCTGGTGAGCCGCGATGCGCGGAAGATGGTGACGGAGCCCGTGCGCGTGGACGGCTTGCAGGAGATACAAGCGGTGGATGTGCGGCAGGGGCGGGTGTACGCGCTGGACGGGCAGGGCCGCGCCTGGGCCCTTGGACGGAGTGGCGAGGGTACTGAGCCGGATCCCGAGATGCTGAGCGGGCCAGAGGCCGGACAGGTGGCGGCGCGCCTGATGGCGGCGCGGGCCGGGGCGGTTAGCCAGAGCCTGGACTGGCCGGCGGCGGCCGCGGCAGGGCGCGTGGTGGAGGTGCAGGGCGGCCTGCTGAGTTTGACGGAAGGCGGCGCGCGGCAGCAGTATGCGCTGGCGGGTCCGGTGGTGGATGCGGCGGCGGGCTGGGCGGTGGCTGTGATTACCGGTGCGCCGGCGGCGCCAGGGGGCGACGGGCTGGTATCCGAAGGCGGCGCTGGGCCGGCAACGGGTGCGGCCACTCCACAGGAGGCAAGGCAGGCAGCGGCTTTGCAGGATCCGGGCAGGGCGGCGATCTCGGGAGTCGTGCAGGTGGTGGCGTCCGGCAACAATTCACTGGCGGTGCGGGCGGATGGAACGGTGCGGGCGTGGGGCGGCAACGGAGGAGCCGTACTGGGCGACGGTACGGGTGTGGAGCAGCCCTCGCCGGTGTGCAGCCTGTTGAGCGGCGTGAAGGCGTTGTCGAACGCAGGCTCGCATGGACTGGCGGTGATGCAGGATACGTCGGTGTGGAGTTGGGGGGTGGGGTCCTTTGGCCTATTGGGCGACGGGGTGGTGACGTCGCATGTGGTGGCGTCGCCGAAGAAGATCCAAGGGTTCACCGGTGTGGTGGCGGTGGCGTCGGGCTATCTCCACAGCGTTGCGTTGAGGAGCGACGGGACGGTTTGGGCGTGGGGGTCGAACACATCGGGCCAGTTGGGGAATGGGAGCACGAACGACAGCGGCGTACCGATGCAGGTGGCGGGGCTGTCGGGCATCACCTCGATCGCGGCGGGCCAGAATCACAGCGTGGCGCGGCGCAATGATGGCGCGGTGTTCGCGTGGGGCGACAACACGTTTGGACAACTGGGGGATGGGACGAAGACGGACCGGTGGTCACCGGTGAGGCTGACCGGGTTCACGGCGACATCGGTGTCTGCCAGTGACAACCACACTTTGGCCATCCGGCCGGATGGGACTTTGTGGGGGTGGGGCGACGGGACGAGCCTGGGCCTGGTGAGTCCGGGCATCATTCAATACGTCACGGCACCGGAGAAGCTGGTGTCGTTCACCAACGTGATCCAGGTGTCGAACCAGTACGGCTTGAACGGGATTCTGCGGGCCGACGGAACCGTTTGGTACCTGGGCAGCGGATTGACGGGGCGGTATGGGGGGAACCTGATTTCCGGCGTAGAGACGCAGTTTGTGCTGCCGAAGCCGGCGATTGGCGTGGCGGTGGGCCAGGACCATGTCATGGTGCTGCTGAACGACGGGACCGTGCAGGTGATGGGCGGGAATTCGAACAGCGAACTGGGCCGGCCGGATCTGACGAGCAGCGATCTGTTTGTGCCGCCGGACTCAGGTCCGGGCTGCACCTATGCCACGCAGAACCTGTTGACCACGGGCCAGCGGGTCTCGAACGGTCGGACGCTGACGATGATCGTGCGCGGCGACGGCACGATTTGGGGCGCGGGCTCCAATGATGTGGGCCAGATGGGGATCGGGCTGATCAGCAATCCGGTGCGAACCGCGCGGCAGGTGCCCGGGCTGGCCGGGATGGCCGGCGTGTCGACGAGAAACAAGCATGTGCTGGCGGTAGGGTCGGACGGACGAGTCTGGAGCTGGGGCGGCAATACGCTGGGCCAACTCGGGGACGGGACGTTTACGAACAGGCTGAGTCCTGTGCTGGTGCCGGGGCTGACCGGTGTGAAGCGAGTGGCGGCCGGCGGGAATCATAGCCTGGCTCTCAAGCAGGATGGGACGGTGTGGGGTTGGGGCAGCAATGCGGTGGGCGAGTTGGGGACCGGTGTGCCGATTCCGACGCTGGTACCGACGCAGGCTACCGGGCTGGCCAATGTTGTGGAGATCGCGGCTGGGGATCAGTTCAGCGTGGCGCTGCGGTCGGATGGGACGGTTTGGACGTGGGGCCTCGGTATAGGACAAGTGGGTCCGCCTCTATATATGACTCCGGTGCAGGTGAGCGGTCTGTCCAACATCATGGCGATTGCGGCCGGGGCGGAGTATGCGCTGGCGTTGCGGCAGGATGGGACGGTCTGGGCATGGGGGAACGGTGGATTGCGGCGCCTGGGCAGCGGGCCGGGAACGGATCCGGTGATCGGCCTGGTGCGCGTCGGCCTGCTGACGGAGGTGGTTTCGATTGGGGCCGGCGTGACGCACGGGATGGCGATCAAGGCGGATGGCACGTTGTGGACGTGGGGCACGAACTCGAAGGGTGAGCTCGGCATGGGGGTGGCGAGCGCGGCCGATTCACCGGTGGCCGGCAAGGTTCCGCAGGTTTATGGGACGGCGGAGGTGAGCGGCGGCGACGGGTACACGATGGCCTGGGGCCGGGACGGGCAATACAAGGGCTGGGGTTCGAACCTGAGCGGAGTGTTTGGAATTGCGACGCCCACGTCCAGCCTGGTTCCGATTCTGAGCGGCTTCCAGCCGGGTCTGCCGCTGGCGGCCTCGCCATTGAGTTTTACGCCGAAGGGCGGCAGCACGTCGACGCAGAAGTTCCAGGCGGACTTCGGGGCAGCGGCCGGACCGGGTGCCTTGCTGTGGGGGCAGGCGTTGTTTGCGACGCAGCCGGATGGGGGCGGGCAGCCGTTCTGCTACCTGCACTATGACGTCGTGGGCGACGGGTTGTGGATGTACGGGGATGGCGGATTCTTTGTGGGTCCGGTGAAGCCGGGCGCCGCTTCGAGCCTGTTGCAGAACTCGCTGTGCGCGATTAACACGGCGAATACGACGGTGACGGCCGGAGCTTCCGGCCTGAGCGTGAAGTTCGAGGTGGTGTTCAAGCAGGCTGGAAGCCGGCAATTGTACCTGCGGCAGTGGTCGCTGCCGGAAGGGGATTCCGGCTGGATCCAGGGGGGGATCTGGAACTACACGCCTGCTCCTGCGCCGGCATTTAGCGTGCTGCCGAATGCGGGATCGGGCTCGAGTGTGACGTTCGCGGCGACCTATACGGACCCGTCGGGTCTGCCGGCAACGATTGGGGGCTGGGTGCAGTTCCTGGTGGCGGCCGCGGCCGATGGGGGCGGGTTGCCGTTCTGCTACCTGCACTATGACCGGGCGGGGAACGGGTTGTGGATGTATTCGGGCGACGTCGGGTTCTTCCTGGGGCCGGTGGCTCCGGGTGTGACTTCAACGGCGCTGCAGAGCACGGCCTGTTCGATCGATACGGCGGGGACGACGGTGCAGACGTCCACGGGGCAGTTGGTGATTTCGGCGCCGATTACGCTGAAAGCTCCGATGTCCGGCAGCAAGCTGCTGTTTCAGCGGTCGATGGATGCGCTGCAGCGGGATTCGGGGTGGGTGGAGACGGGGAGTTGGGTGGTGCCGTAGTCCGGCGAGAGGGTTTAGGAAAGAGGGGCGCGGTGGAGATTGGTTCCGCCGCGCCCTTCGTGTTTAGAGGTCGAGATCGTCGATGTGGTTTACGGGCTGGACCAGGGCTTCGTATTGGACGGTTACCCGGGATTTGGCCGGAACCCAGGCGTAGCCGGGCACACCGAAGAGGTGGCCGCGATGGATCATTTTGCGGCGGCTTTCGGGGAAGGGGGAGGCTCCGAATTCCATGCCGCGAGTGAGGGCCTGGCCGTTCCACGGGGGAACATCGCGGCCGTGGTTTTCCTCCCAGATCCCCATCCAGGGGAAGTCGTTCTGCTTCCAGATGTAGGCGATGGCGATGCCGGAGGTAGGGCTCCAGGCGGAGAAGAAGGCGGTTTCGCGTTCCGGGTCCATCAGGTGGGTGGAGAAGGCGCCGGAGACCTTGCGGGCGGTAAAAACCTGCATATCCTCGACGCCGCCCTGGGTGGTGGGGACGAGGGGCCAGGTGAACTCGGCGCCGGGCTTCATGTAGCCGACATCGGAGAAGCCGCTATCGATGACCTGCGATTTGGTGGCGGAGGCGCGGAACTGGGTGACGCCGCATTCGAGGAAGGGCGGGCCGAGGGTGACGTGCTGGGTCCAGGCGATGGGGCGGTCCCAGGAGTCGAGGTTTTCGACGGTTTCGGTGATAACGGCGCGGCGGGCTCCGGCGGGCAGTTGGATGGTGCGCCGGAAGGCGAGGTGGGCGCAGGGGAGCGTGGTGGTCTGGGTGAGGGTGTCGCCGGTGACCGTGATGTCGTACTCGTTGACGGAGGCTTCGCCATGGACGGTCATGCCGGCGGCGGCTTCTTCGTCGGAGGGGCCTCCGAAGAGGTCGAGGCAGAGATTGTGGCCGAGGATTCCGGAGAGGAGTTTGCTCTCGGCGTTGCCACCATACTCGGGGTGTTTGGCCGCGTCGTAGGTGGAGGGCTCGATGGTGGGCCAGGGCGGAGACCACAGCGGGTTCACGCCGGTGGCCTTGTCGCGGATGACGGCCAGGTGTCCGCCCTCGTGGGTGACCACAATCTGCAGGTGCTCGTTTTCGAGTTGGACGGCACGACGGTTACGGTAGAGGATCTCGCTCATAGTTAAGCCTGACCCTCTATCGTATTCCTGTCTCCTGCTTCGTACTACTCCAATACAAACTTGCGACCCAAAACTCATTGAATTGAAGTGCCGGAGGGGTGGCTGCAGGATGGAAGCATCCCGTTTGGAGGTTTCCGATGAAGAGTTCGAGGATGGGCGGGCGTCTGGTGTGCGCCGCTGTTTTGAGTTTCGTGCTGGGTAGTCCGGCGGAGGCGGCGAGCGGCTCGCTGGTGGTGGAGCGGCCGGTAGTAGAGCAGAAGCAGGCGAAGTGGAAGAAGGCCTGGGCCTGGAGCGCGGCAGCGCTGATGACGTCGGTGGTGATGGATACAGCGTCGAGCATGGGCCGGCCGGAGATGAATCCGATGCTGAGGGGTCCGCTCGGGCAGTTCAATGCGCGAAGCGCGGCTTTAAAGTTCGGGATTGCCGGGGCGTTGCTGGGGTCGCAGTATCTGCTGCTGAAGAGGCATCCGGAGCAGACGGCGTGGGCGGCGACGGGGAACTTTGCGGCGGCGGGGCTGACTTCGAGTATCGCGGTGAGAAATTTCCGGTTGCCGAGGTAGGAGGAGAAGGAGAGCGGCAAGCGAAAGGGCCGTCCCTGGCGTGGGACGGCCCTTTTTGTTCCGGCTGGAGAAGGATTAGCCCTTCTTGGCGGCAGGCTTGGCAGCGGGTGCGCCGCCCTTGCCCATGGTCTCGATTTCCTTGAAGGAGACGGTGCGGTTTTCGTCGAGGGCGATGTTGGACAGGATGACGGCGATGGAGTCCTGCAGGCCGACTTCGATGTCGGCGCGGGGGTGGCCGCCGGTCTTGATGTCGTTGAAGAAGCTCTCGAGTTCGATGTCGACGGGGTTGCGTTCTTCGAGCGGCACCATGATGCCC
>JBGAPN010000342.1:0-5831 GCA_044221235.1 Limisphaerales bacterium
GCAATTGGGGATCCCGGACCAGTGCCCGCGCAATGGCCACCCGCTGTTTCTGGCCGCCGGAAAGCATGGTCCCCCGCTCACCCACCGTCGTCTTGATCCCCTCGGGCAGCTGCCGGATCACTTCTTCCAGATGGGCGATGTGGACTGCCCGGGCCATTTCCTCCGCCGTGGCGCTGGGACGGCCAAATCGAATGTTGTTCTCAATGGTGTCGTTGAAGAGGAAGGCCTCCTGCTCGACCATTCCAATGCGGGCGTGCCAGGACTCGGCCGTGAATTCCCAATAGTCCGTCCCATCGACCGTCAGCCGGCCGGAAGTGGGTTCGCGCAGGCGTAGGAGGAGGCTGGCCAGTGTGGTCTTGCCGGACCCTGAAGCCCCCACCAGGGCCACCATCTTCCCGGCCGGAATATCCAGGTGGATGTCCTCCAATGCCGTCGTTCCGTTGGGGAACTTGAAGCCCAGCCCCTCGATCCGAAGGCCAGTCCGGATGCCTTCGAACACCTGCTTCCCAAACGGCTTCCGGGGAAAGACCGGCGACTGGAGCCATCGCAGGGCCTCGCGGACCCCTGAGGAATTGAAGGTGAGCTGACCAAACATGGCCGAGATCTGGTTCATCAGCGGCAAGGTCCGGATGAGCACGAAGCCGATGAGCATCAGCTGGGGTGCCGTCAGTTTTCCGTGCTGGATCAGCAGCATGTAGGCGGACACGAGAAGGAGCATCGCGCCGGCAACGGCGATGGTCTCGCTCATGGGCATGAGGGCGTTGCTCAGAAGCGTCCCGCGGCGATCGGATTCAGCAACCTCCCAATTCATCCTGTCGAACGCCTTCTTGAGTCCGGGAAACGCGTGGTTGGCCCGTACCACCCGGACGCCGTTGAAGGAGCTCGTCACAAACGCAAACAGCATCCGCTGGGATTTCCGCTTCGTTTCGCCGCGACCCCGCAGACGCAGGTGAACGCGGGAGCCCGCAAAACCGATGACGGCGCCCAGGATCAGGATGCCGAGCGAAAACTGCCAGCTCATGATCGTGATCACCCCGAGGTAAAACACCGCCAGAAAGGTCCGCTGCACGATGAACAGCAGGTTTTCCACGGTCATTTGAGCCCGCAGCGCCTCGGTGGCGTAAGCATGGCCGATTTCCCCGCTCTTGCGCTGCTCGAACAGGCTGAGGCTGGCGCGGTGAAGATGGTCAAACAGCGAGGCGCGGAGATTCTGCGAGATGCGACGGCTGATTCCAGCCATCAGGCGCTGGTTCATGTAGAGGAACCCGTTCTTCACCCCAACGGAAACGAAGACGAGGCAGCAGAACCCGGCGACATACTGGACACTGCTGTAGCCCTCCAGCCAGTGCGGCAACGGGGACTTGAGAAACCGGTGGGAAACCCCCTCCAGGACCGCCCGCGGATCCCCGCCCAGCATGTTGATGAGGGGGAGGAGCAGTCCGATGCCAATGCCCTCAAACGCGGCGGAAAACGTCGCTGTGAACAACGCCGCCATCACCAGCCACCGGTTGGGCCGGATGTAGGGTCGGAGTTGGTTGAGGTTCCGGGAAAGCTCCAGGAGGAGTTTGATCCACTCTTTCATCGCGTTCGGTCATTCCTTCCATGGATGCCGAAGGAGGTACGGCAACCGGCGTTCCGGAATGCAGGCAGCCGCAACCCGTCCAGGGTGCCGCGACGGTTTGGGTTCTCACTCACGCCGGCAGTCATCAAGCGGGTGGGACCATGCGGGAGCCGGGTGGGAATGAGCAAGCGGCAAGCACGGCGACCTCTCCCCGAAGCGGGCCGTCAAAACTGCGAACCTCACCGCACTGGAAACACAGATCTTCAGCCCTTGAGAAAAATCGCTTGCCGCCCGGGTTGGAGGTTTCTAGCTTCCGCCGCTCTTGTGCACCCGTAGCTCAATTGGATAGAGCGGCTGACTACGGATCAGCAGGTTTGAGGTTCGACTCCTCACGGGTGCACCAGTTTTTCTCTCCGCCGGCCGGCGCAGCATATCACAGCTTCCGGACCCAGGTTTCCACGGAGCCCTTCCCCTTCACTTCGATCGGACCACGGGCTTCAAATCCGCTGTCGGGCGGCAGATTTTCAAACACCGAGCGCGGAACCTGGATCGCATCCGGAATTCCCAACGACTCCATCCGGCTCGCCAGGTTCACGGTGTCGCCCCAGACATCGTAAATGAACTTTTCCCGGCCGATGACACCGGCAACCACGGGCCCCGTGTTGACCCCAACCCGCAGACGCAGCGACAGGCCATGCTTGGCTCCAAACTGCCGGGTCAATTCGATGAGTCGTTCCGCCAGTTTCACCATCTGCCGTGAATGTTCCGGCAGGGGAATCGAAAGCCCCGATACCGCCATATAGGCGTCACCAATGGTCTTGATCTTCTCCACGCCCATCTCCCGGGCCGCGGAATCGAACGCCGTAAACAGGTCGTTCAACATCTCCGCCACCTTCGAAGCCGGGAGTCCCGCCGACAACAGGGTGAATCCCACGATGTCGGCAAACAGGACCGTGACTTCGGGAAAATGGTCGGCGATCCGTTCCTCGCCCGCCTTCAATCGCTCTGCGATGGGGGCGGGAAGGATGGTCAGCAGCAGGCGTTCGTTCTCCCGCCGCAAGCGATCCATGGTGAGGTGCGTGTTGACCCGCGCCAGGAGTTCCGCTGGTTGGAAGGGCTTGGCCACATAGTCCACCGCCCCGAGCGAAAACCCCTTCACGATGTCCTCGGTTTCGGTCCGGGCGGTGAGGAAAATGATGGGAATGGCCCGTGTATCCGCAGATTCCTTCAGGCGACGGCAGGTCTCAAACCCGTCCATCTCGGGCATCATCACGTCCAGCAGGATCACATCCGGCCGAACCTTCTGGACCACGTCCAGGGCCTGGCGGCCATTGGTGGCAATGCTGATTTGGTAACCCTGTTCCTTCAGCACCGCCGCCAGCATCTGGATGTTGGCGGGTGTGTCGTCGACCACCAGGATCCGGCCGGTCGGTGTCGTTGCAGGTGCGCTCATGACGTCTTCAGACCTTTCGCTGCGGCTGCGCGTTCCAGGCGGCCCCGGGCTTCGGCGTACGAGTACCCCTCCACTTCGCGCCGGAATTCCGCCCAGGAATCGGCGCCCAGGATCGGTTGCAATTGAGATTCGGCCAACTCGGCGGCCTCGCCTGCGCCCGCATCAAAATCATCCAGCAGACGGAGCAGACGGAGAACCGCGTCCTGCTGCTGCTGAGGATCCGCCGCCGCAGGACCGGGTTCCGGAACGGCAACCGTCTCCGGTTCGGAGGGCTTCAGGACGCGGATCAACGCCTGGAGAGCGGACTGACTCCGATCCCGCGCATCGGCGAGTTCCGCGTCTCCGCGCAGCTCCCGGATGGCCCGTTCCCAATCTCCCGCCGCCACCTGGAGCGGCTTGGCGCCGATGTTGCCGGCGACCCCCTTGAGCGTGTGCGCCAGGCGCTCCGCCAGGGCGCGATCGCCGGAGGCCAGCGCCGCGTCAATCTGCTGCGGCGCCTGTCCCTGTTGTTCCGCAAACTGGCGGAGCAACTTCAGGTAGAGCTTCCGGTTCCCGGCCACCCGCGTGAGCCCGTCCCGGGTGTCCAGTCCCTCCACCTCGGGTAGGGCTTCAACCGGGGAGGCCGTTGGCGCCACCGGAGTCGCGGGAGTCGCGGGGGTCGCGGAAGCCACGGAAGCCGCCGGATTCGAAACCGTCGTTTCCGCCGCGGTCGGCACCGGTTTCGGAGTTTCAGGCCCCCGGGCCGCAGACGACACCCGCGCATAACGGGCCACCGTTTCGAACAGAAGCACCGGGTCAATCGGCTTCGAAATGTGGTCATTCATGCCGCCGGCAAGGCATCTCTGGCGTTCCTCCAGGGTGGCATGCGCCGTCATGGCCACGATCGGGATCTGGGCAAATCGGGAATCGGACCGGATCCGCACCGTCGCCTGATGTCCATCCATCACCGGCATCTGAAGGTCCATCAGCACCACGTCAAACGGCGGAGATTGGGGGCCGGTTGTCAGGCGCTCCACCGCCTCGCGCCCATTGTTCGCCACCTCGACCGTGGCTCCGGCGCCCTCCAGAAGCTCAATGGCAATCTGCTGGTTGATTTCGTTGTCCTCGGTCAGCAGCACCCGGACGCCAAGAAGCGGCTTGGACTGCTCCGCCGCCGTCAGCGCCGGTTGAGTGCCTTCCCGGGTTTCGTTGGCGAACACCGTCACCAGGGTGTCCACGATCATGGACTTGGTGACCGGCTTGACCAGAAACCCGTCCAGATGCAGGCGTTCGGCTTCCTCGCGGACTTCCTCGCGCCCAAAGGCCGTCACCAACACAATGGCCGGCTGACGTCGGAGCGTTTCGTCCGACTTGATCCGCCGACTGGTCTGCAAGCCGTCCATCCCCGGCATCCGCCAATCCATGAACACGATGTCATAGGGATCCGTGGAATCATGATCCTTGATGGCCTGCAGCGCCTCTTCGCCCGACGCCACGGCATCCACCTGGCTGGCGAGGGATTTCAGCGGATCCTGCAGGATTTCCCGGGCCGCCGAATTGTCATCGACGACCAGAATGCGCAGGCCCCCAAGCCGCTCCGGAAGCACGCGTCCTCCCTCCCGCGGCGTCCCCACTCCCAGCCAGGCGGTGAACTGGAAGGTCGAGCCGACACCCGGCTCACTCTCAAGCCAGATTCGTCCCCCCATCAGTTCCACCAGGCGCTGGGAAATGGTGAGTCCCAGCCCGGTGCCCCCATGCTTCCGGGTGGTGGACATGTCCGCCTGGGTGAATGGTTGGAACAGCTTCGCCGCCTGCTCGGGAGTCATGCCGATTCCCGTGTCCCTCACCGAGAACTTCAGCTGCACCTTCTCCCCAGTCCGCTCGAGAAGTTCAATCTTGAGGCGGATTTCGCCGCGCTCGGTGAACTTGACCGAGTTGTTGACCAGATTGGTCAGCACCTGCCCCAGGCGCAGCGGGTCACCGATCAACCAGGGAGGGATGTCCGCAGAAACGTCGGCAAGGAATTCGAGCCCCTTGTCATGTGCCTTCTGCGCCGTGACCGTCACCACCGAACCGATCACGTCGTCCATCTGGAAATCCGTGTCCTCGATGTCGAGCTTGCCCGCCTCGATCTTGGAGAAGTCCAGGATGTCGTTGATGATGCTGAGCAGCGAAGTGCCGGCATTATGGATCTTGCTGACGTAATCGCGCTGCTTGGGGTTGAGCGGGGTTTTGAGGGCCAGGTGCGACAACCCGATGATCGCGTTCATCGGGGTGCGGATTTCGTGGCTCATGTTCGCCAGGAACATCGACTTCATCTCGGTGGCCTCCTCGGCCTTGCCCTTGGCGACCGCGAGTTCCTTTTGCTGGTTCTCCAGCTCCTCCTTCTGCGCCATCAACTCGTTCTGCGACTGCATCAGCTCGTCGGTCTGCTCCTCCAACTGCCGCGCCTGTTCCTGCGTCTCGCCCAGGAGCTCCTGCGTCCGCAGGTTGCGCTGCAGGATTTCCAGGTTGAGGGCCACCACCGGAAGGAGTTCCTGGAGCAGAAGTTCCTCCCGGGGATGAAGGGAACGCAGCAGCGCAATTTCCAGAACCGCCAGCACGCCCGTCTGGGCCTTGACGGGGAACACCATCACCCGCGCGGGGGCCGCCGATCCCAGCCCGGAGGTGATGCGGAGGTACCCGGGCGGGACTCCCTCCAGCGTCAGCGATTCACCCACTTTGGCGCACTGCCCCACCAACCCTTCGCCAGGACGGAAGGTGGAAATCCCCTCCGCTTCGGCGGGAAGACCGAACCCCGCCTGACGACGAAAACTGCCGTCCGACCCAACCACATAA
>JBGAPN010000343.1:0-5830 GCA_044221235.1 Limisphaerales bacterium
ACGTTGGTCACGGCATTGGTCGGTCCAAACCAAACCTGGGAGGTGGCTGTTTCGCTGGTCAGCCAGGAGACCAACGTCCGTCCGAAGCGCGACTCGGACGCGACGTCCGAGATCAGCGGCGGTCGGGAATCAATCCGAGCGTCGGCCGTGCGGGTGCCAGCCGGGGAGGTATCCTGGTAGGTGGCCGTGAGCGCGTCCCCATCGTTCGCGGAGAGTCGGTTATCCGAAGTGTTCAACGGTCCCGGTACGAGATCGACGCTTCCGACATAGGTGTTCCCAACCCCAATGCGGTTGAGGGTCACCGATAGACCGGTCGGTTCGGTGGTGGTGGCGACACGGATGACGACGCTGTTCTGCGGGATCAGCCCCGAGTCCACCAGGCGCACCGTCGCGGTCGCCGGCGCCTGATACGCCTCCCGGTCCCACGACACCACGCCTTCGCCCGGGGCGGGAAGCTGCCCGGAAATCACGAGGGCGAAGTCCTGCTCCGGAGTGACTGTGGTGCGCCGGTGGACGTCCTGGACCACGCTGTGCCCCACCACGCGGACGGTCCATTCGCCCGCGGCGGGTTCCGCGAGGTGCACGGCCTCCACATTGTTGATTCGGTCGCCTTCCGGTGTGCCAGCGATGCTTTCCCCGTCGGCAAAGGCGTTGCCGCGATAGACATCTCCATTGGGCGCCACCACCTCAAGGTCGAGATCGTTGACGAGCGCGGGAATGGCGGCGGGCAGTCCGGGAACATCCGTATAGGTCAGCGTCACCTTCAACATGTCTCCGGAGCCGACAACGACCTTCCGCTCATAGACGCCGGAGGCGGCGAGTCCGGTGCCCTGGTCGACCATCTCGAAGCGCCGGTCTGAATCGATCAGGTTGACCAGGTTGATTCGTCCCCATCCTTCGTCGTCGTTGGGGACCGGGCCGGTATCGCCGACCACGGTTCCTTCACCGGAATCATCCGGTTCGCCTCCGAGGATATCCCCGCCATCCGGGATCACCGCCGTGCTCATGTCGTCTGCGGAATTGATCAGCATCGCCTTCACGAGTGCGGGAGACGGGGTGCTGCCGCCGTGAGTCTGTCGGTACCACTGCACGGCCACCGCGGCCGCGCCGGCGGCATGCGGGCCGGCCTGGGAAGTGCCGCCCTGATACAGGTAATAATCACTGATCGGCCCCCACGCATTGTTGTCATTGGCGAAGATCGAACGGAGGGACGCGATCCAAGTGCCGGGAGCCACCACATCCGGCTTGATGCGTCCATCTTCCGCGGGACCGCGCGAAGAAAAGTCCGCCATGACCTCCTGACCCTCACCGTAGAGCGGGAACTCAAACCGGTTGTTCTGCGTCGCACCCGTGGAGATGACGTTTTTTGCCACGGCCGGACTTCCCACCGTTTGGCGGCCTGGGCCGGCGTTCCCGGCACTGAATTCCAGAACGTACTGCTGTTCGCCCGGAAAGTCGGGATCCGCATCGCGAACGAGGGCGTCAAACTCCGCGGCGCTCAGGTCATATTGTCCGCCGGTGTCGTCTCCCCAGGAATTGGAACCGACATAGGCGCCACTTCGAATGGCATCCTGGGTCAGGACTGCGTAACTGGGCGGCGGACGGTAGTCGCCCGAACCGTCAAAGATCCTCTGACCCACCAGACGGGCACCCGGAGCGACGCCCAGGCCGTACAGGTAGCCCGAGTCATCCCTCTCTCCGGTCGCTCCGTTCCCGAGTACGATTCCCGCACAGTGGGTTCCATGGCTGTGTTCGTCGGATGCGTCGGGGAGGTTGTCGTAGGCGAACAGGGCTTCGACCCGGCCTTCGAGGTCCGGATGGATGAACGAGGCGTCACCGGAATCGATACCGGAATCTGCGACCGCCACCGTCACACCGCGTCCGTCGAACCCCAGTTCATGGATTCGGGCGAGGCTGTCGTCTGCCTGAGGCTCTCCGGCGACGATTTCGGTGGAGACCTGGTCCACCAGCTTAATCCGGGGTGCCGGTTCAATCCAGAGGACTGCGGGCGAGGCGGCAAGGACCCGCAGTCCCGCTGCGTCCGTTTCACCCTGGAACGTCCGGCCCAGGCTGAAACTAATGCGGGGCTGGACTTTCTGGAGATGGCGGTACAGGAAAGCGAGGTCTGCCGTACGGGCACCCGGAACCACGAGCAGTTTCACAGGATGAAGTCCGGCGAGCTGGCGTCCCAACTGCCGGTTGAGGCGGGGATCCAATTTGTACCGGGGTTCCATGGGCCCAACCCATTGGATCGCTGGGTCCGACCGGAGCGCCGAGATCGTGACCGCATTGAATCGGGCGACGAAGGCGTCGTCAGGAACGTACTGGAGCAGCTCCACTCCGGTCGTTCCCAGTTGCTGACGGTGTTGCAGATTCGGAAGTTCCCGGAATTGGACCAGATACAGGCCGGTGACCGGGGATTCGGTCGGATCGGCCCGGGCAGCCCGGGCGAGGGCGGCTTGCGGCGGCGGGGTGATGGTCTCTGTCCGCAGGCGGATGGGCCTGGGCGACTGGGACCAGGCGACTCCCCAAAAGAGGAGCGTGGAAACAATGAGGAAGAGCCGCCGGATCACACCGGAAAGTTAGCCAGAGCTGTGCCGCATTCAAATGGCCGGCAAGATTCTGTTGGGGCGGTAGCCTGGAAGCCAGATGGACGATCTATCGGGTGGCTTGCCCCCCGCCTTCCAACCGCGCTCAAATGGGCCGTCATGTCATGTGAATTGCACCGCCCCGGGTTTCGGACCCTATTGGCGATCGGGATCGTCCTGGTTGCCGGATGCGAGTACCTCGCCCCGCCGCATCAGGCGTGGACCAAAGCCGGGGTGAACGGCCGGGTGGTGGATGCCAGCACGGGAAAACCCCTGGCCGGTGCCTCGATTTCGCGGGTGGAAGGCCCCGCATACGGACAACTCTACGAACCAGACAAGGGGGCGAAGCAGATGCAATACCGGCCGGAAATCGCGGTTTCGGACTCGGACGGGCGGTTTGAACTGGCGCCGGACAAGACCGCCTATCTCATCCTGGAGTCGTTTCCGGACTACGCCGTAATCCTTCGAATCCAGCGCAGTGGCTACCAGCCCTTGCAGCAGACGTTTACCAATGTCGTCCTGGGAAAAAACGGCCAGCCGCCACGCATCAATGCCGGGGACCTGCCCCTGAAGCCGAAGTCGTGAGGAACGGGCCGTCGCCCGGTGCTCAGCGCCCCGATTGGTTTAACACCACCAGTTCGCAGAGATGTCGGTCGTCGGAGCGGACCCGGGTGGCCAGGGTGCGGCCGAGCGAGAACAGGATGCGCACGCCGATGTCGGTATGCGTGCTGCAGAACCTCCGGAACTTTTCCAGGGGCATGCGAAACAGGACGACCGGCGAATCCGAGACGGCATCGGTAATGTGCGGACCCCCGTCGAACAGGGAAATGTAGCCGAATGCGGTTCCTGATTCCTTCACGGCGATCAAAATCTCCCGATCCCGGACCATGATTCGTTGTCGAACCTGACCCTCAATGACGAAGTACAGGGCATCGGAGGGAGTGCCCGCGCGCATGATGGTCTGGAATGCCCCCAGCTGAACCAATTCGCCGAGGTGCCCGATTTCCGTGAGTTCGTCGTCGTTCAATTCTCCAAAGGCCCGGATCCGTCGGAGGATCGAAGGCTTGATGGTCGACGACTCCTTTCCGGGTTCTTCGACCTCGTCGAGCCCAAACAGGACCCGCAGTTCCGAAATCTCCTTCGCCGGACACCATCGGCGGGTGGATTCACAGAAGACCCAGGTGTCGGGGAGGATCCGTTCGTCACGGACCCAGTCCCGGAGCATTTCGACGACGACCGGACCGTAAACAACATCGTCCATGGCCCAAATACGGTACTGCTTGGGGATCGGATGCGGCGCCATGACGCCATGGGAACGCCTTTGAATCGTCGAGGCAAAGAAAAAGAGGCCCGGGACCGCCAGGAAAAGGCGCCGGCAGGCTGCGGTTGAATCGGTGGGATTGCGGCAAGGAACGCGGGTCTTCCAGGAAGGAAGGGCCCTGGAGCTCCGCCCGATCAATCAGGGACTCGGACGTTCGAGGGGCGTTCCGTCTGGACGCAGGAACCGGGTTCCTGACGAGGTCAGGAGGGACTGGACCTTTTGCCATGGCAGGGTCTCGACGTGGGCATCGGCAAACAGGTAATTGGCGGCCCGGCGATGGCGGAGAACGTCCACTTGAAGGGCGAACTGCTGGGGCGTCACCCATCCTCCGGGCGCCTCGGCAAAGTGGAAATGGTCGGTGCCATCGAAGTCATAACGCGCTTCGGCCAGATGAAGCGTTTCCGAGGGGGAGGGCAGGGCGGTCAGGCGCGAAAAATTCAGTTCGCGGGCGCCATACGGATTGGGAGTCAGGAAATCGTTGATGGCAAAACTGGTTACGCGGAGGCGGTTGGTGTCGAGGGGACACCGATAAACATTGGTCAGTCCATAGGCCGCCAGCTTGCCCACCCAGGAAGCCCCCTGGTGGGACGACTGCGGCAGGGCGTCCTGGTTGTCGGAAGCGTAGAGTGAGCATCCCACGCCCAGCTGTTTCAGGTGGGATAGGCACAGGAGCGACCGGGCGCGGGCCTTCGCTCCGGCCAGAGCGGGGAGAAGCAGTCCCGCCAGGATCGCAATGATGGCAACGACCACCAGCAACTCCACGAGGGTGAATCCCGTGCGGGTGCGGTGGCGGGCGAGACAGGCTGGTGATGAAATAGACAAAAGCGGCAGCGATGGGACGGTGACGGAGGAACAGCAGAACCCGGTTCAATGGGCCGTTCCGGCGGCGGAAGGAAAGACGGTCGGCGCGATACGCCCGGTTTCAACCCTCGGGTGCGAGCTGCGATGGCCCGCATTCGCCTTTCGATCCAGGCACCCATCGTAAATACTTGGGGGCCGGCCCAGGCGGGAGGGATTTCCGGGCGTTCAGGACGCCGAACTCAGGCCGCTCGAGGGGGAGGAATGGGCGGGCGATCGTGCCGCGATGCGGCCATTTTCACCCAGGGCAGCGACGGAGACCCCAGCCGGGGAGGAAACAACACCGTCTCTACGTCCTGCGGCGTCGAAAGGTCCAGTGGGGAGAGTTTCAGCGTCTCAAAGGGTGTGGACTCACAGGATCTTCCCGCCTCGACCACCTTGCAGAGGCGGCAGGGATGCTGGCCGTCGAAGGTGGTGCTGACCGCGATTTCCAGGGATTGGTCCAGCGTTCGCTCGACGAGCATGCTGGTCCAGGCGACCGACTGGAGCACCGCCCAGTGCAGTCCGAGCGTGAAGCTCAGCAGCAGAGTGGCAGCCAGATGGGAACCGCGGCGCATCGAAGGAGGCAGCGTGGACGTGCCGAGACCCGCGAGTCAATCTGCCCGTTCAACCGCTGCAGCGTGGCAGTTCGGTGAGACCGCCTGAGTCCGAGGATCAGGCCACCGCAGGCCGGTGCGGCAGAGCCGGACCCGTTACCTGCCATGGCTGATCGAGGTTCAGCCGGGACGTATTCCGTGGCACAGTTGGGGCGCTGTCTCCAGTCCACCGGAGCAGGGCGTCGTCCAATTCCTTCAAATGGACTGGCTTGCTCAAGTAGTCATTGATGCCTGTCGCGAGGTAGCGTTCCCGGTCGATTTGGAGTGCGCCAGCCGTGAGGGCGATGATGTACAGGGGCCGTGGCTGGCAGGGAAGCCGACCGGAATTCTCCCGCTCCTGCCTCCGGATTTCCTGGGTGGTCTCGCACCCGTTCATCTCGGGCATGCGCCCGTCCATGAGCACGATGTCGTAGGCCTTGTGCTGAAGGGCTTCAATCACCTCTCGGCCGTTGGCCACGGCGTCCACC
>JBGAPN010000344.1:0-5827 GCA_044221235.1 Limisphaerales bacterium
CCCTTTTCAGCGATCACGAACGGCGCTGGGGATACCGCGCCGGTGGCCGGTCCTGGGGCTCCCATCCCGAGGACCCACGGCACGACGATCAGAAAGGACAACAAGAACGGAATTCGCCGGGAATGCACGACAGGGACCCTCCCCGTGCGCCGTTACCAGGGTCAAGAGTCCCGAATGGGGGAGCGCGGGTTGGGATGAAGGCGGCGTTAGAGAACTCCATGGGGCTGGAGTCCTCCAAGACGCTTCGAAGGAACCGGAGAAACTTAAAATGGTCGGGGCGGTGAGATTTGAACTCACGACCTTCTGAACCCCATTCAGACGCGCTACCAAGCTACGCTACGCCCCGACCAGGTGCCGTTGAAGGCGGCGGGATACTAGGCGCGACCGACTCGGGTTCAACGGTTTTCTTCCCGAAAATGATGATCAAGATTCCACGCCGGTCTCCGAAAGGCATCTTGCGCCGCCGGAAACCCTTTCGACAGGCCCGATTCAATCGGACACGTCCGGTTGGACGACAGGGCTGTCGTTCACTTCTTCTCCGCACGAAGCCGTCGTTGGAGATCTCGAATCACCCGATAACCAATGCGCCGGATTCCCTCCTTCTCAAGGAAGGTGCGGACCTCCGGGTCCTTGGTGAACGTCTCGTATTCCGCGGACCGGATGGCCCAGCTGCCCGTGACAGCCTTGAGCTCGTCAGTGGGCTGTCCAGCGTGGATGAAGATCTCGGTGACGCCCGGCTTGAGTTGGGACAGACGCTGTGTCCAGAAGGGTTTTACGCTGTCCGGGCCCTCATAGTTCATGTCGTGGATGAAGTCATCCGTGAACAGGATCCCCTTGGCCGCGAACCGCTCCCGCCATTGGGACTGTCCCGACGCTTCGAAGTCGGACTGAGACGCCATGCGAACCGGGAGATTGAACTCAACGGCCAGTTGGAGATAAACCTCCAGGTACGCCGGCAGGTACTGGAGCACGCCCATGTGGGAGTCGAGATGGGTGACGTCGATGCCGGCGGCGAGCGCTTTGCGAATCTGTGCACGTGATTCGATCAGGGCCTCGGCCGGGGTCGCCTTGGCGTACACCTGCGGGGTCTCATGCCAGAAATAGCCCTCTACCTCGGTCCGTGACTTCAACCGCGGCCCAGGATGCGACGGAGTTCTGTCATGCAACGGTGGTTTTCGGCCGGAGTGCCCACCGAAATGCGAAGCCACTCGGGAAGTCCATAGCTGGCCATAGGTCGCGTGATGACCCCGGCGCGTTGCAAATCTGCAAAGACCCGCGCCCCGTCTCCCACCTTCACCAGCACGAAGTTGGCGAAACTCGGTACGTATTCGAGTCCGAGTTGGGCCACGGCGTTTTGCAGGTAATCCAGTCCCTGGCGGTTGTTGGCCCGGGTGCGCGCCATGTGTTCGGCATCGTTCAAGGCACCCATGGCGCCGGCCTGCGCGATGGAATTGATGTTGAACGGCTGACGGATCCGTTCGAGGGCGGCAATGATTTCCGGTGAGGCAACGCCGTAGCCGAGGCGCAGTCCGGCGAGGCCGAAGATTTTGGAAAAAGTGCGCATGACCAGCAAGTTCGGCTGGCTGTCTTCGCGGATGAGGGCCAAGCAGTCCGCCGGGTCGTCGAGAAATTCCACGTAGGCCTCATCCATCACGATCAGGACGTGGGGAGGAACTTCGGACAGCAATTGGGTGATGTCCGCGTGGGAGGACAGCGTGCCCGTGGGATTGTTGGGATTCGCCAGGAACAGCACCCGGGTCCGCGGGGTGATGGCGCGAATCATGGCCGGGATGTCGGCGCCCAGTCCCCGCGCCGGAACGGTGACCAGGCGGGCACCGAAGAGGGCGGTGACGATCGGATACACCGCGAAGCAGTATTGGGAGACCACCACCTCCGCCTCGGGATTCAGAAACGCGTGTCCGACGAATTCGATGATTTCGTTGGACCCGTTGCCCAGGATGAGTTGCTGCGGGGTGAGGTACAGCTTCTCCGCCAGGTGTCCCTTGAGGTGAAACGCGCTGCCGTCGGGATACAGGTGGATGTTTCGGAGGACCTGTTCCATGGCCGCCAGCGCCTTGGGAGAAGGCCCCAGTGGATTCTCGTTGGAGGCCAGTTTGATGACCTGGTCCACGGCGAGCCCGTACTCCCGCGCGACTTCGTCCAGCGGGCGCCCCGGAATGTACACCGGGAGACTGGAAATCTGCGGGTTGAGCGAAGGCGTGCTGTTGCTCATCGGTCCGGGGACAATGCCGGAACCGGCCGCGCGGGGGAATTCAAAGTCCAAGGCCGCCGTAGTCGCGGACGGAAGGACGCGCCATCTGTTCGCCCTTTGCCGCGCCTGCGAAAGTAGCCTATGGGGTACTCTGGGGAGGAGTCAGCGTCTCGTTCCCTCGTCGTCTACTCTGCGTCCGTCCTGCACGCTTTGGGGCGTGCCGAAGGGTCCAAGTGTCGGCAAGCTCGGCGCGTGGCGTTGGTCCGAATCTTGGTGGATGGCTACAGTCTGCTGCATCAGTGGCCGGAACTGGCCCCGGGAGCTTCACGGTTTTCGGCGGCCGCCCGGGACGCCTTGGTGCGCAAGTTGACCGAGTTTCGCGACGCCACCCATACCCCGATCACGATCTTCTTTGACGGCGCGGCGGCGCCGCCGGGAACCCCCAAACCCCAATCCTCCCCGGACGTGGAAGTGGTGTTCTCCAAAGCCGGCCAGACGGCCGACCAGTTGATCGAACGGGTGGCGTTCCGGATGCGGCCCTACGGGGAAGTTCTGGTGGTGACCGACGACATCGCCGAGCGCGACACGGTGATGAACTTCGGAGGTCTGGCGTCGAGCTGTGACTCGTTCATCCGGCAGGTGGAATCCTCGGTCGGCGAAATGAGCGCCGATGTGGCGGCGCACAACCGCCGCGAACGCGAACGTTTCCGGCGGGGAAGGGCCTGACCGGTTGAGGCCTTACGCTCCGATTTGGGCGCGGTAGGCCTCGGGCGTGAGCAGATTCTCAACCTCGGCGGCATTTCCGAGACGGATCTGGAGAAACCAGCCGTCGCCAAACGGGGCGGTATTCACCAGGGCGGGATTGTCGGAGACCGCCTTGTTCACGCCCACGATTTCGCCGGATACCGGCGCATAGATGTCGCTGGCGGTCTTCACCGATTCCACCACTGCGCAGGCCTCGCCGACCTTGAGCTTTCGGCCGATCGCCGGCAGTTCGACGAACACGACGTCGGTCAGTTCATGCTGGGCGTGGTCGGTGATGCCCACGGTGGCCACGTCGCCATTGACGCGGACCCATTCGTGGGATTTGGCGTAGCGAAGATCGTTCGGAACGTGCGAGCTCATCTCGGAGAAGGTTGGCGGCAGCGGTTTTCCCGGGTCAATCAGGCTTTGCGATAAAACGGCTTCTTGACCACCTCGGCGGCGAACCGGCGTCCGCGGATTTCGACGTCCAGCCGCGTTCCGGGCGCAGCCAGCGCAGGCGGGACGAATCCCAGGCCGATCCCTGCGTTCAGCGAGGGGCTTTGGGTTCCACTGACCACTGGACCGACCTGCTGACCCTCGGACCACAGGGTATATCCGGGACGGGGGGGAGGGCTCTTGTCGGTCATCCGGAAGGCGACGGATCGCTTCTTCACCCCGGCGGATTTCTGTTCCAGCAGCACGGCGCGTCCGACGAAGTCCCCTTTGTCGAACGACACGAAAACACCCAGGCCGGCCTCGAGGGGGGAGGTGTGCTCGTCGAGTTCGTGCCCGTAGAGCGGGTAGCACATTTCAGTGCGAAGCGTGTCGCGGGCGCCAAGTCCGCAGGGTTGGAGACACCCCGCGTGGCCGGTGGCGAGACAGCGGTTCCAGACCGATTCGATCCGATCGGCAGGTGCGACCACTTCGAAACCGTCCTCGCCCGTGTAGCCGGTCCGGGCAACCCAAATCGGGGCCGGTGTTTTGGTTTCGATCGCCGGGTCCGAGAAGGTGGTCCACAGGCCGATCTCGTTCTTCTTGAGGTCGAGGACCGACTCGACCCGGGTTCCCGCGGCGCTGGGACCAGGGAAGAGTTGCCCGAAGAACTCCACTACCCGGGGTCCCTGGACCGCCACGGCGCCGAGCCGTCCGGAGGCGTTCTCGAAAATGATGCCCGAACGATGGCTGGACTGGCAGATTCGCTCCTGCAACCAGGCCACATCGACGTCGATGCGGCTGGCATTGATGATCAGGAGGAACTCCATGGGGGCGATCCGGTAGACGTAGAGATCGTCGATGGTTCCCCCCGTCTCATTGCACATTTGGGAGTACTGGCCCCGGCCGACGTCCAGCTTCCGGACGTCGTTGGTCAGGGTTTCATTGAGGAAGGCCTCCGCGGTGGGGCCGGTGACGAACACTTCGCCCATGTGGCAGATGTCGAAGATGCCGGCCGCACGCCGGACGCAGAGGTGTTCGTCGACAATGGAGGAATACTGGACCGGCATTTCCCATCCGCCGAATTCGATGACCTTGCCGCCGAGTTTCAGGTGGGCGTCGTAAAGTGGAGTGCGTTGCAGTGGCATGAACAGAAAAGAGCGGACGGGAAAAGCCCGAAGGCCGCCGGCTCATCGGACCGGAAGCCGCGCGGGTCGGCAAGGGGGAACCCTGTGGAGCACGGGGCATGACCCCGCTTTTTCAGCGCCCTGGGGTTGGAACGTTCCCGACGTGTTGACTCCGCCCCCCGACTGCGGGTGACCGGTTGGAAAGCGGTGTCGTGCCACCGCGCTCCAATGGAAACGCAGGAACGGCGAGGATGCGCCCCGGACACTCCCGGTTCGACAATCCCCGGGTCCGCCATACCGTGTCGCCCGTGATTCGGAATGTGATCTTCGATTGGTCCGGAACGTTGGTGGATGACTTGCCGGCCGTCTGGGAGGCCAGCAACCATGTCTTCCGCATGGCAGGGGTGACCCCCCTGACACTGGAGGAATTCCGATCCGAGTTTCAGCTGCCCTACCGGGGATTCTACAACAAGTTCGTTCCGCACGTGCCCCTGGAACAGTTGGAATCCTGGTTTCATGCCCGCTTTGCCGAGTGCCAGGATTCGGTGGTGGCCCTGCCTCACGCGCGGGAACTCCTGGAATACTGCACCCGCCACAATGTCCGGATGTTCGTCCTGACCACGGTGCATCCCCGGCATTTCGCGGCCCAGGCGGAGTCCATCGGCTTCGGGACCTATTTTGAACGGGTGTATTCCGGGGTGGCCGACAAACGCATGCGGATTGCGGAGATTCTCTCGGAGAACCTGCTCGACGCGGCGGCCACCGCCTTCGTCGGGGACATGCAGCATGACGTTGAGACCGCACGGCACGGGGGCATTCACAGCGTGGCGGTCCTCACCGGCTACAATTCGCTCGGGCAGCTTCGGCAGGCGTCTCCGGATCTGATCGTGGAACACCTGGGGGAATTCCGCCTCCTGCTGGAGCGGCAAGGATTCCAGCTGCGTCCCCCTGTGTCGCCCGGAACCCATCGACTGCCGGTGGCCACGGTGGGTGGCCTGGTTTTCGATGACCAAGGGCGGATGCTGCTCGCCCGGACCAACAAATGGTCGAATCTGTGGGGAATCCCGGGTGGCAAGATTGAGTGGGGCGAGTCGAGTGAGGCCGCCCTGGCGCGCGAGGTCCTGGAGGAGACGGGACTCGTGGTAGACGACGTGAAGTTCGTGATGGTCCAGGACGCCATCCATCCGCCGGAATTCTACAAGGACGCCCATTTTCTACTGCTGAATTACACCTGCCGGGCCCGGGGATTCCAGGTGGTCCGGCTTAATGCGGAAGCCCAGGAAGCCCGCTGGCTGACGGCGGACGAGGCGTG
>JBGAPN010000345.1:0-5802 GCA_044221235.1 Limisphaerales bacterium
GCACTGCTGTGCGGCCCTGGCCAAACCGGCGGCGTGAGTGGAGTCCCGGTCGGGAATCGCGGGAAGGTCCGTCGTGTTGAAAGTTGCCCGTAGGATCCAGGGAGAATGTCGGAGGTCAGACCTTCATTCGACCTTCGTGGGCAAGGTGGCGCGAAGGCGGGAGATGGGGCCCTACCGGCCCTCAAGTCCCAGGAGATAATGCAGCACCAAGTCCGGGAGGTCCGCGGAGTAGCCGCCTTCGAGCAGGCTGAAGTGGGGAATCCCAGCGGCCCGGATTTTTTGGCCGATCCAGTGAAAGTCCTCGCGCTCCAGGGTTCCATTGGCGAGCGGGTCCCGGACGTAGGCGTCGAAACCGGCGGAGACAGCCAGCACCTCGGGGCGTTCCCGGAGAATCCGTTCCAACGCTTGTTCGATGCGGCTGCGCCATTCCAGTCGCGGAGTGCCGGGGGCCACGGGGAAATTAAAGCAATTGTGGCCGACGTCGGACGTGCCCGTTCCGGGATAGCAGGGATGCTGGTGGATGGATGCGAACGAGACGCCGGGCGATCCCAGGAGTATGTCCTCGGTGCCGTTGCCATGATGAACGTCGAAATCGAGCACTCCGATCCGATCCACACCGCTGGCCCGCGCCTCCAGGACGGCAATCGCCATGGTGCTCAGGTAGCAGAACCCCATGGCCTGGTTGCGGGTTGCGTGATGCCCCGGAGGGCGCATCAGGCTGAAGGCACTGTTCCCGGAGCGGGCCACCTCCAGGGCGCGGAGCGCGCTGCCCACCCCGCGTCGCGCGTGGTCACCGATTCCGGGAAAAAACGGCGTGTCGGCGTCAAAGTCCGACGCCACTCCCAGCCGGTCGAGATGGGCCCGGGTATGGGCCCGCTCCAGGGAGGCATCCTGGACCGCAAGCGGTGCCGCCCAGGCGAGTTCGAGGGCCTTCTGGTCCCGCAGCAATTCTGCAGTGCGCAACACACGCACCGGCTTTTCCGGATGTCCGACTGCCCGATACTCGGAGCACCGGGGGTCATGAACGATGGTCAAGACCCCATGGTTGTCCGACCTCCGCCGGCCATCAATCCCACAGGTGCATTGGACGAATCACTCTCCTGCTGCCGGTGACCGGCCCGGCGTCAGCGGGTGCGTCCGGCGAATGGGTCAATTGCCGTCGTTCAGTGGCTGCGTGCTCCGAAGATAGGCGAACAGATCCCGAACCTGCTGGTCGCTGAGCGCTTCCAGGATTCCCTCGGGCATGAGGGACCGACCCGCGGGTTGCAGGGACGACAGCTCGTCGCGTTGCAGCGGGACCGTCTGTCCGTCCGGCGTCCTCAGGACAACCATCCGTGCGTTTTGGTCGGAGAGAAACCCGGAGAGCACCCGTCCATCGCGGGTTTCCGCCATGAAGCTTTCGTAGCCTTCCCGGATCTCGGCGTTCGGGTTCACAATGTTCAGCAGCAGGCTGCCCAGATCGCTCCTCTGGTAGGTGGTCAGGTCGGGACCGATGTCGGCGCCTTTCCCGAACAGGCGATGGCAGACCCCGCACTGCGCCATGAACAGTGGCTTCCCTTGGTACGGAGATCCGGTGGTCAGGTTCAGCATTTCCGTGAGACGCGCAATCTGCTGTTCCTTCTCGGCCGGAGTTGCCTCGCGGATGTTGGGCCAAAGTGCGGCAGCCAATGTCCGAAGCGAATCCCGTGAGGCGTCGCCGGATCCGGATGCGGACTCCGCCATCTTGAGAATCTGGCGAACGGTGTCGGACGGAATCGCCGCCCGGGGAACCGAACCGCGTTCCACGGCCCGAAGCAGTGCGAGTGCCCAGGCGGGTCGGCTGGTGAGCAGGCCGAGCGCGGAAGGCAGGACGTCCGCCGGATACGTGGGCGTCTGGACGAGAACCTCCGTCGGAATTTGCGGTGAGTCGAAGGACTGAAGGGCGCCGAGGGCGGCACGGCGAAGGCCGGTCGACCGGTCATCGCGTGCAATTGCCAGCAGAACAGGAACCGCCGCGGATTGCCGCGCTTCCCCGAGGACACTGATCAATTGCAGCCGGGAGGAGGGATTGGATTTGGGGTCCGCAATGATTTGGAGGGCCTGTGCCACCGCGTCGGGTTTCCCTCGGCGCGCACCGATCAACACGGACTCGCCGCCCGCCTGCTCCATCGCTCGAAGGAGCGGCTCCGGGAGCCCGGTGAGCGGCCGGCCCTGATAGGCTTCCTCGAAACCGCGGGTGAGCTGGGCGGTCTGTTCGCGGCCGGGCGACTGCTCAAACAGCCGGGCGCATACCAGCAAATCTTCCTGACGGCCGGTGGCGGCAAAACGTCGCATCAATCGTGAAAGAATCGCGGTTTGCACGATGGGAGCCCGCCAGAGTTCACGGTCGGCGAAGAGGGCCAGGACGGCATCCCGATCGGGTCCACACCGTTCCTCGATGGCCCACCACAACATTAGCGGCTGGCGGGGGTCCCCGGCATCGCCGTCATGGGCCAGCAGCGCCCGGACCACTGGCAAGCCCTGTGCGGCAGGCAGGCGGCGGGCCGTGGCGGCGAGTTGGGAACGGACCTCGATATCGTTTTCCGAAGCCGCCAGTTCGGCCATTCGGACGGCCAGTTCGGGTGGCACCTGTCGCCGGTCTCCGAGAATCCGGAGCGTCCACAGGCGAACCTGGGGGTTGGCGGAGGCGAGAGCGGCCCGCGCCAGATCGGGCGTCAGTTTCCCCGCGGCAGCGAAGGACCAGAGCACTTCGAGTCCGAAGGGGTCATCTGCCGGTTTCCAGAGGCTGGCGGGATCCGCCACGGCGGCCGGGACACCCCGGTCGGCCAGGATCCGTCGTGCCGTCTGACGGCGCCATCGGTTGGAATCCCGGAGCAGCGTGGTCAGGGTCGTGGTGTCCTGCGCGGCGAGGTCGGTTTTGGTCAGTGAGGCGGGCGGGCTGGATTTCGCTCGAAGGCGGTAGATTCGGCCGTTGGTGGCATCCATCTGGCCTTCGTGGTTCCGGTAATGATTGACCTGCCGGTCGTACCAGTCGCAGACATAGATCGCTCCGTCGGGTCCCAGCTTGATGTCGACCGGCCGGAACCAGCGGTCGCCGCTGGTGACCGGATAGCCAAGGTCCCGGGTCTTGAAGGTGGATCCATCGGGCGTGATCTCGCTCATCACGATGCGTCCCTGCAACGGCTCCACTCCGAAGAGTCGCCCCTGGAAGGCCGCACCCAGGGCGCCACTGTCGTAGATGATGAAATTGTGGGTGAAACGGTCCGCCTCATTGTTCGGCATCTGGGGGAAATAACCGAACGTGTACGGATTCGAGAGCGGTCCATGCTTGTCGAAGCCCTTTTGGAGATAGGCGCCCTGCTGATAGTGGAATCCCCGGGTGTTGCCGCCATTGTGCCCGCTGAAGAGGCGTCCGGCAGAGTCGATTTCGAGTCCGAACGCATTGCCTCCCCCCTCGCTGAACACCTCGTAAATGCGATGCTCCGGATGATACCGCCAGACGTTCTGTCCCTGGGAAAAAAGGGGGCGCATCGGAGTGTCGAGCTGGACGGGGTCGGAGGTTCGGGCCGGCAGACCGCTGGCTTCGGCCCACTGGCGTTCCGTCATGGGCTTTCCGTCCGCGCGATGCACGCGGATGTTGCCGGTGACCGTCGAACCCTGGCAGCCGTAAAGCCATCCATCCGGACCCCAACGCAGGGAGTTGGCGACCGAATGGGTGTCCTCCAGCCCGAATCCGGACAGCAACACTGCCGGATCCCCGTCGGGAACGTCGTCGCGGTTGGCGTCGGGATAGAACAGCAGGTAGGGCGGGTTCAACACGAACACACCGCCGCGACCGAAGGCGACGCTGGTCGCAATGTTGAGTCCGTCGACAAAGGTCTTGTGGCGGTCCATGACACCGTCGCCATTGGAATCCTCATGAAGGGTAATGCGGTCCGCACCCCGAACGTGGTGAGGGGGTGGATCCGGGATCTTGTCGTAGACGGCCCGCCAGAAATTGTCCCGGCTGACCATCTTGAGTCCCGCGGGGCTGGGATACTGCCGATACTCCACCACCCAGAGGCGTCCGCGTTCGTCGAAGGTGGAGAAGACCGGTTGGGCGATGTCCGGTTCGCCCAGGATCTGTTCGAAGACCAGACCATTGGTTACCTGGAACGAACGGGCGGCCGCCTCGCGCGACAGCGGTTCGAGTTGTTCCTGGGAAGTGGAGGGGACGCTGGCGGATGGAGCGCCTTTAGCGGGGGTCGACTTGGCGGGCGTGCCGGCCGAGGTGCGGAACGCACCGGGTGGAGGGACCGGGTCCTGGAGCGCCCAGAGGATTCCGTTGAGCAGCAGGTGCCGGAAACTGGGATTGGAAAAGTCCTCAGGAGCACCCAGGGAGGTGTAGAACACGCGGCGGTTTTCCCGGGTGTTGATCCACGCGACGGGTTCGACCGCCGACTGCCCGTCTTCGGTCTGGCCGTTGAGCAGGGGGGTGGTGGTACGGTAGAGATTTCGCGAACGGTACAAATGGGACTCCGAGAGAAACCGCGGCTCCACGTTGTTCAGGATGGGATTTCCGGCGGTTTCAGGGATGACCTTTACCACGGTGAACTTGCCGGGACCCTTTCCATAGTGATCTTGATAGTCTCCCCCGAGCACCTCCGTGTCGAACTCCGGCCAGGTGGACTCGGTGAGGTTCGTCTGGCCTCGAATCTCAAACGCATGGCTCGCCGTGCGAATGCCCACCACGGGTTTGCCGGCGGCGATATGGGCGCGGATGGCGTCCATCATGGGCTTGGGCGGGGCTCGACGCCGGGTGCTGATCACCAGGACATCCGCGCGGGGAATGGCTTCCCAATTCTGGAAATGATTGTCGTCGACCTGGTCCGAGGCGGTGACAAACGTCGGCCGGTATCCGCGCCACACCAATTCGTCCTTCGCAAACTGCGGCAGGGTTTCACGGGTGTGATATTCGTTTTCGCCAATGATGAAGCAGACTTCCTTTTTGACGTCTCCCTGAAATCGGAACGGCTGACCGCCAAGCAGGTCGGTGCTGGTGATGCTGGAGCACCAATATTTTTCGATGTGCTCCACCACCAGTTCGGTGCCGCGGAAGTGGGACACGTAGGGTGATTTACGATGATTGTACATGGAGTCCGTCAGATCACGGACCAGGACCACGTTCTGACCCTGCCGGATCATCTGACGGATGGAGAAGGGACGGCCCAACACGCACATGTTCACGTGAACACCCATGACGATGACGTTGGTGATGCCCCGCTGGCGCATGAGGTAATACGCCTCCGCGGAGTCGGTGATGGCGTCACCGGGCAGGATCTCAATCGCAGGATGCTGCCGGGACCAGGCCTTGAAACTCGGGCAGTCCGGGCATCCGTCGCAACCGCCGTCCGAATCATCGATGGGCAGCGGCGCCTCGCGATCGGGCTTGAGGGCGCACCAGTTTTCCAAAGGAATCGTTGTTTGGACCCGTGGCGCCGACTGGGCGAGCTTCCGGCCCGGGTGGTCCTTGTAGAACTCCATCGTATCGCTCGGACAATGGATGATCAGGGCGCCGCGTTCGCGTGCCGCTTTGGCGAAGTCATTCATCCGCGGGGCCATCTCACCGACCCGCTCGGTGGCGTCGGGACAATGGTGTTTGTCCCACATGTCGCAGATCACCACGGCGGTCCGAGAGGCATCCCAGGTGATATTGGTGGTGGTGGCGGCCCAGTTGGTAGAGCCCGGGGCGGTGGGAATCCGCTTCCGGGGATGAAGCTGCAGGGGATCTGCCCGGATGGAGAATCCGATGAGGAGCAGGGCGGCAACCAAGCGAAGCTTCAT
>JBGAPN010000346.1:0-5789 GCA_044221235.1 Limisphaerales bacterium
CCTTTCGCACACGTACGACACGACTATGGCCAAGCAATTCTTCCCGAAAATCGGGAACATCGCCTTCGAGGGTCCCGATTCCAAAAACCCGCTCGCATTCAAGCATTACAACGCCGACGAACTGGTCGAGGGACGTCCCATGAAGGACCACCTCCGGTTTGCCGGCGTGTATTGGCACACCATGCGCGGCGTCGGCGCCGACATGTTCGGCGGCGGCACGGTCAACCGCCCCTGGAACACCGGGGAATGCTCCACCGCGGACGCCATCGCCCGGGCCCGTGCCTTCTTCGAGTTCGCCACCAAGCTGGGAATTCCCTTCTACTGCTGGCATGACCGCGATTTGGCTTCGCACGGCCGCAACCTGAAGGAGGCCAACGCCCAGTTCGACGCCGTTGGACGCGAACTCAAGAAGCTCCAGCGGGACACCGGCGTGAAGCTGCTCTGGGGCACCGCCCAGAACTTCGTGCATCCCCGCTATCTCCACGGCGCCGCCACCAGCTGCAATGCAGATGTGTTCTGTTTCGCCGCCGCGCAGGTGAAGCGCGCGATGGATTGGACCCACGAGCTCGGCGGCCAGGGCTACGTGTTCTGGGGCGGACGCGAGGGCTATGCCACGCTGCTCAATACCGATCTCAAGCGGGAGATGGACCACCTCGGCCGCTTCCTCCACATGGCGGTGGCGTACAAGAAGAAGATCGGGTTCAAGGGCCCCTTCTTCATCGAGCCGAAGCCCAAGGAACCGACCAAGCACCAATACGACTCCGACGCGGCGGCCTGCCTGAATTTCCTGCGCGAATACGGCCTGCTCGAGCACTTCCAGCTCAACATCGAGGTCAACCACGCCTGGCTGGCCGGCAAGACCATGGAGCACGAGCTCGAAGTCGCCGGCGCCGCCGGGGCGCTCGGCTCGATCGACGCCAACATGGGCGACTACTTCCTGGGCTGGGACACCGACCAGTTCCCCACCGACCTCTACCTCACCGCGAAGACCATGCTCACGGTGCTGAAGTACGGCGGATTCCAGCACGGCGGCGTCAACTTCGACGCCAAGGTCCGGCGCGAGAGCTTCACCGAGGAGGACTTATTCTACGCGCACATCGCCGGCATGGACACCTTCGCCCGGGGCCTGAAGATCGCCGCGCGCATCCGGGCTGATGGACGGCTCGCCGAGTTCGTGAAGAACCGGTACCGGACTTGGGATAGCGGTATCGGCCAGAAGATCGAGGCCGGCAAGGCCACCTTCGAGGAGTGCGAGCGCCACGCCCTCAAGCTGGGCAACGTCAAGGGACTCGAATCCGGCCGCCAGGAATTGCTGGAGGCCATGTTCAACGAGTTCATCTGAACCTGTCCCGGAGTGCCCGCGGACCCGGTTCCCGCCCCATGAATTCGGCTGCCAAGATCCTGGATCCCGCCACCCTGCCCGCCTGGCGCGCTGCCCTGCGCGCCAGCGGGCGGCGGCTGGTGGTGACCAACGGATGCTTTGACCTGCTTCACGCGGGCCACGTGGCCTATCTGGAGTCCGCCCGTTCGCAGGGAGACGCCCTGTTGATCGGACTCAACGGGGACGACAGCGTCCGGCAGCTCAAGGGTCCGACCCGGCCCTTGAACAGCGAAGCCGACCGGGCCCGCGTGATCGCCGCGCTGGGCTGCGTGGATGGCGTCTGCATCTTCCCCGAGATGCGCGCCACCGCGTTCCTGGAGCGCGCCCAGCCCGACATCTACGTCAAGGGAGGCGACTATACGCTCGAAACGATCGACCCGAATGAACGTCGGGCCGTCGAAGGCGCCGGTGGCCGGATCGCCTTCATCCCGTTCGTCCCCGGCAAATCGACCACCGGCCTGGTGGAACGCATTCTGAAACTCTGAGCACCGCCGTCATGTCCGAATCCCCTTCCCCCGCCACCGGTCGCGAGTTGCGTGACCTCAAGGCCCGGGCCCAGCGACTCGACTCGGTGGTCAAGGTCGGCCGTGCCGGTCTCAGCGATGCCTTCTACGTGGCGCTCGATGGCGCCCTGACCCAGCACGAACTGGTGAAGGTGAAGTTCGACGACTTCAAGGAGCAGAAGAAGGAGCTGGTGCCCGTCATGGTCGCACGGTCCGGCTCCCAGCTGATCCAGCGTGTGGGAAATGTGGCGGTGTTGTTCCGACGACGGCCGCGACCGGCTGCGGAATGAGTCGCGCTGGGTGAAGTCACCCGATCGAGTTCAAGGCACTTCGCGGATCCGGAAGTAAACGGCCTCCGCCCCGAGGCCGACTTCCTCCGAAAGCAGCGCCTCGGGAGCCAGGAAGTCCGGGCCTGACGGGACCCAGTGTTCGAGATCGTAGGATTCCTCGTACCGGTACCGCCATCCGGGCGAAACCCATGACTTCAGCTTGAGCCGAGCGCCGTCCCATTCGAGCGCGTTCTTCACGCCCGGTGTTGGCAGTACGGCCAGCGCCTGATAGCGGCCGGCGGCGACCTTGACGGCACGATAGACTTCGTTGGTCAGGTACGTTGGCGCCAACGGTGCCGCCCCCCAGCTCCTCAGCCATCCGTCCCGGCCAATGGCCAGGCTGTAGTGATCGGCCGCCGCGATGAACACGGCATTGGTCATCGCGCCAAGGGCCGGTCGCTGGCCAAGGTCGTTGCGGCCCCACCCGACCACGTTTCCATCCCGCAAAAGAGCGAGTCCATGCTGGGCGCCGGCCGCGACGGCTTGAACATCCTTGCCAGCCCAGACTCCTGTGACTTGGCCCTGAGAATTGTCGCCCCAGGCCACGACGGAACCGTCGGTGCGAAGGGCCGTGGAAAAATCCATCCCGGCCGCCACGGATGCGACACGATTGAGCCCCCGGGGTGGTTGGGCCTCTCCGTGGGAGTTGTCCCCCCATCCGACAACCGTACCGTCCGACAGCACGGCCAGGCTGTGATACCAACCGGCGGAGATCGCCACGGCATTGGACACACCCGGCGGCACCGAACATTGCCCGCGGCTGTTGTCGCCCCACGCCAGGACCCGCCCGTCCTGCGTCAACGCCATCACGTGCCCATCTCCGGCCGACACTGCGATCACCCCGTGGACATTCGCCGGAAGATTCGTCTGTCCGCGGCTGCCATCGCCGCGGACATCCACCGTGCCGTCCTGCCGGGCTTCCACCATGAAGTTGTTACCCACCGCTACCGCATGGACGGTGTCCGTCTCAAAGGTGGCGGATACCGGGAATCCCTTGTTGAAGCCCCACGCATACGTCCGCCCCGCGGGCCGGCCGAGGACCTCCAATCGAACGGGCTCCGTGGTGAACTCCCCGTACCGGTTAAAGACTTTTACGGTGTAATCACCCGCCACCCGTGGGTCCGCAGGAATGGTCACGGACGATCCCCGGTACACCAACCGGCCATTCCGGTACCAAATGTAACTGAGGACCGGACTTCCCTCGGCCTCCATGTCGAGCTGGATCTCGTCGCCCAAATGAACCAACTGGGGTTGGGGCGGACGGACCAACTGGGGCGGAACTGGAAGGGGAGGCAGGGACACGACGAAGGCGCTCCGTTCACCGGCCGTCACCATGGAATCGACCTGCGTCATGCTCGAATTGATGACCGAACCCGACCCAATGATCCTCACGGTGCCATCCTTCATTCGGACCAAGGTGCAGTCACCTCCGGCAACCAGGGTCTGGATGCCGGTCAGGTTTTCGGGGACACGGGTCTGTCCCATGGAATTGTCCCCCCAGATTCGGAGGCGTCCGTCTTCCTGAAGAGCAGCCACGTGCCGGGAGCCGCCCGCGATGGCTCTCACAGGACCGAGGTTCGACGGCGGATCCAGCAGCCCGAAAAACGCCGACCCAAACACGCTCACCGTACCCTCGTTTCGGAGAACCGCGGTATATTCCTGCCCTGCACAGACGGCAATCGCGTTGGTGATCACGCGTAGGGCCGCCGGTTCCGCAAAACCCTGGCTTCCCCACGCCCGGACGGTTCCGTCGGACTGCAGCACCACGGAATGCTGCATCCCCGCGGCGACCGCCGTGACCGGCTTCAGATCCGGAGGCACAGCGCATTGTCCGGCATCATTGGCACCCCAGGCCACCACGGAGCCGTCACGACGGAGGGCCAGCGTGTGCTGGTATCCGGCGGCCAGGGCCACGACATCCTGCACCGCGGGCGGGACGTTGCATTGGCCGGCCTGATTGCCACCCCAGGCCAGCACCGTTCCATCGGGTCGCAGCGCCACGGTGTGAAAGGCTCCCACCGCCGCTCCCCGAACGGGTCCGAGAAGATCTGGCCGCGGGACGTCCACGGGTCCCGGTCGCCCGGGTTCCAACAGCAACGTGTCCGTCAACATCATCCGGGCCGGCGAGGTGGTCCGGGTTCCATATCGATTGGACACCGTCGCCGTGTAGACACCTTCCTGACGGGAACCAATGAAGTACCGGGTCAGGCTGGCATTGGTTTCACCCGGGATTGCGACATCGTTCAAAAACCACTGGTACCGGGTTGGGCCAAAGTGAATGACCGAAACGTCCAGCGTGAGCCGTTCACCCGATCCAAACAGGCGGCTGCCGGGCTCCTTCAGGATCACGGGAGGTTGCCCCAATGCCAAAATGGCGAGCGCATCCAGGGAGATTCCCACGCTGAGGATGGATTGCAGACCGTCGGTCCACAGGTGCAACTGGGATGTATTGACGCCCCATGCATGCACCGAACCGTCAACACCCAGTGCCACGATACGCAGGCGTCCAACCGCGAACGACTTCAACGGAGGAAGGGATTTCGGAGGCTCGGGGTAGTCGCCCCAAAGCACCAATTGGCCGTCCCGTCGAAGGGCGGCCGAGAATCGGTCGCCGGCACCGACGGCCATCACATCCGCCAATCCGGGAGGAACCTGAGTCTGCCCGCTTTCGCCGGCTCCCCACGCCGTTACCGTTCCATCGCTCCGCAAGGCGACCGCGTGGGTGAGCCCCACCGCCAGGGACACGCCACTCGAAACGCCTGCAACCGGCTTCAAGGGAACCGGCAAACTTGAGTTGGGAAGGGAACAACCCGGGCACCATTCCACCACGGTTCCATCGGTCTGAAGCACCACGACATTCGACCCCATCCTGCCTGCCGCCCGAAGCGACAGCGGGCCGGGAGGTGATATCCATCGATTTTGGAGTCCGTCTCCGGAATCGAGCGGACCAAACAGTTTGACGGAATTGTCGCGATAACGACCCAGGACGAACGGCGTGGCCAGCGCGTAGTCGACCGGCCGCACGATTTCCCCTGCCGGCCACGGCGAAGGCGAACCGCGGAACACCCGATACGAACCGTCCCCGGAGAACGCAATCCCTCCATCGTACGCGTCCAATTGGAATCCGGTCACCTCACCCACCGTCTCCACGCTGGACGAAATGGACACCAGGTAGGTTGGCGGAACGGTTGCAGCTCTGACGGATGAGGGCTCGCCCGCCACCAACAGTGCGAGCAGCCAACAGCCGGGACCGAAGAGTCGAAGCACCGCGAATCGTCCCTCATCGGACCGCCAACCAACGATTTTGCCGAAAACCCGTCCCAGGCTCATGGCACCTCCTGCAGCCGGAAGTAGGCGGAATCAACACCCAGGCCAACGTCCTCAGACAGGAAATTCCCCGGGGCCACACACACAATGCCGGCAGGGCTCCATCGCTCGAAGTCGAGCGATTCCTCATAACGATACCGCCATCCGGGCGACACCCACGATTTAAGTTTGAGGCGGTCGCCTTCCCATTCGAGCCAGGATTCGATGGACGGAGTCGACAGGACCGCCACGGCCTGATAGCGGCCTGTT
>JBGAPN010000347.1:0-6062 GCA_044221235.1 Limisphaerales bacterium
GACGGAGCGGATTGTGACTGCGACTTCAACAGCGCGGGAAATACCTCCCGAAACCATCGCACGACTCCATGCCCAACGCCCGAGCCTACTCCGCCGCCAGCGCCACGTCCCCATTGGCCTGCACCACCATTCCCCGACGATCGCCCGCCGACCGCGATGTCCAGATCGAGATCCTTTACTGCGGGATCTGCCACTCCGACCTTCATCAGGTCCGCAACGAATGGAGTGCCATTCCCACCGTGTACCCGATCGTCCCGGGCCACGAAATCGTCGGGCGCGTGACACAGGTGGGAACCGGCGTCACCCGCCACAAGGTGGGAGATCTGGTCGGTGTCGGCTGCCTGGTGGATTCCGATCACACGTGTCCGAAATGCCGGATCAATCTTGAGCAGCTCTGCCCCAATTCCGTCTTCACCTATAACTCGCCCGACCGTCATGGCACCGCTCCGGTCACCTATGGCGGATATTCCAGCAGCATCGTCGTCGACGAACGATTCGTGCTTCGGATCCCATCGAATCTTCACCTTCCCGGCGTTGCCCCCCTGCTCTGCGCCGGAATCACGACCTACTCCCCCATGCGTCGATGGGGAGTGACCCAGGGGAAGAAGGTCGGCGTGGTGGGTCTCGGCGGATTGGGACACATGGGTGTGAAGTTTTCCCATGCCTTCGGAGCCCACACCGTCGTGTTCACCACATCGCCCAGGAAGCGGGACGACGCCCTGGCACTCGGTGCAGATGAAGTGGTGGTGTCCCGCGACGCGGACGAAATGAAGAAGCACGCCGGCAGCTTCGACTTCATTCTCGACACCGTCTCGGCCGAACACGACATCAACGCCTACCTCAATCAATTGACCCACGACGGCACGCTCACCTTGGTGGGGGCCCCTGAGAAACCGCTGGCCGTGTCCGCCTTCGGCCTCATTTTTGGCCGACGCAACCTGGCAGGTTCCCTCATTGGCGGGATCGCCGAGACCCAGGAGATGCTCGACTTCTGCGGCCAGCACAACATCACCTCGGACGTGGAGGTCATCCCCATCCAAAAGGTAAACGAAGCCTACGAACGGCTCGCCAGGTCGGACGTGAAATACCGTTTTTCCATTGATATGGCCTCGTTGAAGGCTGAGTGAATCCTGCCCTCCCAATCCGGCGGTACCGCGACTCCCAAGGCGCTCAACTCTCGATTGTGTAGTCTCGGCACCCCACATGAGCTCCCGAAAGGCGCCACCCGCCACCCTGAAACCGAGGTTCCAGATTTCGGTCAGGGGCAATGTGGGATTGGGGCCGGGAAAAGCCGAACTTTTGGAACACATCCGGGACACCGGCAGCATTGTGGAGGCGGCTAACCGGATGGGAATGTCCTATATGCGCGCCTGGACCCTGGTGAAGACCATGAACGCCTGCTTCCGGGAACCGTTGGTCCTGACCGCCCGCGGGGGCAGGGCCCAAGGGGGATCCCAATTGTCCGGGACTGGGATTCTGGTCCTGGAGATCTATCGCCGAATGGAGCGTGAGGCGCAGGAAGCCACACAGTCTTCCTGGATCGCACTCCGAAACTTGCTGAGGGATTGAGCCGTTCGGACCGCGAATCGATCCTTCTCAGTTTTCCAAACGATATATTTGCACGTGTATATCGCATTTGATGAAACTCGGCGCCGATGCGGACGACCTCTCAACGTCGGATACCGGGCAAGTCGGGCGCCTTTACCCTGATTGAACTGCTGGTGGTCATTGCGATCATTGCCATCCTGGCATCCCTGCTTCTGCCCTCGCTGAGCAAGGCCAAGGCAAAGGCCCAACAAACGACTTGCCTGAACAACCTGCGACAGATCGGCCTGGCCTATGTGCTCATCGCTCCAGCAACGACGATGTGAATGTCCCTTATCGCCTGTGTCCCGACACACCGGAGGATCCCTATGGCCAAAGCGCCGGCGTCCCCAGTGGAACAGGCCCAAACTCACCACCCCCACCGGACCCAACGAACAGTGGTGGGCCCCCTATGACTAACCCCACCCAACCCAGGTTCCCGACGGGAGTCCCGGAGCGGGGTACAGGCCCGGACTCCTGTTTCCCTACTTTCAGACGACCAACATCTTCAAATGTCCGATCGAACGGAAATGGCAGTGCGGCTATGGCATGAACTACACCACCGGTTCTCCCATGGCTCAGAAGGATTCGTTTGTTTCCCCAGCCATCGGGCCGATTGATTGTATGGGATCATCGCCGCAGTCCAGGCTGTTCCGACAGCCGGATCTCCGCACCACCGCGTCCTCCCTGGGTGCCGTTTACCGCAGACAGTCACTATCCGACCCGACACAACGGGAGGATGACCGGCTTGTACTACGATTCGCACGTCGCCGCCCTTCGGCCGGACCGCCTCCGGGTGATGAATTTTCGGGAACCGGGATCCGGGCCCGCGGTTCCTGAGTTTCCAGGGGAGTAGGAAGTTGAGGTCTCCGGGTCTCCAGGCCCCCCTGGGTCAATCAGGACCGGGGGCATGGGCGTTCGATGGATCGACAACCGAGGGGAATTGATGGAATCTCCCCGGGGACATCGATGAACACTTCGGCCACGGAACGCTCACCGCTTTGCCAGACTCCTGAAGAGGAGCACGCCAGCATGCTCACCCACGGTCTGGGTGCCGCGCTGTCGATTGCAGCGCTGGCCTGGATGATCCACGCGGCCGGTCAGGAGTTCTTCCGCACCCTTTCCGCATTAGTCTTTGGTGGAAGCCTCGTGCTGCTGTACACGATTTCCACCCTGTACCACGCCACGTCCACGCCGAGACTCAAGGCCCTGCTGCGCGTGTTCGACCACGCCTGCATCTACCTCCTTATTGCCGGTTCCTACACGCCACTGACCCTGGTTTCCCTCCGGGGTCCCTGGGGCTGGACGCTGTTGGGCATCGTCTGGTTCCTCACGGTCGCTGGAGTTCTGATCAAGGCGGTCCTGAAATCCGACCATGCCGCTGCCTGGTCCACCGCATTGTATCTGGTCATGGGCTGGCTGGTGGTTCTCGCGGCGGGCCCCGTCGTCCGTGCGCTACCCGTCCCGGCCCTCGCCTGGCTGGTGGCCGGCGGGCTCTGCTACACCTTCGGAGTCATTTTCTTTGCCTGGCAGCGACTGCGGTACCAACACGCCATCTGGCACCTGTTTGTACTGGCCGGCAGTGCCTGCCACGTCGTGGTCGCGCTGCGGTACATCCTTCCCCGCCCCGCCTGACCGCCGCCGCGGCAAAACTGCTCCGGCTTGGCGCGCTGCCTGTCCGCAGGCCCACCTCGCAATTCCCGGTATCCAATGCTGCGACCGTGGCGGGCGTCACGGATTGCTAACTCGGGCCAGAGCGACTCACCAGTCGGGTTACAGACTCGGAACCGTCCGCGGCACAACTCCCCGGAACTGGGTCCACCACTGCCAGAAAAATCCAGCAAACTCCACTTGCTGCGAACAGGTTTCACACGTAGGAACGGGGCCGTTTACGTTCATGATCACATTCCCCGACGTAGGTCACGCCCCTCGAAGCAAGAGAGACTCCGGCCCGGCCGGCATCCGCTGGACTGACGAAAGTTCAGGCAGTCACGGCAACACCGTTACCCATGTCGTCCGGAATTGGGCCCGATTTTTGTTCCTGATGATTGCCGGGGCTCTTTTCGGGTGGACTGGAAGCGCCTTGGCGGCGTCGCCAGTCGGGACTGTGGTGGGTTTGGGAGCCACCGTGGTTCCCTTCCCGATCACCAATGCCACCGCCATCTCGATTCGTACCGGGGTGAGCGGTAATGCCTTGGTGCTCCTCAACGATGGCACGGTGGTGTCCTGGGGACTGCAACGTTGGGGATTTTCCGAAACCCCGCCCGGCATCAGCAACATCGTCGCGGTGGCGGCCGGCGCCGCTCACAGCGTTGTCCTGAAAGCCGATGGCACCGTGAGGAGTTGGGGACGGGACATCTATGGTGAAACCCAACCTCCCGAGGGACTCGCGAACGTCACGGGCATCTCCGCCGGTTTCACCCACACCTTGGCGTTGCTCGCGGACGGGACCGTCCAGGGTTGGGGGGATCTGTTGCCCCCGCCGGGATTGAAGGACGTCATCGCCATCTCCTCCGGTGTGGACCACGCCCTGGCCCTTCGCCGGGACGGAACCGTGGTCGGCTGGGGAACGGTCAACCAATGGGGGCAGGCCGACGTGCCTCCGGGGTTGTCCGGGGTGACCGCCATCTCGGCAGGCCGGATGCACAGCCTCGCATTGAAGAAGGATGGAACCGTGGTTGGCTGGGGAAACACCTTCTTTGCCCCGGTTCCTGACGGGCTGTCCAATGTCACCGCCATCGCCGCCGGGGGATTTGGCAGTCTCGCCCTGAGGTCGGATCGTCGCGTGGTCAGCTGGCCGAACGACGACGGCGGACTGAAGGTTGGGAGGGTTATACCAGCCTACTCGCCGTCGCCACCGGCGACGACGCCACGCTGCTCCTGGACCCGCCAACCTGTCATTCTGGAGCCGCCCATTTCCATCGCCCGTTTTGCCGGCGACCGGGCCGAGCTTCAGGTAGTCGCGATCGGTCACGAAGCCGCCACCTATCAATGGCTCAAAGGCTCTCAGCCCATCCCGGGGGAAACCCGAAGCACCCTGATTCTCGAGAACGTACAGGCCGATGACATTGGCGAGTACCAGGTCGTCGTTTCGACATCCGGCGGCAGTGTCACCAGTCCAGTCGCGGGACTGGCTGTGACACCCCGGGCCCCCGCCATCGTCCAGGCGCCCACCCCTCTCGAGGTCCGCAGTGGCCAGGCTGTTTCATTCGAAGTCCGGGCCGTCGGAACCGAACCCATGACCTTCCAGTGGTTCCGCTCCGGAAAGGAGCTCCCCGGAGAGACCAACGCGGTCCTGCGGATCGCCTCGGCCGACATGGTTGATGCAGGGAATTACCGTGTCCGGATCCAGAATGCGTTGGACACCGTTCAATCCGAAGAGGCCCGTCTGGGTGTCCATCCTGCTCCCATCGTCTTCAACGAATGGGTCCCGGTGTCATTGAGGGCGGGCAGCGGCCGGATTTTATCGGCACAGGTTCAGGGTGAATCCCCGATCCAGTTTCAGTGGCAGTTCCAGGGCGTCGACATTCCGGGCGCCGTCCACTCGGGACTCACACTGAGCGCGATTCAGAAGGATGCGGAAGGCGACTATTCCCTGGTCGTCCGCAATGAGTACTGGTCTGTCACCAACCGGCTTTATTCGGTGACGGTCAGCGACTCACGCCCGATCATCACCCAAGGCCCGGTCTCCCAGCATTTCCTTTCCGGCGGGACCGCCGCCCTGCGCGTTCGCTTTGAAGGAAGCGCGCCCATGGCGATCCAGTGGTGGAAGGGAGACCGCTCGATTCCCCTGGCCACCAATGCGACGTTGGTCCTGACCCATCTGGATTCAGCCAGTGCCGGTTCCTATTGGGTCAGTCTGTCGAACTCCTTTGGCTCCACCAACAGCGCGCCGGCGCTCCTTTCGGAAGGAGATCCTTACCCCGGTCAGTTCGACGCTCCCCAATTGCAATTCACCGAGGTCGTCACCAATCGCTTCCGTTCGCCGGTAGGGATCGCAAATGCGGGAGATGGAAGCGGCCGCCTGTTTATCGTCGAGCAATCCGGCCGTGTTCAGATTGCAGGGAGTGGGAGTGTCCTGACCGAGCCATTTCTTGACATCGCGAGCCGGGTCCAAAGCGGCCCCGAACTGGGCCTGTTGGGACTCGCCTTTCCGCCCGATTTCAAGAACCACCCGTGGTTCTACGTGATGTACACCCGCCGGCCGGACCGGGCCACCGTCGTTGCCCGATACCGGGTCAGCGCAGCCGACCGCAACCGCGCCGACCCTGGGTCGGAGGAGATCCTGCTGGCGATCCCACAGCCGTTCTCAAATCACAAGGGCGGCCAACTGGCCTTCGGCCCGGATGGCTATCTCTACATCGGCGTGGGAGACGGAGGGAGTGCTGGGGCAGCGGATCCCAACAACAATGGGCAAAACACGGCGTCCTTGCTGGGCAAGATTCTTCGGATTGGAGTGGAGGACGGCGTCCGCCCGT
>JBGAPN010000348.1:0-5769 GCA_044221235.1 Limisphaerales bacterium
GTCTGACCAGCCACCTGTCCGAACGCCTTCAGCTCCGGCCTAATGTCTTGGCGCTGGACCTGGTGGGACTGGGCTGCGGCGCCGCGTTGCCGGCCCTCCAAACGGCGTCCGCACTCATCGGTTCCGGGCAGGCCCGCCGTGTTCTGGTCGTGTGTGCGGAAGTCTGCAGCGCCGCCTTTTTCCTGGATGATGATCCCGGGGTCCTGGTCAGTGCCTGCCTGTTCGGCGATGGGGCGGCGGCGGCCCTGGTTTCGGCGGAGCCCGTGGCGCACACCCGACGCCTGCGATGGCATTCCATGGACACCCGGCTCATTCCCTCCGAGCGGGAGTCCCTCCGATTTGAGACGAGCGCCGGCATGCTCCGAAACATCCTGACCCTGCGTGTTCCCGAGATGGCGGCCGCCCATGCCGCCGCTCTCTTCGATTCCATGTCCCACACCAACTCCCCAACCCCAGGACCTGTCACCGAATGGATACTTCATGCCGGAGGACGCGATGTCTTGGTGGCGCTTCAACGGCGTCTGGTCCTCCCGGAATCCAGCCTCCGTCACAGCTTCGAAGTCCTGCGCGAGCACGGAAACATCAGCAGCCCCTCCGTGCTGTTTGCCCTGGCCCACGCGCGGGACACGGCACCCGACCCGGGCTGGTGGTGGATGTCCTCGTTCGGAGCAGGGTTCACCTGCCACGGTGCCTGGATTGAGGCGGGTGTCGGAACAGGCCCCTCGATTGGACCGTCATGAAACGCGACGTCCAACCCGAGCTGCTGGATACACTGCCGCCGCAATCCTACGAGGCGGTCCGATCCCGGAAGGATCTGCGCCGGATCAACCGGATGATGGGGCACGCGGGCATGTTGTTCCGCACCATACGGCCATTGCTGAAAGGGAACGGCACCCAACCCTGGCGGGTGGCTGATTTGGGTTCCGGGGACGCCCGTCTGACGGCGTCCCTCTGGCGTCGGCTCCCCATACCACCGGTTGGGAGCACCCTGACACTCCTCGACCACTGGAACATCGCGGATCCTGCCGCCGTCGCCGCCCTGGAAAGGAAAGGATGGCAGGTCGAGGTGGTGGAACAAAACGTCATGGCATGGCTGGAGGAACACACCGGCCCCCGGCTCGATCTCATTTACGCAAACCTGTTCATTCATCACTTCGACTCGGGGGCGTTGCAGGAACTGCTGAACCGAATCTCCACCCATGCCGAATCCTTCGTGGCCCTGGAACCCCGCCGGTCTTCGCTGTCCCAGCTGGGCGCCTACCTGATTCGCTGGATAGGCTGCCATCCGGTCACCCAGATCGACGCGAACCGCAGCGTGCTGGCCGGTTTCTGCGAAAACGAAGTGTCCCGCGCCTGGGGAACCAAACCGGACTGGCGAGTCCATGAGGAGGATGCCGGGTTCTTCAGCCACCGATTCCTGGCCGTGCGGGTTCCCGGCTCATGACCCAGTCGCCCATCACCATCGTCGGCGGTGGGCTGGCCGGACTCAGTCTGGGATTGCTGCTACGGCAACAGGGATGCCCGGTCACGATTCTGGAGGCGGGACGGTATCCGCGTCACCGCGTCTGCGGTGAATTCATCAGCGGTCGAGGTCAGGAAGTGCTTCGGAAACTGGGGGTGTTTGACCGGTGCCTGGCACTGGGAGCCCCGCTGGCCCGCACCGCCTTGTTTGCCGACGAACACCGGGCTTCCCGGGTGCTGTTCCTTCCTCAACCGGCCCTGTGCCTCTCCCGGTTCGCGCTTGATGCCCTGCTGGCCCGAACCTTTTCGGAATCCGGCGGAACCCTGCACCGGGAACAGCGGGTCTCGCCTCCGGACGCTCCGGGCATCATCGATGCCACCGGCCGGGTCGCTGCAATGCCGGGGGAGGGCTGGCGGTGGTTCGCCCTGAAAGCCCACGCCCACGGGGTCCGGCTCGACGCCGATCTGGAGCTTCATTTTTGCCGCTCTGGCTACGTCGGCTTGTGCCGGGTGGAGCAGGACCTGGTCAACGTTTGCGGACTGTTTCGACGCAAGACCGGTGAAGCGCCATTGGAGGGTGACGACCGTTGGAGTCGGCTGCGGGGGCGTCGTGGCTCCTTGCTGGAGGAGCGTCTGGGGGACGCCCGCTTTGATCCTGATTCGACGTGTGCCGTCGGCGGTTTGGACTGTCGCCCCCGCCGGAAAGGCACGGAAGGGTCATGGAGCCTGGGCGATGCGCGGACCATGGTCCCCCCGTTCACCGGCAACGGCATGTCGATGGCCTTCGAAACGGCGGAATGGGCGGCGGGTCCCCTCATCGCTTATGCAACGGGGGAGACGGATTGGGAAGCGGCCCGGCAGAGTTACGAACGTCGCTTCCAGCAGGAAACCCGCGTCCGACTCCGCTGGGCCGGAGCCCTGGAACAACTGATGTCGCTTCCCGTGGTTCCCGCGTTCGTTCCCAGGATGGCACTCGGAATCCAGGGGCTCTGGCCCCTGGCATTCGCGCTGACCCGGGGATTCCCGGTCCACGAACCCGGCGTCACACTCCGGGATTCGGCTTCGCCGCCTTGACCTCAATGTGCAGGTCCCGCAGCTGGCGGGCGGTCACCGTGGTGGGCGACGACGTCATCAGATCCACGCCCTTGGCGGTCTTCGGGAAGGCGATGACATCCCGGATGCTCTGGGTGCCACACAGGATCGCGATCAGCCGGTCAAAGCCCAGCGCAATGCCGCCATGCGGCGGAGCACCGTACTTGAAGGCCTCAAGCATGTAGCCGAAGCGAAGCTGGGTCTCCTCCGGCGAAATCGCCAGGATGTCCTCGAAGATGGTCTTCTGGACGTCGGGCTGGTGGATCCGGATTGAGCCGCCCCCCAGCTCCACGCCGTTGACCACGATGTCGTAATGCTGGCCGCGGACCTGTTTGGGATCGGTCTTGAGCAGCGGAATGTCGTCCGCCACCGGCGCGGTGAACGGATGGTGGCTCGAGTACCAGCGGTTCATCTCCTTGTCGAAGCTGAGCAACGGGAAGTCGACCACCCACAGGAAGTCAAAACGCCGGGGATCGATCACCAGCTTGCCCTGGGCCTTGAGAACCTCAGCGCAATAGAGCCGGATCTTTCCAAGGATTTCGCAGGCGTTCAGCCACTGGTCGGCGGCAAACAGGATCAGGTCTCCTTCCTGGATCTCGAGCTTGGTCGTCAACGCGGCTTTCTCGGCCTCAGTGAAAAACTTCACGATCGGCGACTTCCATTCGCCGTTCTCGACCTTGATGTAGGCGAGACCCTTGGCCCCAAAACTCTTGGCGTGCTCGGTCATGGTCTCGATCTGACCCTGGGTGGCGCCGGCGAGACCGCGGGCGTTCATAGCCTTGACCACGCCGCCATTGGCAATGGCGCCGGCAAACACCTTGAAGCTCGAGCTCCGGAATTCCTCGGTGAAGTCCACCAGCTCCATCCCAAACCGCGTGTCCGGCTTGTCAATGCCCCAGCGGTTGAGTGCCTCGGCAAAGGAGATGCGCCGGAAGGGCGTGGGGATGTCCATGTCGAGCGCCACCTTCCACACCCGCTTGAGCAGCCCCTCAATCAGGGCATAGAGGTCCTCGCGGTCGATGAACGACATTTCGATGTCCACCTGCGTGAACTCCGGCTGACGGTCCGCGCGCAGGTCCTCGTCGCGATAGCATCGGGCGAGCTGGAAATACCGCTCCACACCGCTGACCATCAGGATCTGCTTGAACTGCTGCGGGGACTGCGGCAATGCGTAGAAGGTTCCGGCATCGCGGCGGTTCGGAACCAGGAATTCCCGGGCGCCTTCGGGAGTCGACTTGAACAAGGTGGGTGTCTCGACTTCCAGGAAGCCCTGGTCATCCATGTAGCTTCGGGTGGCGATGGCCACCTTCGACCGCACCCGCAGGTTGCGAATCATCTCGGGACGTCGCAGGTCAAGATACCGGTACTGCAACCGCAACTCCTCGTTCACCTTGTTGGCAACCTCGGGGTCGTCCACCGGGAACGGCAGCACGGCGGCGTGGTTCAGAACGGTGCACTGCTGGACAAGGACCTCCACCTGGCCGGTCGGGATCTTGGAATTCTCGGTACCCTGGGGGCGGACGCGGACCCGGCCGGTCACCTCGATGACCGACTCGCTGTGAAGATGGGTGGCGGCTTCGAAGACCTCCTTGGGCAGGTCCGCCGGATCAAACACCGTCTGGGTGCGCCCCTCGCGGTCGCGAAGGTCGATGAAGAGGACGCCGCCGAGGTCGCGGCGGGAGTGGACCCAGCCCACCAGGGTGACGGTCTGCCCGGCGTGGGCGGGACGGAGTTCGTTGCAATGCTGCGTGCGTTTCATGACGGATGGGACCGGGGTTCCAGGAACTCCGGCCGCAAAGGAAGGCGGATATTGCGAAGCGCGAGCCCGTTGGCAAAGGGAAGTTTGAATTGGAAAAGGGTCCAAGGGCCCCATTCCAACGACAAAACGGCCGGAAACACCGTCTGGAATCCGCAAATCAGCCCCAGAATCATGAGGCGGATCATGGCACGCCGGGGATTCAGCGATGGGGCATGTCGCGTCGATTGAGGAGCGGGATCCGCCCGGCATTTGGGCTGAGGGCGGAAGGGTGAGGGGCCAGGTCCCGGCGTGAGGTCAGTTTGGGCGGAACGCCGAAGAAGGCGCGCAGGCTGGACAATCGCCGGGTGAAGCGGGTTCGAAAATGCACCAGGGCCAGCATCCCAAGGAGAAGCGTGACAGCCGCCGCGGGAATGGCGACGGGAAGGAGGTCGCCCATGGCACGGTCCAGCCGATGAAGGAACCGGTCCACCCGCTCCTCACGGGCAGCGCGGTCCAACTGCCGAATCTGTGCCTGTTCCTCCGGCGTGCCGGCGGCCAGGAGCAGGATCCCTCCCCGAGTCAACCTGACCCGGGTGGTCGGCGTCGTCGTGTCGATGGGATTCATACAAATCTGATGGAATGGTCTTCGGAGACTCTCGCTTCAGCCGGATGGGTCAAGCACGGATCCACCCCCGCCCTTGCAGAGGAAAATGGTTTGGGGGGCGGCACTGCGGTCGCTTCATTCCCGCGGGTCCACCTCCCTTCTTCACCTCGGCTGCAGAAGGGGAAAAAGAGGCCGGTTGGACCGCTGCGGACAATTCTACCACAAGAATCCAGTCCTACCGTCAGGTCCCCCTCTTCCGACTCTGGGAAGAAGAAGGGCCGGGGTGAGGGCCCCTATCGAATCCGTCTTCGAACGCGGCGAACACTTGCCTCGGAGCACCGTCGCGGTAACGTCCGGCGTGGCTTTGAGGATTAGGACCATTGGATGTCTGCTGGCGCTGTTCGCGCTCGGGCATCTCCAGGTCTTCGGAGCCGTTCGAGCCTACCTCTGCGCCTGTGCACCCCAAGTCCGGTCGGTCGCCGAGGTCCTCTGCCACGGGGCGGAATGCCATCCCGGCCACAACCACGATGATGGCTGTGTTCCGGATGAAGCGGAGAATTCAGGGGCCCATTCCCACCCGCACCTCACCGTGCATGATGGCTCCAGCGACGGAACCGTTCCCCTCCCGCATCTTCGCCTCGCCATCCCGGCTCTGTCTGTTTGCTGGAGTGTGGAACCGGCGGAACGAGGGGTCCCAACGGTTCCCGGCAGTCCGACGGATTCCGCAGTCCCGGAGAGTCCGCCGGTCTCAGTGGATGTGGTGCGCAGTACGGTGTGGCTGATTTGATCGGCCCGCGGCAGCAATGGGCTGCCGCCTTGGATTCCCTGCCTTGAGGTGAGCGGCCGCACTCAAACGTGCGCACTCCCCGGGCAG
>JBGAPN010000349.1:0-5984 GCA_044221235.1 Limisphaerales bacterium
AGTTGGATTCCTTCGATGCCGTATTCAGTCCCCGTGGAACCAACGGCCATCCGATGCAGGCCATGAACAAGCTCACGGGTGAGATCAACCCCAAGGTTGCCGAGGCGTGGAAGGCGTATGACATCCGGCTGGTACTCGAATCGAACTGGAACGACCTGGGCCCCAAACTCCGGGACAAACTGCATGTCTTCGGCGGCGCCTGGGACACCTTTTACCTCAATCCGGCCCTCGAGAAGTTGAAGGCCTTCCTGGCGACCCGCAGCCTGGGCCAGGCCGTTGAGATTCTCCCTGGCGACCATGGCTCCTTCATGACAGATGACTTCCGTTTGCGGCTGGACCGCGAGATGGCAGAGCAGCTCCGAAAAAACGGGATTACCGACTAGCCGGGTCCCCGGATTTGGGAACCTCCGGCCGAAGGTGATGTCACCGGCTTGTAACCGTTCCGTCATCCAGTAGCCTCCCCGCATGCCTACCAAGTCCCGCGTGATGGCGAAGATCCTGGTGGTCGACGACGAACCCGATGCCCTCGAGCTGGTCAGCTTCAACTTGAAGGCAGCTGGATACGAGGTGGTGACCGCACAAGACGGCCAGGAGGCCGTCAAAAAGGCCCGGCAGCAGGTGCCCGATCTCATCCTGCTGGACCTCATGCTACCGGAAGTGGACGGGCTGGAGGTCTGCAAGCTGCTTCGCCGGGACCCGGCTACCGCCGGCATTCCCATCATCATGCTCACGGCCAAGGCGGCGGAAATCGACCGGGTCCTCGGGCTCGAACTGGGCGCCGACGACTATATGACCAAGCCGTTCAGTCCGCGCGAACTTATGTTGCGGGTGAAAAACCTGCTGCGCCGGCAGATGAGCGAGACGGACAAGCCGGAACAGCTCAACATCGGCGACCTCTTCATCGACATTCCGCGGCACCTGGTCACGGTGTCCCGGAAACGGATCGACCTCACCGCCACCGAGTTCAAGCTGTTGACCACGCTGGCTTCGCGCCGCGGCCGGGTACAGTCCCGGGAACAGCTCCTCCGCGATGTCTGGGAATACGACAACATCATCGACACTCGGACGGTGGACACCCATATGCGCCGTCTTCGTGAGAAGCTGGGGTCGGCATGCCGCTACCTGGACACCGTCCGAGGCGTGGGATACCGGTTCATCGAGAACTGACGAGAATCAGGAAGCTGCCTGAGCATCGCATGTGGCCGATCCTGACCCTGGCTGGAGTGTTGGCGGGTTTGGGTGTCTCCATTTTGTTCTGGCGTCGCGCACGTCATGCGGAACAGGAGGCCGCCTCCCTCCGCCGCCAGCACGAAGAGCTCAACCATTCCAGGGCCCAACTCCTGGCGGAGGAAGAGACCAAGCAGCAGACCGTCTTCAACAGCATGGCGGAGGGGCTGCTGATTCTCGATGAGCATGGGAAGGTCCAGTTTGCCAATCCCGCTCTCGGCCAGTTGTTCCATCTCCCGGCGGAGATTCGTGGCCGAACCCTTCTCGAGGCGTTGCGCCTGCACGAACTCCAGGCGCTCTCGCAGACGGCCCTCGCGGAGGGCAAGGTGACCGGATTCGAAATCCGCCTACCCGGCGAGGGCAACCGGATTGTTCAGGTCAATGCCGCCACCTTTCGGGACCCGAATCGCGCGCTGGCGGGCACGATTCTCGTGTTCCACGACCTCACCCGCATCAAGCAGCTGGAAAGTGTCCGCAAGGAATTCGTCGCCAACGTGAGCCACGAACTCCGCACACCGCTGTCCCTGATCAAGGGATACGTGGAAACGCTGCTCGATGGGGCAAAGGACGATCCCGCAGTGGCCACACGGTTCCTGCACACCATTGAAAAACACGCCGACCGTCTCACCTTTCTCATCGAAGACCTCCTGGCCATTTCACAGCTCGAATCGGGTCAGGTTGCATTCAACCTTCAACCGCTGGATCTTCGGGATCAGGCGGAACAGGTCTGCTCCGACCTGTCGGCCAAGAGCGCCGAACGGCGGGTCACGGTGGTCAACGAGGTCCCGGCGGGGCTCTCGGTTCGAGCCGATGGCGACCGACTCCAGCAAGTGCTGTTCAACCTGGTGGACAACGCCATCAAGTACGGCCGGGAAGCCGGCACCGTTCGACTGGGTGGCCGGTCGTTGACCGGCGACCGGGTGGAAGGCTGGGTCTCAGATGACGGGCCTGGAATTCCGCCCGAGGCGAAGGACCGAGTCTTCGAACGGTTTTACCGGGTGGACCGGGCACGCTCCCGGGAGCAGGGCGGCACAGGACTGGGCCTGAGCATTGTCAAACACATCATCCAGAGCCACGGCGGTGAGGTCTCGGTGGAAAGCGAACCCGGGAAAGGGTCGCGCTTTATCTACACCCTCCCAGCCGCCAGCACAGAGCCGGTCGAACGCACCGACAGCTCAGCGACCGAGTAGCCGCCGGAAGATGTCGGGATTCTTTGAGGCGATCGTAAACAGGACGATGAAGCATCCGGCGATCACCGCGAACGCGAGAAGGTAGGCGATGGAACGAAACAGCTTCACCCGACGCTGGAACTGCTCCGCGTCCTGGAGCCGCGACGCCTCCAGGATCGCAAACTGCTCCTGCAGCGCATCCTGAACCCGCGACGGATCCACCAGTTGGAATTGCAGCCAGCTGGCAGTGGGATCGAGGAACGACGCCGTTCCCGCCCCGGCAGCCTTGGGCAGAAATCCACTGGCGGCCCAGTAGGGCGCATCTTCCTGGGTCCAAAGCCATTTTGCACCCTGGTTGCGGGAGACAATCTGCAGACGGCGCCACAACGCCGCTCGAGCCACGTCAGCGTCGGCCTCTGGCTCAATGGCTTCGCTGTGCATGAGGGCATGGTCCCCTTCAATCAGAAGTCCAACCGCCCCCACCACGGACCCGGCGTCGTCCGTGACCACCTGGAACTCGTTGACGAATTGGCCCAATTCCGCTGCGGGCAGGCCTGACTTCAACCAAAGCTCACCCAGTGCCGGCAAATCCTCCGGCGTCGCCCGACGTGCACTGAAACCGCTGGAGTCCATGGCGGGGCTTCGGGAAGGGTCAGTTCAGTTTCACACCCCGGCGGACAAAGGTCGGCTCGTCGAGGTTCTCCCCCTCATGAAGGGTGCTCTCCGCCCGGTCAAACCGGCCGGTCCAGGCGGGCACGAAATCAAACTGCTGTTGCTGGGCCTTGCTACGGCTTCCGGTACCACGGGACCGGGTGGATTCCCGGGCGCCCGCACTCAGGTCCGGCACCGTGCCCATGGAACTCGCACGGGGCGCATCTTCAAAGACGAGCGCCCGGACCGGGGAGGACCGCGTCCCAATCGGCTCAACATTCCGAACAGCGGCGGTTGCCGGGAACGCCACGCCATCCCGCACCGCCAGGAGGAAACCTGAAATCGAATCCCCGGCATGTTCGTCAATGGCGGCTCCCACCAAAGCCTGGGCCCGGGGACAGGCCTGCCTCAGTTCAGTCTCCAGCTCGGTCAACTCGTCCAATCGGAGATCCGCTCCGCCGGTGACATGCAGCAGGACGGCGCCCGCCTCCCGGAGGGTCCCTCCGGATTGAAGATAGGGATGCTGTTCGAGGCGGCTCCAAAGCGTGCGCATCCGGTCCCCGCCTGACGCCGTCGCACTAGCCACAACGCCTTCGGACTGCCGGCCGCGCGCCCAACGCTCCAGTTCGGCAAACCCCACGGGAACCAGCGCCGGACTGCGCAACAGCCGCACCAAGGAGGAAACGACCCCGGCCGCCTGGGCATCCGCAAGCGACTGGAGTTCGCGGACCCCCGCAACCTCGGGGGCAATCCGGGCGATCGCCTGATTGGACAACCGGAGGACGATGTCGCAAGCCGACTGGAGCGAGGTCCGGCATTGATCCGCATTGTGCCGGCGCAATCCGCCTTCAAAGTCGAAAGGCTCGATCACCACCGCCACCACCAACGCGCCCGCTTCACGGGCACATCGGGCGACCACCGGACTCATTCCGCCACCGACGCCGCCGCCGGCACCGGCAATCAGGACCGCCAACCCCGAACGGACTTGGTCCTTGATGCGTCCAACCTCCCCTTCCGCGATCTTCTGCGCATGCTGGGTGTCACCCCCACAACCCAGTCCGCGCGTCAGGCGCCCACCGAGAGCCAGGTGCGTGACGCCGGGTCCCGAAGAAACGGTTTCGGTGTCGAACACACAACGTCGGGCCGCCTCCGGCTCGGCTTGGATCAGACCAAGAATCCGCCCTCCGGCTCCACCAATGCCACAGAGGACAATATCCTCCGCGGCGGGTTTGGCAGGGTTCGCAGTCGGCTGGAACTCGGTGTTCATTGGAGGGCGGAACGTCGGGTTGAAAAGGACGCCAAACCGGTCAGCCGGGTGAGGAAATGCGGCTTCGGACGCTGGCGTGTCCGCATCGACCCGTACCGCACCAGTCCGATGGCAGTGGCAAACTCGGGGTTCTCAAGGACGTTCGCCGGGCCGGAAACATTCTGCACGATTCCGCGGTGAACCGGGAGCTGGAAGATGCGGTGGACCAGTTCTTCAATCCCCGGGGTCCGCGCTCCTCCGCCACAAAGAAAGACCCCTGCCGTGGCCAGGCGAAGGGCGTCTGCAGCCCTCAAACGCATGGCCACCAGTTCGAAGGTTTCCTCCAATCGCATCGACATGATCCTCTCCAGCCGGTCCAGTGGCACCGGACGGTCGGTCAGGCCGGCTCCACTGGTCGGGCCCGACAGCATTCCCTCGCTTTCCTTCCTCGGTACAGCCGAGCCGTGGGCCAGTTTTAATTCCTCGGCCCGGCTCAGGGGAACCCGAAGGCCGTAGGCGAGGTCGTTGGACACGTGGTCCCCACCGACGGCGAGCACTCCGGAATGGCGCAGGAGACCCTGGTGGAAAAACGCGAACTCGGTCGTACCCCCGCCCAGGTCGATGACAATCGCCCCGGAATGCTTTTGTTCCGTCGTCAGGACGGCGAGCGCCGAGGCGAGCCCGCTGAACACCGGTTTTTCAACCCGAACGGGCATGGCTCCCTCAACCGCCTGGCGTGATGTCGCCAGCCGGTTGGCATGGCCCAAAATCACATGGACCCGCGCTTCAATCTTCGATCCCACCACGCCGACCGGGTTCTCGTATATCGCGTGGTCGTCCACCAAAAAATCCTGCCGCACGCTGTCGATGATCTCCCCTCCCGCCGGGCAGCTCTGGTGCTTCGCATTCCGGAGGGCCAGCTGCACATCCTCGCTATCAATGGCGCGGTCCACCGTGGGAATGGTATGCAGTCCGCGGTGGTTGGCGCACTCGAGGTGCCGGCCGGTGACCGCCAGGTAGAGCGTCTCGATGGTGACGTCGGCCATCTCCTCGGCTTCCGCCAGGGCATGGCGCACGTCTTCGCTGGCCTTTTCGGCGTCGAAGATTTCGCCCTTGCGCACGCCGCGCGAACGGGACTGCCCCAGTCCGAGGATATTGATGTCGCCCCCTTCGGTCACCTCGCCCACGGCGGCACAGACCTTGGAGGTTCCCGTTTCGAGTCCGACGAGGATTTGTCCGGGTTCAAACATGGCGTCGCGCGGTTTTTCGCTTGGGAGTGCGGGCGGGCGTGACCGGTTCCGGGGCGACCGCTCCGGGCTCCGCCCATCGCAGCGGGGGATGGTTGGTCACACTCAAATCGAGCTGGGCGATGGCCATACCCTGCTTCCGTCCAAACTGGTTCACCGAATACCACTCGGCGAGCTGGCGGCCATAGTCGCGGCCGGCGGCCAGAGTGATCCGGGTTCCCCCGCCGGTCAGGACCCGGAGGATTCCCGCCTCCGAAACATCGACCTCGACCACGCGGGCGATGGACGCCATGGGGGACATCTCGAAGGCACCCAGCCAGCGGAGGGCCGCGAGCACGCGTTCGTCCTGGAACTGGTTGCCGCTGACTACGCCGGACGGATTCACTCCCGCGAGATTAGGAAGCGCGGCTTCCGATTCGAGCACATCGAGTGAAACGTCCCCAC